>JBJKRG010000249.1:0-7106 GCA_046704805.1 Gemmatimonadaceae bacterium
GGCGAGCTGCGCGGCCCGCGCCGCGGAATCGGCGGCGGCGGCGTCGATGGCGGTGCGGGCGCTATCCGCCGCGCCCAGGTTGAAGCTCACGGGCTGGTCGAGCGATGAGACGCGCGGCCGGAAGCCGTTCCAGCGGAACGGATACCAGAGGTCAGCGGCGCCGCCGCGCACGCGCTCGGCGGGGCGCAGCGTCTCGCCGTCGATGAAGACGACGTCGTTGCCCTGGTCCAGCGCGATCGCGCCGTCGAGGCCCACGAAGGGCAGGTCGGGGCGCCAGGCTGTGGCGACCGCGCCGAGCACCCGGTACGTCCCCACTGAAACGACCCAGGCGGAGTCCTGCCCGGCCACGCGCGCCAGCAGGTAGCGGCCCAGTGGATCGATGCGCAACGCGGCGGCCTGCCCCGGCAGGGTGATGTGGGCCGCTACGGCGTCGCGGTAGCGGTCCACGACGGCCAACTGCCGGCTGGAGTCGCTGAGCACGAACACCCGATCGCCGCTCGGCGTGGTGACGGCGGCGAGGATGTGCGAGCGGAACCGCACCGGCCGATTCCACTTGAGCGTGCGCGTGGCGAGGCTCACCAGCCCCGAATCGACGACGAGGTAGAGCCGCTCGCCCACCTGGCTGGGCAGGAGGCGCCAGGCGGAGGGAAAGTGCGTGGAGTCGACGATCTTCGATTCGGGGGGGAAGAGCTTCCAGGCAGTCGTCCGCGCCCCGGTGCCCGCGACGACGATCAGCGCGCCGTCGTCCTGCGGGAAGACGGCGCGGGCGGGCGCGGGGGGCTTGTAGGTCCAGCTGGACGCGGCGGTGAACCGCACCACGTTGCCCTGGGCGTCGATGCCATAGGCCGTGGCCCCGTCCTCGGAGACGGCGTCGCGCACGGGGACGGCCGACGGGTGATCGGCGGCGCCCAGCCGGAGATCCAGGCGGACCGGCTGGTCCTTCGTGTCGAGCAGCAGCAGAGAGCCGGCCTCGTCGTCGAAACCGAGGACGCGGGAGATGGCGGGTACCTGCTGGGAGCCCGTCCACACCACCGAATCGAGGTGCGTGTACGCATAGACGTGCGGCGTCCCGCCGGCGCGCGGCACGCGGAGGACGAGCGCGTCGGGACCGCTCTGCGAGCCGCTGCCGGCCGCACTCACGTGCACGAGCCCCTTCGGCTCGCCGCAGGCGGCGGCGAGGGCGGCGACGAGCACCACCGTCGCCGTCCGGCGCGTCAGAAGCTGGGACACAGCGACCAGGTCCAGAATCCGTGGCGCCCCGGCTGATCCAGCGGGATCGCGTAGGTCCACGTGACGAGTGCGTAGTTGAACAGGTTCAGGCGCAAGCCCACTCCGTAGCTGCGCAGCGGATACCGTTGGCGGGTGAGATCATAATTGGGCGGACGCGAGCCGTACACGGACTGGCCATGCGACCAGGCCAGACCTTCGTCGTAGAACAGCAGCCCGTCCAGCGGCGGGGTCGACACCGGCAGCACGCCGAGGTCGATCTTGCGGACGAGCGGAAATCGCAGTTCGACGTTCGCGACCATGACACGGCTGCCCAGCAGCTGGAGGGCGCTGCAGTTGGAGGCATTGGCACCGATGACGGGACAGCTGGAGGAGAACTCGTTGGTACGGTCGTAGCCGCGCACGAAATCGCTGCGCGCAATGTACTTCGGAAACGCCGTCTCGTCCCGTCCCACGGCGATATTCGCGTACAGCCGCGTCGCCAGGGTCAGCTCGTTGAAGATGATCGGGTCGTACCGGCGGTAGTCCGCCAGGTACTCGATCCAGCGGTAGGCGCCCATCACCGGTGTGATCTGCAGGCGGTAGCGGTGGCCGGCGATCGGACCCGTGGCGGTGTACAGGGAGTTGTCGAACACGTACGCCAGGTGCCCGTCGACGTAGTCCAGGCTGTGGTTCCGGCGCGTGCTGTCGAACTTGAACGGGGAGACCGAGATGCCGTTGCTCAGCGACCGGCTGATGAACCACTGCTCCCGATCGATGTTGTTGAACCCGCCGCCGATCTCGATGCGTGCGAAGCGGTTCAGCGGGTAGTCCGTGAGGCCGTAGAGCTGCCGCTCCACGTAGGTACTGATCTGCTGATGCTCGGCGCCGTTGGATGGGTTCGTCGGGTTCAGGACCACGGAATCGCCGGTGAGGAAGTAGAACGGCGACTGGGCGAATCCGAGTGTGTACTGCCATCGGTGCGCGAGGTTCGTGAATCCCAGGTACAGCCGTGCCTCGGTCAAGCGTCCGTTGATCTCGCCCGAGAAGGCGACGCGGTGGTTGCCCAGCATGTCGCTCATCACGATCGTGGTTCCGCCGAACAGGTTGCGCCCGTAGTTGTCGGGGGCGTACCCGATCGTCGGGCGCGCCACGTAGTCGGGGCGGAAGCGCAGCGCCGCGGGCACGTCCCGGAAGCGATTCGTGTCGGGCAGCCCCCGCGACATGTTGTCGAGCATCTGGGTCACGCTCACCTGTTCCGAATCGGCGCGCTGGCGGAGCGACGTGGAATCGCGGCGCACCGGCTTCAGCGCCGGCAGGTCCGCCACCACGGAGGACTGCCGGAAGGGTGTCGTGGCCAGCCGCTCCGGGTGGTCGAGCCGCCACACCGTGTACTTGCCGTCGGAGTAGTAGGCGAAGGCCAGCTGGTCGGCGTCGCGGGCCCAGGTGATGGCGGGGCTGTACTCCGCGATCCCGGACACGCCGCCGACGAGGTCCGTGAGCTGGTAGTGCTCGTGGGTCGCGAGGCGGTACAGGAAGATGTTCGCGGTGCCGGCGCGGTCCGACACATAGGCGATCGACGTGCCATCGGGCGACCACTGGGGATTCAGGTTCAGCCCCGCCTGATCGGGGAGCAGCCGGATCGCGCCCGAGGACAGGTCATAGAGGGCGATGCGCCAGCGCGGGAATCGGAGGAGCGCGAGGCTGGCGTGCGGGCCGCTGTCGGTCACGAAGGCGATTGTCTTCCCGTCGGGCGACCAGGCCGGCTGCAGGTCGGCGTACTGATCGTGGGTCAGGCGCACCAGCCCGCCGCCTGCGGCGTTCACGATGCACAGGTTGGTGATCCCCCCCTCGTCGCCGCTGAAGGCGATGCGCCGACCGTCGGGCGACCAGGTGGGGTTGCTGACGCTCTCGAAGGGCAGATCGTCGAACCGCACGATCACGCGGCGCGTGGCCACGTCGAGCACGTACAGCACGTCCCGCCCGGCGTACTGGGCCGTGAACGCGAGCCGCTTCCCGTCGGGGGAGAAGGCGCTCTGCGAGTAGACCACCCGCAGCGCCTCGAAGTTGGGGTTGGTCGTGCTCTTGACCAGCCGGGCGAGCCGGCGGCCCGTTTTCGCGTCGGCCAGCCACAGGTCGATGAACACCTGCCCGCGCGCCTGGCTGCCGTTCCCCAGGTACGCGATGTAGCGGCCGTGGGGCGAGAGCGAGGGTGCGACGAACATGTTGCCGCCGGTCCGCTGCTGGTCGAGCAGCGGCTTCGCCACGTCGCGCACGCGGGACAGGTGCGCGATCGCCGGCAGGTACCGCCGCTGCAGGTAGTCCTTCCAGTCCTCGCCGAGCTCGGCGTACGTTTCGCCGGTCACGCGCTGGATGGCCTTCTCCACGCCGAGGCTCGGCGTGGCGCGCAGGATCTGACCGATCACGTCGTCCCCCCACCGCTGCCCGATGTACGCCCACAGCGACTGCCCGAACCGGTAGGGGAAGTACTTGTCCGGGTCGTCGGTCATCTCCTTGATCGTGGGGATGTTGCCGTTGAGCGCCGCGTCGCGCATCCACATGTCGGTCAGCGGCGTGTTCGGGCCGCGCGAGAGGTACTCGGCCATCCCCTCCGCCCACCAGAGCGGCGGATTGACCTGGGCGAGGGTCTGGAGCCCGCTGCCGGCGTGTCCATGCGCGAACACGTCGTACTGGAACTCGTGCACCATCTCGTGCATGAGCACCTGTTCGAAGCTGCGGTAGTCGCCGGTGAAGTTGAGCAGGATGCGGTGGCGCAGGGCCTCGGTCACACCTTCCGTCGCCTCGCCGAGATCGCCGGTGACGTTGTTCTGCGCGAAGTCGGTGCGCGACGCGAACAGGACGATCGGCTTCTTCTCGATGAAGTGGTGCTCGAGCAGGCGTGACAGCCGCGCGTAGTCGCGCTCCGCCATGCGCGCCGCGTTCGTCGTCGCCTGGCGCTCGGCCGGATAGTAGTAGATGAGGAAGTGCGGCGTCTCGAGCAGGTGCCAGCTGAAATTCGTGTACTGGACCTGGTTCTGGCCGAAGTAGTCCTGCGCGGCGGCCGGCCGCGCGGCGAGGGCGGCAAGCGCGAGCCCGGCGAGCGCCGCCCCGCGGCGTGTCACGCACCCGCCTCCTGGGCGCCCACGGCCACCTCCTCGGCGTCGCCCCACAGGCGCTCCAACTGGTAGAACTCGCGCAGCGACGGGTGGAACAGATGCACCACGAAATCCACGTAGTCGAGCAGCACCCACCGTCCCTTCGTGAGCCCCTCCTGGTGGTGCGGTCGCTGCCCTGCCTCGGCCAGCGCTTCCATCACGTGCTCACCGAGTGCGCGCACATGTGTATCGGACGTGCCGCTGGCGATCACGAAGAAGTCGGTCATGTCGGACACACCCCGCAGATCCAGGATGACGACGTTCGCAGCCTTGTGCTCGAGGCATGCCTGCGCCGCCCGCTGGACGAGGTCGGACACGGAAGGAGCGGGGGAGGGTGATGGCATGTCGTAGCTTAACCGGACCCGGGGAGTGACGGGAGGCTGCACGACGCGCCACCGGCTGCGGAGCGGCCGGCGGCGTGGAGCAGGCGAGCGTCGGAACGGACGACTGCTACTGCTTGATCACCCAAACCCGGATTTCAGGCTTTACGTCGGCGTGCAGGCGGATCGGCACCTTGTAAACGCCCAGGGCCTTGATCGGCTCGTGCAGGTCGATCATGCGGCGCTCGATGTGGAGCCCCTGCGCTTCGAGCTGCTGCGCGATGTCGGCCGCGGTGACCGATCCGAACAGCTTGCCCTCCTCGCCGACGCGCGCCGAGAAGGTGAGCGAGACCTGCTCGAGCTGGGCGGCGATGCCCTGGGCCGAGTCGCGCCGGGCGCTCTCGGCGGCTTCCAGCCGCGACCGTTCCTGCGCGATGCGCCTGAGATTGCCAGGCGTCGCCTCGTAGGCGAGGCCGTGCGGCAGCAGGTAGTTGCGGGCGTAGCCCGCGCGGACCGAGACCACGTCTCCGGGCTTGCCGAGATTTTCGATGGCCTGGCGAAGGATGATGTCCATGAGGATACCCGAAACCGATTACGAAGTGGGACGTGCGCGGTGCCGCCAGTCGGCCCAGGTGTCTCCCAGGCCGAGTCCGAAGGCGGCGACCGCCAACAAGAGGAATCCGGCGGCGGCGATGACGTTGAGGAACGGCGCCCAGAGCATCGCGAACCCGACGATGGCGATGACCGTCAGCGCGCCGGGCGCCAGGAACCACGACAGCACCCCGAGACCGCGCACGGCGTAGAGGGCGCCGAAGAACACGAGGAGGTTCTCGCCGAACAGCTTGAAGTGCGACACGAGCGGCAGGAACACGAAGCCGAGGCCCACGATCAGGCCCCAGACGAAATGGTCGTTGAAGCGAAATTCGCGCAGCGGCGCGAGCGGCGGTCCCAACCGCGCCCGGCCGATGCGATGGTAGACGGCCCAGGCGATGGCCAGGGCCACGAGTGACTCGAGGAGCAGTAGCGACGGATAGTGCCCGGCTCCCGCGGAGGCCAACGCCTTCAGGTCGCGCTCCGTCTCGGCGGGGAACTGCGCGACCAGGGGCATCTTCTTCACCAGGTCGTTCCACTCCTTCGGGTGCGCGTTGATCACGCTGTCCAGCGTGTGCATCGAGGCCTGGGCCCGGCCGTCCAGCTCCGAGGTCATCGCCTTCTGCACTTCCGTCCCGGAGATCGGCCCCAGCGCGCTCATCGCGACGGCCAGGAGAAGCGCGATGGCCAGGGCGGCGAGCGCGCGCACGAACAGCGGGCGCCGCACGCCGAACAGGCATACGAGCCCGAAGGCGCCGGCCAGGAGCAGGCTCCATCCGCGCTGCACGTTCACGAATACCGACGGCACGTCGGGCCGCTGCATCACCACGTACACCGCGAGGGCCACGAACACGAGCGTCAGGGTGAGCCGTCCCCCGGCCCACCAGCCCACGACGAAGCAGGCGGCGAGCGCCGGCACGAGCAGGACCAGCGTGTCCTCAACGGGCAGCAGCGCGCGCAGCTGCGGAATGCTCGGCACGAACAGGAATGCGAGCAGGGCCAGCACGAGCTTGCCCCACCCATGCTCCGTCCGGGCCGGCGCCGGCGCGACGGGCGCGGTCATGCTAGCTCTGCGTGCCCCGCGTGTAGGGGATCAGCGCCAGGAATCGCGCCCGCTTGATGGCCGTGGCCAGCTGGCGCTGGTGCCGGGCGCAGGTCCCGCTGAGGCGGCTGGGCAGGATCTTGCCGTGATCGGTGATGAAGCGCCCGAGGGTGCGGTCGTCCTTGTAGTCGACGAAGCGCACGCGGGACTCGCAGAAGGGACAGGTCTTGTGTTGGCGGCGCATGGGTCAGTCCTCGTCGTCGTCGTCGTCGTGGCGGCGCGCAGCCGCGGCCATCTCCTCCTCGCTCATCGGCGGGGCCCCCGTCTCATGCTCGTGCAGCGCCACCAGATAGCGCAGCACGCCGTCGTCGAGCTTCAGGGCGCGCTCGAACTCGGGGAGCACGGAGGGATCGGCGCTGAACCGGGCCACGACGTAGTAGCCGGTGTCTTTGCGACCGATGTGATAAGCCAGCTGCCGGCGGCCCCAATGGTCGACCGCGAGGTCGCCGGGGTTCCCGAGCAGCTCCTGAAATCGGGTCAGTTTTTCGTTGATGGCGGTGTCTTCGAGCGTCGAGTCGAAGACGTAGACCGCCTCGTAGGGGCGAGTCATGGCTCGGCAATCCTCCCTTTGGTCGTCGAATCCGCCCCCCGCTGGTTGCCGGAGCAGGAGGAGGGTGGCTGTTGTGGGCGCCGCCCAGGCGGCGCATGGAGCCCTAAACCTAAGCGGTTGAGTTGCCGGGAGTAAGGGCCGCGTCGGGGGCCTGCCGGCCCGCGGCGAATCCGGCTCCGGTG
>JBJKRG010000250.1:0-5013 GCA_046704805.1 Gemmatimonadaceae bacterium
TGATGAACGCGAGCGCGCCGACCTTGACGAGCAGCGACACGCGCTTGGCGGCGGTCGCCTCGGCGGCGCCGCTCAGCGACTTGTGGAAGAGATCGCGATAGACGTTCCGCGTGAACAGGTTGGACGCGGCGATCGACATGATAGCCGCCGGTACCAGGGCGCCGATGGCGATCGCCGCGAAGGCCACGCCGACGAACCAGGAGGGGAACTGATCCAGGAACAACGCCGGCACGGCGAAGTTCGGTCCGTACCGCTGGAAGTATCCCGTGTACGCCGGGTTCGTCTGCACGTGCGCCGCGATGGCCATATAGCCGAGCGCGGCGATCGCGGCGAGCGCGAGCGAGTACGCGGGGAGCAGCGCCGTGTTCCGCTTGATCACATCCCGGCTCTTGGCGCTCAGCACCCCCGTGACCGCGTGCGGGTAGAGGAACAAGGCCAGCGCCGACCCGATGGCGAGCGTTGCGTAGGCCGAGTACGTGCCCAGGTTGCGCGCACTCGGCGCCGAGAGGAGCAGCTTGTCGGCCGGGACGTGCTTGAAGATCGCGCCATACCCGCCGAGATGCAGCGGGATCACGACCATGGCGGCGATCACGGTCAGATAGATCAGCATGTCCTTGACCAGCGCGATCAACGCCGGCGCGCGGAGCCCGCTGCTGTACGTGTACGCGGCGAGAATCGCGAACGCGATGATGAGCGGGACGTCCCCCGTGAAGCCCGTGGCGTGGAACCCGAGCCCCGCAATCACCACCTCGATTCCCACGAGCTGCAGGGCGATGTACGGCATCGTGGCGAGAATGCCGGTTACCGCGACGACGAGCGCGAGCGACCGGCTCCCGAACCGCCCGGTGACGAAGTCGGACGCCGTGATGTAGCCGTGCTTGTGCGAGACCGACCAGAGGCGTGGGAAGACCAGGAAGACGAACGGGAACGTGATCAGCGTGTACGGGACGGCGAAGAAGCCGATCGCACCCGCGCCGAACACCAGGGCGGGCACCGCAATGAAGGTGTAGGCGGTGTAGAGATCGCCGCCCAGCAGGAACCAGGTGACGACGGTCCCGAAGCGCCGGCCAGCCAGTCCCCATTCGTCGAGGCGGTTGAGGTCGGCGTGCCGCCACCGCGCCGCGAAGAACCCGAGCACGGTGACCACGAGGAAGAGCCCGATGAAGATGACGGTCGCGGTCCAGTTCATCGTCTACATCCCCACCTTGTAGGCGATGGCCGTGGCGATCGCTCCGACCACGATCCACGCGAACTGGAACCAGTAGAAGAACGGAATGCCGAACAGCGGCGGACCGGCGCGGTTGTAGATCGGGACCCAGAGGGCCCCGACGGCGACGATCCCGAAGAGGGCGAAGACGAAGCGACGCTGGAAACGGGTCGGCTGGCGGCGTGCGGATGGCATCGCGAGTCCCCCAGAAGTCCGAAGGTGGGTCGGGCCCTACACTAATGCCGGCGAGCCGATTAGGGAACAGCCGGCGGCGGCTGGCGGCCGGCTGTCGCCTGCCACATTCTACGAGGGAACGCCGCAGCAGAGCGCCGCGGCGCGAGGCGGCAGCAGACTCCCCGGCGGCCGCGTACATCGCGGAAGGGAACGAGACATGGACCGAGCGGCCTGGCCGGGCGTGGAGAAATGAGCAGCGACGTTCGACTCCGCAACGTCGAGCCCGGGGATCTTCCCATCTTTTACGAGCAACAGCTCGACGCCGACGCCACGCGCATGGCCGCCTTTCCGGCCCGGGATCGCGCGGCGTTCGACGCCCATTGGGCCGCGAATGTTCTCGGCAACCCAACGGCGATCACGCGGACGATCCTCCGCGACGGCCAGGTCGCGGGGCACATCGGGAGCTGGCCCCAGGACGGCGCGCGCCTCGTCGGCTACTGGATCGGGAAGGAGTACTGGGGCAGGGGGGTCGCGACCCGGGGACTCGCCGCCTTCCTGCAGGTCGTGACCGAACGTCCGCTCCACGCCCACGTGGCCGAGCATAACGTCGGCTCGATCCGGGTCCTGGAGAAGTGCGGCTTCGGCCTCGAGCGGAAGGAGCGCGTCGAGGAGGCCGGCACCGAAGTCGTGGAGCTCGTATACGTCCTGCGCTGACGCCCCCATACAGCGGGGGGAGCCCGCCCGCCGACCACCGCCCAGTAGCGCCGCGACGAAATCCGATGCACACTCTCCTGTCATGAGCGAACCACCTGCATCCTGGGAATCCACCAGTGTCGCCGGCATCCTCGCGCGGCGCAGCCGCGACGATCTCACCGACCTCCTCGGCGAGCTCGTGGCATTGCTCCCCGGCGTGGTGCCCGGCGCCCAGGTGCGCCGTTCCCTCGTGCGGCGCCAGATCACCGAGGTGCGGATCCCACTGGCGGACGCCGTGTACGTGCTCCGCCGCGGCGCCGGCGGGCGGTACGAGGCCAGCCGACAGCATGCGGTACGCGGCGTCGTCATCCGGACCGAGCCCATGGAGATCGACGGGTTCCTCGCCGAGTTGGGACCCGCCATCGACGCCGAGCTGCAACGCACCGAGCGCGGCCGCCAGGCGCTACACGCGTGGCTCCAGTCGATGGATCGCTCCTAGACATACCGTGAACGCGATGTTCCTTCGCCATTGCCCTCGCCAGGAGTCTTCATGACCACGAATTACACGCCCGGGTCGACCGCCAACCTCCCCGCGGGCGCGGCGGATCGGCTCCGCCGGATGCGCGGCACGGGACCGACGCCCGCGTTCTTCACGAGCGATCTCTCCATCGACGAGTTCCTGCTGGTCGAACACGCCGGCTTCGAGGCGCTGGGGCTCGTACTCGGCTCCTCCATCTATCACGTCGGCTTCCAGTGGCAGAAGTGGAGTGTGAGCCAGGAGCTCCCCGTGCTCACGCATGCGATGTACCAGGCGCGCGAGCTGGCGGTGACGCGGATGGAAGAGGAAGCGGACCTGCTGGGCGCGGATGGCGTGGTGGGCGTGCGGCTGGTGTTCAAACAGTATGCGATGGACGAGGGCGTGCTGGAGTTCCAGGCGATCGGCACGGCGATCCGGCACCGCGAGCAGGCCGGCTCGCTGCGCACGAAAGACAATCGTCCCTTCACGTCCGACCTGAGCGGACAGGATCTGTGGAAGCTCCTGCAGGGCGGTTATCGCCCGGTGAGCCTCGCGATGGGCGCCTGCGTGTATCACATCGCGCATCTGAGCTTCATGCAGGCGCTGAAGCAGGTGGGGCGCAATCAGGAAATGGTGGTCTACACCGAGGCAACCTACGCGGCCCGCGAGCTGGCCCTGGAGCGGATGCAGGCGGAGGCCGTGGAGCGGGGCGGTGTGGGCATCGTGGGGGCACGCGTGGAGGAGTCGAACTGGGGGTGGGGCGCGAACGCGATCGAGTTCTTCGCCGTCGGCACCGCCGTGACGCCGGCGGGCACCGGCGTGGTGCGGACGCCGCTGGAGAACGTGCAGAAGGTGGTCACGTTCGACGGGAACTCGTAGGCCCTGCGGCGATCGGACGGGCCGACGCCCCGCGGCGTACTGTACGCGCATCAGCCAGGGAACCCAACGTTGCAGCGATGACGCCTCGGACGTTGACACACCGGCTCGCGCGGCCCGACGACCTGAATGCCCTCAGGGTCCTCATGGACGCGGCGATCTCCGACTTGCAGAAGCCGTTTCTCGATGAGAGCCAGATCGCGGCCAGTCGCGCGCTCATGGGGCTCGACACGCAGCTCATCGATGACCGGACCTATTTCGTCGTTGAAGCCGAGGACCAGATTGCCGGGTGTGGCGGTTGGAGTCGCCGCGCCACACTGTACGGCGGAGACCAGACTCCCGGACGCAGTGCGGCGCTGCTCGATCCCGCCAGGGACGCGGCGCGCATTCGTGCCATGTACACGCATCCACGTCATGTGCGAAAGGGCGTGGGACGGATGATCATCGCGGTCTGCGAGGAGGCGGCACGCGCCGAAGGTTTCACTCGCATGGAACTGGTCGCGACGCTGGCGGGCGAACCCCTCTATCGGGCGTGTGGCTACACGCCCGTCGACCACCTCGTCGACGACCGCGGCGGTCACGGCGTGCCGCTCGTTCGGATGACCAAGCAGCTGTGATACGATTGCGCCATCTTCGATCGACCCTGTTGCCACGCGTCTGACATCAGGGTCGCGTACCGTCACTCTCTCAATCCGCCACCCGGAGCATTCCTCGAATGCGCATGCTGCACGACCCGGCCGTTCGCGGCGCTCTCGAGGCCCGGCTCGACACGCTCACGGCGAACTCCCGGCCCCGCTGGGGATCGATGAGCGTCGACCAGATGCTCTGGCACGTCAACCGATTCCTCGGCGCTGCCCTGGGGGACGATTGCCTTATGCCGCAGAAGAGCCCGCTCCCATTGCCGATCATGCGCTTTCTCGTGCTGCATCTCCCCATGCCCAGGTCCGCTCCGACCAACGAGAGCGCGGTGGCGACCGGGGCGTACGACTTCGACACAGAGCGTGCGCGGTGCCGAGCCCTGATCGCGCGTTTCGTGAGCAAGCCGCTCACCGATAGGTGGCCCGTCGATCCGACGTGGGGAGCGGCCGGCGGAAGTTTCGCCAGCCGGATGCAGGCCCGGCACATCGATCATCACCTGCGGCAGTTCGGCGCCTGACGACCGGACGCCGCTGGCGCACGGTGGGCATCTGGCGCCATCATTAACGAACGCCGCGACCGTGCGCCGTGGCGTCGGGTCAACCCACGAGCATCGGGTGCCAACGTTACCATCCAGGGGTGCCAATGTCGCAGGCGAATCGCGGTGGCTGGAAGACCTGCTCGCGCGGGCACAAGTACCGCGGCACCAACTACTGTCCGACGTGATGGCCGGGGCACGCGCAGCGGTCGGCTGCGCCCGGGTCGACGTCCGGACGGCGGCGCAAGCGGAAGGGCAAGTCGCGCGGCGGGAACACCGGCTCCTGATGACCTGAGGTGAAGAAGAATGCCGGCAACCGCGTCGGTGTCCGATTACATCGCGAAGGCTCCGCCCGGGGCCCGTAAGGCGCTC
>JBJKRG010000251.1:0-3745 GCA_046704805.1 Gemmatimonadaceae bacterium
GGCCCCATGCGGCCGGCCGCCCCCGGGCCCGACAGGCCGGCCGGGGATGCCGCCTTCACCCGGCACGCGCGCCACGTGCGCATCGACCTGCGCCGCCTCGACGAGCTGATGAACCTGATCGGGGAGCTGGTGATCGCCCGGGGCCGCCTGCAGGCGATCGGCAGCCAGCTGAGCGACCCGGCCCTCGACGAGACGCTCACCCACGCGTCGCGGCTGATCGCCGACCTCCGCGACGAGATCGTGAGCGCCCGTATGGTGCCCGTGTGGCAGGTGTTCGACCGCTTTCCCCGCCTGGTGCGCGACGCGGCGCGCGGCCTCGGGCGGGAGATCGAATTCACGATCGAGGGCAAGGAGATCGAACTCGACCGCTCGATGCTCGACGAGATCGGCGAGCCGATCGTACACCTGCTGCGCAACGCCGTCGACCACGGCATCGAGCCCCCCGACGAGCGCGCGCGGGCCGGCAAGCCGCGGGCCGGCCGGCTCTCCCTCTCGGCGGTACGCGATCGCTCGGCGGTCGTCATCAGAGTGAGCGACGACGGGCGCGGCATCGACCGGCTCCGGGTGCTCGAAAAGGCCCGGGCGGCGGGACTGATCGACGCCGCGAAGTCCGAGCTCACGGACGAGGAGGTGATGCGGCTGATCGCGCGGCCGGGCTTCTCGACCGCGGAACGCGTGACGGGACTGTCGGGGCGCGGCGTCGGCGTGGACGCCGTGCTGTCGCGCGTGCGGGCGCTCGGGGGCGCGGTGGACATCAAGTCGCAGCCGGGCGAGGGCACCACGGTGACCGTCCGGCTCCCGCTCACGCTGGCCATCCTGCGGGCGCTGCTCACGCGGGTGGCCGGCGAGCTGTACGCCGTGCCCATGACGCACATCACGGAAACCGTGGAGTTGCGGGCGGACCGGCTGCGGACGCTGCGGGGGCGCGAAGTGTTGTCGGTGCGCGACGAAGTATTGCCGTTGATGCGTTTGCGCAACATCGTGGGACTTCCGGCCGGCGACGGGCAGGGGCAGGGGCACGAGCACGTGGTGGTGCTGGAGCTGGCCGACCGGCGGGCCGGCCTGGTGGTGGATGGGTTGGCGGGGCAGGAAGAGATCGTGGTGAAGCAGTTCGATCCGGTGCGGACGCAGGTGCAGGCGTTCAGTGGCGCGACGATCCTCGGCGACGGCGCGCCGGCGCTGATTCTCGACGTGGGCAGTCTCTCCTAACGGGGCACGCATGGAAGAGCTTCGATCCCTCAAGACGCTGCAGCTCGACGCCCTGCGCGAGGTGGCGAACATCGGCGCCGGCCATGCGGCCACGGCGCTGTCGCAGATGATCGGGGGCACGATCATGATCAGCGTGCCGCGGATCAACATCCAGCGCCTGGAAGAGGTCGCCCCGATGGTGGCGGGCCCGGACGAGCCGGTGGCGGCGGTGCTGCTCCACATCCTCGGCGACCTGTCGGGGCGCACCATGCTCGTGTTCCCGAAGGGGGCGGCGATCGAGCTGGCCGGGCTCATGCTGCACGGCCCGGAGGGCGAGCCGTCGACCGAGCTGGGCGAGCTGGAGCAGTCGGCGATCAAGGAGGCGGGGAACATTCTCAGCAGCGCCTACATGAACGCGCTGAGCGAGTTCATGGGCATGCTGCTGCTGCCGTCGCCGCCGGCGCTGGCGATCGACATGTCGGCGGCGGTGCTCACGACGGCGTACCTGCAGTTCGGGTCCAGTCGCGACTACGTCTTCTGCGTGGAGAGCGATTTCATGCTGAAGGGCGAGGCCCAGCGGCTGCGCGGCTTCTTCCTGCTGCTTCCGGACCCGGCGTCGCTGGAGGCGATCCTGCGCGCCATCCGCGTGGGATGACATGGCGGCCATCCCCTTGGGCTCGATGCGAGACCGCGAGGTGCTGCGGTCGTTCGCCCGGCGGATCGAACCGTCGGACGCGGGCGCGCACAACAACCTGGGGGTGCTGTACTACAACAAGGGGCTGTACGAGGAGGCCGTCCAGGCCTTCATGCAGGCGCTCGAGCTCGATCCGCGCATGCAGGTGGCGCAGCGCAATCTCGAGATCGCGTACTTCAACACCGGGTACTACGACGAGCGCATTCCGGAGCTGAAGGAGCGCCTGCGGGCGAACCCGACCAACCGGGAGGCCCGCTGGGAGCTGGCCCGGACCTACGCCCTGCTCGGCGAGCACGAGCAGGCGATGACGGAGTTCACGGCGCTCCTCCGCTACGCCCCGAACGACGTGGGCGCCGTGCTGCAACTCGGCCTCTCGGCGCGCGCCCTCGGGCAGACCGAGCAGGCGGAGCACTGGCTGGAGCGGGCGCGGGCGCTCGATCCCGAAAGCTCGCTCGTGCACTTCTACCTGGCCGAGATCGCGTACAACCGCGGGCTCAACGACGAGGCGATGGCGTCGCTCGACCGGGCGCTGCAGCTCAACCCGGAGAACCACGACGCCCTGTATCTCAAGGGCTTCGTGCTCGGCGACATGGGGCGCCACGACGAGGCGCGGGCGATCACCAAGCGCGCCATCAAGCTCAACCCGGCGCTGTCGCGCGCGCACGCCAACCTGTCGCTGGACCAGAACAAGCCGCAGCGCTACGAGGAGATGGTGGGCGGCCGCGTGTCGCGGCGCATGGAGGTGTCGCGCGACGGACAGCTCGCCCACTACAACCTCGGCCTCGCGTTCCGCCAGAAGGGCTACTACCGCGAGGCGCTGCGCGAGTACGGGCTGGCGCTCGAACGCGGCGAGGAAGAGGACCTGGTGCGGCAGGCGATGGCCGAGGTGCACCTGGTCACGCGCGACAGCGAGGCGGCCCTCAAGCTCTACGACTGTCTGCTGGCCAAGCTGCCCGACAGCCCCAAGCTGTGGAACGAGCGGGCGGTGGTGCTCCACCAGGACGGGCGCTTCAACGAGGCGGTCGAGAACTACTTCTGCGCCATCGCCGCCGAGCCCACGTACGCGCTGGCGCACAACAACCTCGGCGTGGCCCTGTACCAGGCCGGCCAGGCCGACGCGGCGGTGGCCGAGTTCCGCGCGGCGCTGAAGGCGCAGCCGGCGCTCGTGAAGGCCCGGCTCAACCTGGCCCTGCTGCTCTACAAGACGAAGCGGCTGCAGACCGCGCTCGAGGCCTACCAGCAGGTGCTCGGCACCGAGCCCGAGCATCCGGTGGCGTGGAACGGCATCGGCCTCGTGCTCGCCGACCTGCGGCGGTTCCAGGACGCCCGCAACGCCTTCGCGCGGGCGGTGCAGGCGCGTCCCGAGTACGCGGAGGCCCACTACAACCTCAGCTTCTCGCTGTCCAACCTCGGCGACTTCGACGGCGCCCTGCGCGAGACGAAGCGCGCGCTCGAGCTGGAGCCCTACTACGTGCCGCAGAAGTTCGATCTCGCCATCGACCTGCAGTACGAGGATCCCGACCTCTCCATCCAGCCCGATCTGGGCGGCGAGAGCAGGGCCGACGAGTCGATCGAGGAGTTCGAGTTCGATGCCGGCCTGCTCGACTCCGTGTTCACGCGGCTGGCGCCCGCGCCCGCCGCCGCGCCGGTGGAGGCGGACCCCTACGCGATGGCGCTGGACTTCCTGTCGAAGGGGTTCTTCGACCGGGCGCAGATGGAGGCGCGCCGGGCCCTCGCCCGCGGCGCCGACCGCACGACGGGCAACGTGGTGCTCGGCGAGACCTTCGCGCGACAGGGACTGCACGGGGAGGCCCTCGACCGGTTCCGCGAGGCGCGCCGTGCCGCGCCCCAGCACGCCGGCGC
>JBJKRG010000252.1:0-2828 GCA_046704805.1 Gemmatimonadaceae bacterium
CTTCGGCCGTCACCATGTTCCGCAGATCCGACTTCATCGCGGTGATGTAGGCCTTGTCCTTCGTGTTGGCGAACTTCGGAATCGCGATCGCCGCCAGGATGCCGATGATCACGACCACGATCAGCAGCTCGATCAGCGTGAAGCCCTTGCGGTTGTGCAGCATGAGTGGGGTTCTCCGTGAGTGGGAGGGATCAACAACACCCAGCCACCGGAGGCCGGGCCGAATCTCAGCGCTTTCTTGATGGCAATCCCGATACCAGCGGGTTCCCGCCGCGCAACTCGTTGATTCTCAACGATTTCTTGACGCCGACGAATCCGCGGCCGACCCGACCCGAAGCGTGTTTTGCAAGGTTCGTCGCATTTCGCCAGAGTCGGGCGCCGCCGGTTTCCGGGACGCGGCCACCCGCAGGGCACTGTCGGCCGACACGATGATGCCGTGCATGGCCTCGATCGGCGCACTGTGCCGGGTGGCGGCGATGGCCGCCTTCTTGGCCGCACGGTACTCGTGCTCGATGAACAGGCAGTCGGCCAGCTGGGGCCACGCGACCACGATGTTCGAGTCCAGTCCGATGGCCCACCGGTAGAGATTGATCGCCGGCTTGCAGATGGCCCACCGCCGGTAGTCCTCACCCAGGCTGAACGCCATGTAGGGGTCGTACGGGAACAGCCGCATCCCCTTCTCGTACTCCTTCTCGCCATCGCTGTATCGCTTGTTCTGCATGTACCAGGCACCGAGCATGAAATGCGAGCGATAGCTGTCCGGCGAGTCCTTGACGCCGTGCCGGAACAGGACGTCGTCGTCGAACCACACCTTCTGCCGCTGGGCGCTCCGCCAGCCGCCCGCCGCGAGGAGCAGCGCCACCGCCGCGACCCCCGCGAGCTGGAGGCGGTGCGCCGCCAGCCACTCATAGACCGGCGGAATGAGCGCGCCCAGGAACATCATCGCGCCGATGCTCGGGAACAGGAGCGTCCGCTCGGCAATGAGGAAGCCGGCAGGGAGCACCAGATTGCTGACCGGGGAGATGGCGACGATCACCCATCCCAGTCCGAAGCTGGCCGCCGGGACCTTCCGCCGCAGAGCGAAGAAGAGCCCGATCGCGCCGACGATCAGGAGCAACCCCGGGAGCTGCGTGATACTCACCCCCTGCGCGATCGGGGCGTAAGGCGGTGAGTACTCGGTGGTCAGGTGCGCCGGCCAGAAGAAGAGCCGCCCCCACTGTGGGGCGAGACCGATCATGGTCAGGATGCGATCGGGGGTCGACAGTCTGAGCCCCTGGAAGGCGGGATACGGCCGGAAGCCGGTGAGGCGCCCCGAGAGCACGGCGTCGCGCGCCCACAGGTAGCCCATGGCGACTGCCGTCAGGCCGAGCACGAACGGGCGCATCTCCACCAGGCGCGTCTTCAGCGGGCGCGGGTCGTGGACCACCGTCGCCTCGGCGACGACCACGAGCGCCACCAGCACGATGCCGTTCTCCTTGAAGAGCATCGCGCCCGCGTACATCAGGGCGATCGTGAGCTGCCGCTTGATCGAGAGGGGGCCGCGCTCCCGGCCATAGATGTAGAGCCCCATGGCCGCCGTGAGGAGCAGGGCGGTGGTGAGCTCCGATTGCCCGACGATGTTTCCCACCGCCTCGACGTGCACCGGGTGGACGGCGAACAGCGCGGCCGCGATCCACGCCGGCGCACGCGGCAGCACGCCCGTCAGCACCCACAGGACCACCACGCACAGCACCATGTACAACAGCACGTTCAGGACGTGGAAGATGAGCGGCGACCCGTGCCCCACCACCCACTCGACGGCAAAACCGAGGTTGGTGAGCGGACGGTACCCGTCGCCTCCCCACTGCCTGGACCAGTACGACTGCTGGAAGTGCGTCCACCAGTGGGTGAGCGTGTGCATCCGCGCGTCCTTCTGGATCACGTACACGTCGTCGTACGCGTACCGGTTCGGGAGACTCGTGGCCGAGGCGCCGAACGCCAGCAGGGCGATGCTCCCGGCGAGAAGCCACCAGGTGCGTCGGGTCATGTGAACAGGCTGTATTTCATGATGTGCCAGAATGCCGCGATGCCGTCCTTCCAGTTGATCTTCTTGCCTTCGGCGTAGGTGCGCCCGAAATAGCTGATCGGCACCTCATAGATGCGCGCGCTGGCCCGCGCCAGACGCGCCGTGATCTCGGGCTCGAAGCCGAACCGGTTGGCTGTAAGTGGCAACGATCGTGCCAGATCGCCCCGCATGGCCTTGTAGCAGGTTTCCATGTCGGTGAGGTTCAGATTCGTCAGCATGTTGCTGAACGTCGTCAGAAAGCGGTTGCCCACCGAGTGCCAGTAGTAGAGCACCCGGTGCGGACCGCCGAGGAAACGCGAGCCGAAGCAGGCGTCGGCGCGCCCATCGACGATCGGTTGCAGCAGGGCAGGCCAGTCCGATGGGGTGTACTCGAGGTCGGCGTCCTGCACGATCACGATCTGGCCCGTGCTGGCGGCGAGCGCGGTGCGGATGGCGGCTCCCTTGCCCTGGTTGTGCGGCTGGAGGATCAGCCGGTGGATCCGTCCCGCGGCGTGCAGCGCCTGCAGCTTCTCCCGCGTCCCGTCCGTGGAGCAGTCGTCCACGCAGACGATCTCCTTGGGCACGGGTGCCGCATGCACGCGCTCGAGGATCTTCTCAATGGTGGCGACTTCGTTGTAAACCGGAATCAGCACCGACAGCTGCCAGGCGTTCACGTCGAGCGGCACGTGCCACGCCTCCCGGTCGAGCGCCGGTGGCGCCGGCCGCGACTGGCTGCCGGTGGGGATCTGGGACTCGGCCATGGTCATTTTCCGTGCGATGAGTA
>JBJKRG010000253.1:0-7135 GCA_046704805.1 Gemmatimonadaceae bacterium
ACGAGAGCTGGGACCGCGGCAAGACGTACCACTTCTTCGGCAACCTGCCGCTGGCGCAGTTCTACCGGGTGGAGGCCGACAACGCCCTGCCCTTCTACCACCTGTACGGCGGGACGCAGGACAACTCGTCGGTGGGCGGGCCGTCGCAGACCCGCGCCACCTACGGCATCGTGAACTCCGACTGGTACTTCACGCAGGGCGGCGACGGCTTCCAGTCCCGCGTGGACCCGGAGGATCCGAACACCGTCTACGCCCAGGCGCAGAACGGCTACCTCTCGCGGTTCAACATCAAGACGGGCGAGAACGTGGACATCATCCCGCAGCCGGAGCCGGGCCAGCCGGCCCTGCGTTGGTTCTGGGACGCGCCGCTGATCATCAGCCCCTTCTCGCACACCCGGCTGTACTTCGGATCGCAGATCCTCTGGCAGAGCAACGACCGCGGTGACACCTGGCGGGTGATCAGCCCCGACCTGTCGCGCAGCATCGACCGCAACAAGCTCAAGATGATGGGGCGTGTGTGGGGTCCGGACGCGCTGGGCAAGAACGCCTCGACCTCGTACTACGGCGAGATCGTGACGATCGGCGAGTCGCCCCTGAAGCCGGGCCTGCTGTGGGTGGGTACCGACGACGGGCTCCTGCAGGTGACGGAGGACGACGGCGCGCACTGGCGGAAGATCGACCACTTCCCCGGCGTGCCCGACACGACCTTCGTCTCCCGCGTCACGCCGAGCGCGTTCGACACGAACACCGTGTACGTGGCGTTCGACAACCACAAGGCGGGCGACTTCAAGCCGTACCTGCTCAAGAGCACCGATCTCGGGAAGACCTGGACCTCGATCGCGGGCGACCTGCCGCAGGACGGCACCGCGTACACGATCATCGAGGACATCAAGGATCCGCAGCTGCTGTTCGTGGGCACCGAGTTCGGCCTCTACTACACGGCCAATGGCGGGAAGCACTGGACGCAACTCAAGAACGGGCTGCCCACGATCGCCGTGCGCGACCTGGAGATCCAGAAGCGCGAGGACGACCTGGACGTCGCGACCTTCGGGCGCGGCTACTACATCCTCGACAACATCGCGCCGCTGCGCGAGCTGACACCGGCCGTGCTGGCGTCCGGCGCGGCGCTGCTGCCGGTCAAGCGGGCCGCGCTGTACATGCAGAACAGCCCGCTCGGCACGACGCACGGCGGCGACTTCTACACGGCGCCCAATCCGCCGTTCGGCGCGACCTTCACCTACTACCTCAAAGACGCGATCAGGACGAGGAAGCAGATCCGCCAGGCCGCGGAGCGCAAGGCCGCGAAGAAGGGAGAGAACGTCTTCTACCCGCCCTGGGATTCCCTCAAGGTGGAGAACGAGGAACGCCCGCCGCAGCTCATCTTCACGATCACCGACGCCGAGGGGCGCGTGGTCCGGCGGCTCTTCGAGACTCCGAAGGCGGGCGTGCAGCGCGTGACGTGGGACCTGCACTATCCGAGCGTGACGCCGGTGTCGGCCGGTGGCCGTGGCGGCGCCCGCAGAAGTGGCGACGGCCCCTACGTCGCACCCGGCACCTATCACGTCGCGATGGCGAAGCTCGTGGACGGCGTCCAGACGCCCCTCGGCACACCCCAGAGCTTCCAGGTCTACCTGCTCGACGGCTCGGCCACGCCGCGGACGGCTGCCGTCGTCGCCTTCGAGGAGAAGACCGCCAAGCTCCAGCGCGCCGTGCTCGGCGCGAACGCGGCAGCGGGCGAGGCCGCCACGCGGCTGCAGGCCCTGCAGCGCGCGCTGGCGGAGACGCCGACCCCCACCGATTCGCTGATGCGGCGTGCCGAAGCGCTGGAGGACACGCTGCGGACCATCCAGGAAACGCTGAGCGGCGACAACACGCGCGCCCGCTACAACGAGCCCACGCCCCCGTCGCTGCTCGACCGGTTGGGCGACGTGACCGGCGGCCTCTGGTTCTCGACGCTCGAGGACGCGACGAACACGCAGAAGCACCAGTACGATCTGATCGCGGCGCAGTTCGGGGGGATCCTGACGCGGCTGCGGCAGTTCATCAACGTCGACCTCCGGCAGCTCGAGGAGGCCGCGGAGGCGGCCGGTGCGCCGTGGACGCCCGGTCGGATTCCGACCTGGGATGCCAATGGCGGCTGAGTGATCGGTGCGGCCGGGCCGCCCCACGGGGCGCGCCCGGTCGCGCGCCGCTCACGCGGTGCGCCGCACCAGCAGGCTCACGAAGAACAGCGCCGCGGCGAACACGATCGTCACGGGCCCCGTGGCGAGTCCCAGGACCGGTGCCGCGATGGCGCCGACGAGCGTCGCCAGCACGGCGAGCCCCACCGAGATGAACTGCATGCCGCGCAGGCTGCGCGCCAGCTGCTTCGCCGTGGCCGCCGGGATGATGATCAGCGATCCCATGAGGAGCACGCCCAGGTAGCGGAGCCCGAGCGCCACGGTCAGCGCGAAGGCCATCAGGAAGAGCAGGCTCACGCGATGCACGCGGACCCCCGCCGTGCTGGCCAGGTCGGGCGACACGAGCGAGATCACGAGCTCGCTACGGAAGCGGAGCATGAAGGCGATCACGAGCACCGCCCCCAGCCCGCCGAGGATCAATTCGGTGCGCCCCAGCTTCCCCGCCCCGCCGAATAGGGCCTCGATCAGCTCCTCACCGGACGTCATCATGCTGCCGATGGCGAGGGCCGCCGAGAACACGACCCCGATGATCGCCTCGGTGGGGATCCGCGTCTGCCGCTCCACCGTCCAGACCAGCAGCGTGCCGACGATGAGGGCCGCCAGCGCGCCGAGCACGGGATCGACGCGGAGGATGATCGCCAGGCCGATGCCCGGCAGGGCGATGTGGGAGATCGCATCGGCGGCGAGCGTCATGCGCCGCATGACGGCCACCGAGCCCACGAGCCCGGCGGCGATCGCCATCCCCAGCGGGAGGACGAGGCTGCTAATCGCCGGCATGGTGCCCGCCATGGGGAGGGGTCGCTGGCGGAATGTCGCGCTCGTGTTGGTGGTCGTGGTCGTGGAACTTCACCTGCGCGCCGTACATCTCCTGGAGCCGCTCGGTGGTGAGGACCTCGAGCGGCGGCCCGAAGCACGCCTCGCGGCGCGACAGACAGAGCACGTCGTCGGCGTAGCGGTAGACGAGGTTCAGCTCGTGGGAAATGAGGAGCAGCGTGAACCCCTGCTGCCGCTGCAGCTCGCGGAACAGGGCGTAGATGCTCTCCTCCCCCGGCTGATCGACACCTGCCGTCGGCTCGTCGAAGAGGAGCACCGAGGGCCGCCCCATGAGGGCGAAGGCCACCAGCAGCCGCTGGAACTGGCCGCCGGACAGCGTCCCGATCGGGCGCGCCGCCACGTCGCGTCCCAGGCTCACGTCGTCGAGGACCCGGTCCATCTCCCCCCGCACCGTGCCCACCACGCGCGCCTTGGCGTGGAGGAACTCGAGCCCCGTGAGCGGGAGGTCGCGCTCGATGTCGAGCTTCTGCGGCACGTAGCCGATCCGGGTGCCGTGCGCCCAGACCACCCGGCCGTCGTACGGCACCGTCCCGATCAGCGCGCGGAAGAGCACCGTCTTCCCGGCGCCGTTCGGGCCGATGATGGCGAGCGTCTTGCCGGCCTCGACCCCGAAACTCAGGTCACGCAGTACGTGGTCGTCGCCGAAGGCGACCGAGAGGTGTTGGACGTCGAGGGCGGTGGGCATGGCGAGTGAAGCTTATCCAGGGAGGCGAGCCCCGGGAAGCGACCCGGGGCCTCAGCCGTGTCCCGTCGAGAACCCCGGGAAGAGCGTCATGCCGCCGTCCACGAACAGGGTCGCGCCCGTCACGTAATCCGCGTCGTCCGACGCCAGCCACGCGGCGACCTTGCCGATGTCCATCGGCTCCCCCACCCGGCCGTAGGGGATGAGCTTGAGGAGCTGCTGCTCGGCCGCCGCCGTGTCCCAGGCGGCGCGGTTGATCGGCGTCTTGATGGCGCCGGGGGCGATGCTGTTCACGCGGATGCGCTGGTGCGCCAGCTCCTGCGCCGTGCTCTCCATGAGCTGGAACATCCCACCCTTCGAGGTGGCGTAGTTCACGTGGCCCGCCCACGGGATGATCTGGTGCACGGAGCTGGTGAAGATGATCTTGCCGGCGGCCCGGGAGACCTCCGGACGCACGCCGCGGCGGACGAACTCGCGCGCCGCCTCGCGGGCGCAGAGGAAGCCGCCCGTGAGGTTCACGTTCAGGACGTGCTGCCACTTGGCGAGCGTCATTTCGAGAAAGGGCGCGTCGTCCTGCAGCCCGGCGTTGCTGGCCAGGATGTCCACCGTGCCGAACTCCTTGATCGTCGTGGCGAACATCGCCTGCACCTGCGCCTCGTCGGACACGTCGGCCTGGACGGCGATGGCCCGCCCGCCGGCGCTCGTGATGCCGGCCACGACGGCCTGCGCCAACTCCGGATGCACGACGTAGTTGACGGCGACGGCGGCGCCGGCCGCGGCCATGGCGCGGGCGATCGCCTCGCCGATCCCCGAATTGGCACCGGTGACCAACGCGGTCTGGCCGGCGAGCGGAGCACCTGATGTGGACATGTTCTGCGTTCTCCTCGTTCACGTGGATGGATCGGGGGTCCTGCATCCTTGAACGAACAGGGGGCATCGCGCAAGTTGCGGGGACGTATCGATCCCGCGGCGCCCCCCTGCCCGGCCGCACGCGCCTCTCGCCCCGGCCCGCCCCGGGCCCGCACTTCCGGTACCATGACGCCTCGTCCGCCAACGTCCGGGCCCGCCATCGACGATTACGCCATCATCGGCGACTGCCGCTCGGCGGCGCTCATCTCCCGGTGGGGCTCCATCGACTGGCTGTGCTGGCCGCGCTTCGACAGTCCGTCGGTGTTCGGGGCCCTGCTCGACCCCGCGCGCGGCGGGTGCTTCTCGGTGCGGCCGGTGGGCGACGCCGAGGTGAGCCGGCGCTATCTCGAGGGGACCAACGTCCTCGAAACCACCTTCCGGACCCCCGGCGGTGTGCTGCGCCTGACCGACCTGATGCCCGTGGCATCGGAGGCGGAAAAGCGGCAGGAGCTGCTGCCGGACCGCGAGATCCTGCGGCGCCTGGAGTGTACGGAAGGTGAGGTGCCGGTGGAGATCGTCTGCGACCCGCGCCCCGAGTACGGCCGAGTGGTGCCGCGCCTGCGGGCGCGCGGGGCCCTGGGCGTGTGGTACGAGCACGACGGGCAGGCGCTGGTGCTGCGCTGCGATCTGCCGGCGCAGTTGTCCGCGGACCGTGCCGAGCTGACGGTCCGGACCACGATGCACGCCGGCGAACGGCACTACCTGAGCCTCGTGGCGGCGCTCGGCGAGCCGGCCGTGCTCCCCCCGCTCGGCGGCCACGCCGAGTTCCGCATCCAGCGCGCCATCGACTGGTGGCGGCAGTGGGCCGCGCAGTGCGTCTATTCCGGTCCCTATCGCGACACGGTGCTGCGCAGCGCCCTGACGCTCAAACTCATGGAGTACGCCCCGTCGGGCGCCGTGGTCGCCGCCCCCACCACGTCGCTCCCCGAGCAGATGGGCGGCGTGCGCAACTGGGACTACCGCTACTGCTGGCTGCGAGACAGCTCGCTGACGCTCCAGGCCCTGTTCGATCTCGGCTACCACGCCGAGGCCGAGGCGTTCCTCCGCTGGCTGCTCCACACGACCAGCCGCACCCTGCCCGAGCTGCAGGTGCTCTACGACGTGTACGGCGAGACCCGGCTCACCGAGCACACGCTGGACTACCTGTCCGGCTTCCACGATTCGAGGCCCGTGCGGATCGGCAACGACGCGCACGGGCAGCTCCAGCTCGACATCTACGGCGAGGTGATCGACGCCGTGCACGCCTTCGTCATGCGCGGCGGGCGGCTGGACCACGGCACCCGCCGGATGCTGGCCGGGTTCGGCGAGACCGTGTGCACCCGATGGTCCGAGCCCGACGAGGGAATCTGGGAGCCGCGCGGCGGCCGGCGCCACAACACCTATTCCAAGGCCATGTGCTGGGTGGCCCTCGAGCGCCTGTGCCGGCTCAACGACGAGGGCCATCTGCGCGTGCCCACCGCCCGCTACCGGCAGGTGCAACGCGAGATCCGCGATGCGATCGAATCGCGGGGCTTCGACGACCAGATGGACAGCTACGCCTCCACGCTCGACGGGCACACGCTGGACGCCGCCCTGCTCCTCCTGCCCCGCTACGGCTACGTCGAGCCGGCCGCTCCCCGCATGCACGGCACGTTCGAGCGCATCTGGGAGAAGCTCGGCGTGGACGGGCTTCTCTACCGCTACCGCGATGACGACGACGGACTCCCCGGAAGCGAGGGGGCATTCGGCATCTGCTCGTTCTGGGCCGTGTCGTACCTCGCCCAGGCAGGCGATCACGACCGGGCGGCGGCGGCCTTCGAGCACGTGCTCTCGTTCGCCAACGACCTCGGCTTGTTCGCCGAGGAGATCGATCCGGCCACCGGCGCAGCACTCGGCAACTTCCCGCAGGCCTTCACCCACGTGGGCCTCATCGACGCCGCACTGCAGCTCGAGCACGAGCGCGGCTCGCACATCCGGCCCGGCCGCGAGCGCCGGGCCGACCTCACTTCGGCCAGACTATGAACCTGCCCAGCATCATCCTGTGGGGATTCGTCGCCACCGTTGCGCTCTCCACGATCATGGAGGGCAGCCGCGGCCTCGGATGGTCGCGCATGAGCCTGCCGTTCATGCTCGGGACGATCTTCACCCCCGACTACGACCGCGCCGTGCCGATCGGCTTCTTCGTGCACTTCTTCGACGGCTGGGTCATCGCCATCGTGTACGCCCTGATGTTCGAGAGCTGGCACCGCGCCACCTGGTGGCTCGGGGGCCTGATGGGGTTGATGCAGGGGCTGGCGTTCCTGGTGCTGCTCATGCCGGTGCTGGGGGCCATCCACCCCCGCATGGCGAGTGAGCGCACGGGTCCCGATCCCACCCACGCGCTCGAACCCCCGGGCTTCCTCGCCCTCAACTACGGGACGCGCACCCCACTCTTCACCATCGTGGCCCACGTGGTGTACGGGATCATTCTCGGCGGGTTCTACCGGCTGGCGTCGGGCGGCTGATCGGGCGGCGCGCCTTCGGCGGGCCGCGGTGCCGCGGGGCCTCCGGA
>JBJKRG010000254.1:0-6870 GCA_046704805.1 Gemmatimonadaceae bacterium
TGGAAGGGGAGACGCTGCGCGCGAAGCTCGATCGCGAGACGCAGCTCGGCGTGGACGAGTCCGTCAAGCTGGTGCGCGAGGTGGCCGACGCGCTGCAGTACGCGCACGAGCACGGCGTGGTGCACCGGGACATCAAGCCGGAGAACATCCTGCTGCACGCGGGGCGGCCGATGGTGGCGGACTTCGGGATCGCGCTTGCGGTGAGCGCCGCGGCCGGCGGGCGGATGACGGAGACGGGATTGAGTCTCGGCACGCCGCACTACATGTCGCCCGAGCAGGCGACCGCCGAGAAGACGATCACCAACCGCAGCGACATCTATTCGCTCGGCGCGGTGCTGTACGAGATGCTCAGTGGCGAGCCGCCGCACACGGGCACCTCGGCGCAGCAGATCATCATGAAGATCGTGACCGAAGAAGCGGCGCCGGTCACGAAGGCGCGCAGGTCGGTGCCGGCGAACGTGGCGGCTGCGGTGTCGAAGGCGCTGGAGAAGCTGCCGGCGGACCGGTTCGAGAGCGCGACGGCGTTCGCCGACGCGCTGGCGAATCCCGCGTTCCGGCACGGCCCGAACGAGGGGGCCGGTGACCGGGCGGCGACCCGGCGCTGGAAGCGCACCGCTATCGGGGCGAGTGCGGTGGCGATCGTCGCCGCGGCAGGCTGGGCGGTGTCGGCGCGTCGACCGGGCGGGAGCGCCGAGGACGCCGGAACGATGGCGTCGGCGCCTTCGTACCGGTTCGTCATGCTGGACCCGGTGACCCCGTCCCAGCCCGTGGTGGCCGAAGACGGCTCGGTGTGGATCTCCCAGCCCACGGGGCATGGGGACAGCACGGTGTTCCGGGTACGCCGTCCCGGCGATGTGAGCTTCGTCGACGTGAAGGCCACGCGCAGTCACGGGCCCTTCGCCGTTTCACCCGACGGCAAGAGTCTCGCCTACCTCGAAGATCGGCTGGACGGCACCGGCACCGACGTGGACCGGCTCTCGGTGGCCACCGGCCAGGTGACGCGCCTGGCGACGATCGCCGGTGAGAAGGGCGTCGGCATCACGGACTGGAGCGGAGGCGGGTACCTCTACGGGCTGAGCCGCCCCGTTTCCATAGGCTCAAGCGCCCGGGGTTTCCGGCTTCCCGACACCGGGGGAGCGGTCTCGGAGGGGTTCTTTCCCTTCTGGAAATCCGGCCGGGTTGTGGGGATCGAGGCTCTGCCCGGCGATTCGGCAGTCCTGTACACCGTGTACTCGTTGGCCGAACAAGCCTATGTGGTCATGGCTGCCGACCTGACCACGAGGCGCACGACGCTCGTGGCCCGGGGCGCCCGGGCGATCTGGTCACCGACGGGTCACGTCGTATACGCTCGGGCCGGCGGGTTCCTCGATGCCGTCGCCTTCGATCCCGCGACGCTCCGGGTCACGGGCTCATCGGTTCAGGTGCTGGCCGGCCTCTACTCCCGCGGGCCCTTCGGGGACTTCGCCCTCTCCCCCGACGGAACACTGGCGTACGAGGAAGGTCCATCCGTTGGCGACGAGTCCGGGAGCCCGGGCTTCGCGCTCCAATGGGTGAGCCCCGATGGGAGCGTCGATCCCGTGCCCGTGACACCCACGGACAAGGGAGACATGGGGAGTGTTTCGCCCGACGGCCAGAAGATCGCGTACGTGCGGAACGGGCGCGTGTGGATCCTCGACCTGGTCAGCCTGAAGAACGCGGTCCTGGACACCGGTGAGGACGCCCTGGCCGACCGCTATCCGCAGTGGTCTCCCGACGGGACCCACGTCGTCTTCAGCTCCATCCGCAAAGGCCACAACGACGGGGGGGATCTCTATGTTCAGGCCGTGGACAGCCCCGGGTCTCCCACGTGGATCGGTGGGTCCCCCGGGTGGGACGGCCCCGGGCGTTGGATGGCAAACGGCGTCATACTCTTCGATGCGGTGCGACCCGATTCCACCGGGAACCCCGACAGCGGACAGCAGGAGATCTGGTCCGTCGAAGCCGACAGACCGGGGTCGGCGAAGCCGCTACTCCAGAGCGACTTCAATGAGGACGACCCGTGGGCCTCCCCCGATGGCAAGTGGATGACGTACCTGACCAACCGGACCGGGCACATTGAGCTCTGGATCCGCCGGTACCCGAGCATGGCGGCCCCCGTCCAGGTATCGAAGCGGTGGACCATGACCCTCCAGGCGGCAACGTGGGCGCCCGACGGCAGGTCCGTGAACTACCAGGTGGGGGACTCTGTCGTCACCGCGACCCTCGATCTGTCGGGTGCCAGGGCGCGTGTCATCTCACGGCGGGCGACGGCGTACCTCGGGCCCGGTGGACACGCCGTTGATTACGAGCACCGCGGGCGGGACCGGTTCCTCGTGTTCCGGAACCTGTCGGTCGCGCGGCCCGACACCAGCGCCGCCGTGAAGCCCAGGCTCGTGGTCATCACGAACTGGCTGTCGAAGCTGAAGGGGCTGAAGCCGCAGGGGCACCAATGACGGGTCCGATGGACCGCCTCGCCGCGGCCCTCGCCGACCGCTACCGCATCGAGCGCGAGCTCGGAGAGGGCGGGATGGCCACCGTCTATCTCGCGCACGACCTGAAGCACGACCGCAAGGTCGCACTCAAGGTGCTCAAGCCGGAGCTCGCCGCCGTCATCGGCGCCGAGCGGTTCCTCGCCGAGATCAAGACGACCGCGAATCTGCAGCATCCGCACATCCTGCCGCTGCACGACTCGGGCGAGGTGAACGGCACGGTGTTCTACGTGATGCCGTACGTGGAGGGCGAGTCGCTGCGCGAACGGCTGAACCGCGAGCGGCAGCTTCCGATCGACGACGCGATCCGCATCGCGACCGAGGTGGCCGGCGCGCTCGACTACGCGCACCGCCGCGGGGTGATCCACCGCGACATCAAGCCCGAGAACATCCTGCTCCACGACGGCCAGGCGCTGGTCGCCGACTTCGGGATCGCGCTCGCCGCCGCCACCACGGGCGGGCAGCGGCTGACCGAGACCGGCATGTCGCTCGGCACACCGACGTACATGAGTCCCGAGCAGGCGATGGGTGAGCGGAACATCGACGCCCGCTCGGACGTGTACGCGCTGGCCTGCGTGCTCTACGAGATGCTCACCGGTGATCCTCCGTTCACGGGTTCGAGCGCGCAGGCGATCGTCGCCAAGGTGCTCACGGAAAAGCCCGCCTCCGTGCGCAGGTTCCGCGATACCGTGCCGCCGGCGGTCGACGCCGCGTTGATGACCGCGCTCGCGAAGCTTCCGGCCGACCGGTTCGCGACCACGGCGGCGTTCGCGGCAGCGCTGACGGGGCAGGCGCCGGCGTCCGTTGCCGGTCCGCGGGCACACCGCGGCGTCTCCGGCCTGCTCTGGCCGGCGCTTGCCGGCGTGTTCCTGATCGCGGCGGTGATTGCCTGGATCTCCGGCCATCGCGGCGGACCCGGTGCGGCGGCACCGGCCGTCACCTTCACCCTGAACACACCGGCCGACGCGATGCTCGCCGATCCCCTGACGCCCTGGGTCGAGCGCCGGGCCGCTCTCTCGCCGGATGGGGCGACGCTCACGTACATCGGGTATTCGAATGCCGGCGGCCAGGTGCAGCGGGTGCTCTACCGGCGCCCCCTGAGCGGCCTCCAGATCACGCCGATCGCCGGCACCGATTCGGCATCGCTGCCGATGTTCTCGCCGGACGGCAAGTGGATCGCGTTCTTCACCGGAACCCGTTTGCGCAAGGTGCCGGCGGCCGGCGGATCACCGGTGACGATCGCCGACGCGGTGCCCGGGGTGCACGGCCTGATCTGGCGCGGCCCCGATTCGCTGGTCTTCGCCCGCGGCGCCTCGTTGTGGGCCATCGGCGCCGACGGCGGCCGGGTCCGGCAATTGAACGGCGACTCGCTTCCTCAGGCGAGTCATCTCGCACTGCTCGACCACGGGCGCGCGATCGCGGTCGTGGTCTGTTCGTTGAACTGCAACTTCGGTTACCTGTGGGCACTGGACGTCGCGACCGGGAAGAAGCACGTGCTGGTGTCCACGGACAACGTGAACACCGTGCAGGTGCTGGCCCCCGATACGCTCGCCATCGGGACCGGCGACGGGACGATCGTCGGGCTGGCCGTCAATCCTTCCACGCTCACTCCGCAGGGCGGTGCCATCCCGCTCCCGTCTCCAGTGGCCGGCGATGTCATGCGCAATGCCGCCATGGTGCTGTCGCCGGCGGGGGTGCTGGCCACGATCCCCGAGGCGGGTGCGGCCGGCGGTGAATTGGTCTGGGTGGACCGGGCGGGCAACACGACTCCGATCACAAGCCGCGTGCAGAAGTACCTCTTCCCCCGCATCTCACCCGACGGCACGCGGATCGCGATGGAGATCCACGACGCCACGAACAACGGGTACATCTGGGTCTACGATCTTCGCTCGCAGACGTTCCTGCGAATCAGCGACCGCGGACACAGCTCGCGGCCGACGTGGTCGCCGAATGGCAAGCGCATCGCCTACATCTCGATCCGGGGCGATTCCACCGGCGTGTACATCTCGCCCGCCGACCGGAGCGCTCCCGAGCGCCCGCTCTGGATCGGACCGGCCAGCTTCGACGCCCTCAGCTGGTCGCCCGACGGGAAGTGGATCGCCATGGACAACACGGCGACGACTACCGCCGGCACGTCGAATGCCGGACCGGCCAACGACGACGTCTTCCTCATCTCGGTGGCCAGCGGCGCGCGCCGCACCTTGATCGGCGGACCGGGCGACCAGGATCGTCCGGTGTTCTCGCCGAACGGCAAGTGGCTCGCCTACACGTCTGTCCAACGAAACGGGACGCACCGAGGTGTACGTGACGCCGTTCCCGGGACCGGGGGGACGCTTCGCGATCACGTCGGGCGGGGGCAGCGAGCCGGTCTGGGACTCCGACGGCCATCACCTGTTCTACCGCGCGAACGACGGACGCCTGACCGAGGCGACGCTTTCCTTCGGCAATGGCGTCACCGTCACGGCCCGCGAACCGCTCTTTCAGATGTCGTTCAACGGACGCTTCTCGCAGTTCGGCGAATCTCCGTACGACGCGGCGCCGGGCGGCCAGCGGTTCGTGATGGTGCGCCCGGCCGGCAACCCGTCGCAGATCATCCTCTCCACGGGATGGGGGCAGCGCGCGCTCGCGGCGATGCGTGGAGCGGGAAGCCGCTGATCGCGCCCGGGCGCGTGGCGCGCCGGCGGTTTGCCGTGCCGTTCCGGAACCGGTAGGATTGGCACGACCCACCTGATCGCCGAGGACCAAGCCATGAAGAGACAGACCACACTGCTCGCCGCCGCGGCGGCGGTGCTCGCCGCGTCCGCCCTGCTCGCGCTGCCGCAACGCGCACGCGCCCAGACCGGCACCAACGCGGCGCAGGCCGCCGGCATCTTCCGGCCGATCGACGTGTTCCAGCTCCAGTGGGCGTCGGATCCCGAAATCTCACCGGACGGACGGCAGGTCGTCTTCGTCCGGCAGGGATACAGCATCATGAAGGACAACACGCGCTCGGCGCTCTGGATCATCAACGCCGACGGGACCGGGCTGCGCGCGCTGGCGGGCGGGGACGGGAGCTACGCGTCGCCGCGTTGGTCGCCGAACGGACACCGGCTGCTCTTCGTGTCGAACCGGAGCGGGTCGAACCAGCTCTGGGTGCGCTGGATGGACAGCGGACAGGAAGCGCAGCTCACGCACCTGGCCGACCAGTCCCCGGGCAACATCACGTGGTCGCCCGACGGCAAGTGGATCGCGCTCACGCTGTTCGTCCCCGAGGCCCACAAGCCGCTGGTGCACATGCCCCCGATGCCGAAGGGCGCGAACTGGGGTCCACCGTGGCGTGAGATCGATCGGCTGCACTACCGGCAGGACGAGATCGGCTGGCTGCCCAGGGGCTACACGCACGTGTTCGTCCTGCCCGCCGAGGGCGGCACGCCCCGCCAGCTCACCTTCGGCGAGTACAACGACGCCGCGCCGGCGTGGTCCGCCGACGGCACGACCATCTACTTCTCGTCCAACCGCCACGACGGCTGGCAGTACGATCAGGCGAACACCGAGGTCTACGCGGTGCCGGCGAGCGGGGGCAGCCTCCACGCGCTCACGGACCGGCAGGGCCCGGACAACGGGCCCACGGTGTCGCCCGACGGAAAGGAGATCGCCTACATCGGGTACGACGACCACTTCATCGGCTATCAGGTCCGCCACCTGTACGTGATGAACAGCGACGGGACCGGCTCCCACGAGGTCGCGGCGAATTTCGATCGTGATTTCGCACGGCTGAACTGGAGTCGCGACGGCAAGGGGCTGTTCTTCCAGTACGACGACCACGGCGATACCAAGATCGGGTACGTGGACGTTGCCACCGGGAAGGTCACCAAGCTCGCCGACCACGTGGGCGGTCTGTCGATCGGCCGGCCCTACAGCGGCGGGTCGTACTCGGTCTCCCGGACCGGCGTGTTCGCGTTCACGGAAACGCAGCCGGACCACCCGGCGGACGTCGCGGTGGGCAGCGCGAAGGAAGCGGCGCGGCGGCTCACCGATCTGAACGCGAGCCTGCTGGGTCACCTGACCATGGCCACGGCGGAGGAGATCACCTTCAAGTCGTCGTACGACGGCCGCGAGATCCAGGGGTGGATCCTGAAGCCGCCGCACTTCGATCCGTCGAAGAAGTACCCGCTCATTCTCGAGATCCATGGCGGACCCTACGCCAACTACGGCGACCGGTTCGCCGCCGAGGATCAGCTGTATGCGGCGACCGGAAACCTGGTGCTGTACCTGAATCCGCGGGGCAGCACCAGCTACGGCGCGAAGTTCGGGCAGCTCATCGACCACGACTATCCCGACCACGATTTCGACGACCTGATGTCGGGCGTGGACGCCGTGATCG
>JBJKRG010000255.1:0-9109 GCA_046704805.1 Gemmatimonadaceae bacterium
TCGCGGGTTGCGCACCGGAACCGGCACGCAACCCGCGTCTGGATCGTCACTTGGCTGGTGAGCTCCCCAGGTAGGACTTGAACCTACGACCCTCCGATTAACAGTCGCGCGGCGGCCGGGGCGTTCACTCTCACACGTCCCGCCGCTGGGTGCCACAGATTGCCCGAATACGCCCCCATGTCCCCATAAAAGTCCCCATGGTTTGACGAGCGGGTGTGCGGGGCGATCCGGCCGCACACAGAGTGCCGTCAGTTGCTCCAGTCACGCAGCCATCAACTGGCTCGCGGTCGGAAATGCACCGTGCGTGCGTGCGCGCACGATCGATCAGTGCTCTGTGGGAACCTCCTTCACGACGACCACGCGCGTCTGTTGGGGCAGCCGTCGTCGGCATTCACGCGGGAGGTGTCGCTGTCCGGTTTCTGGTAGGGACACCTTCGCCGGCGCCCGCCGCACCTGCCCCCGAGATCGCTGAACAGGGCAAACAACGGCGAATCGACGGCAGCGATTGACTGTGGTTGAGTCAACGAACACGGGAACAAAGGTCGGCGCTCACCGTAGTTGGCACGCGCTCGTTGGCGTGATCGATACGTCTGGCCCAGACCCTTGCAGCGGAGCCACATACGGCAGTGCGACACGCCATCCTGGGGATGTGGGCACCACAAAATTAGCCGTCCACCCGACGCCCCCCGGGAATGTGCCGTCGTACGGCCACAGGCGCTGGGTCGCACTATCCTCCTCCGCAGTGGTCCAACTACTGTGGAAGACGGCCGAGTCGACGGCGAATAGGTATATTGGGATCGTATCGGCCGGTGTCCACGTTACGGACGTTGAATCGGTCGTATGGCCGGTCGAATCCTTCCCCTCTATAGAGAGCGTCCACGACGGGAGCTGCAAGCACACCGAATCGGCGTGGACTTCTCCGACAACCTCCAAGCCGTAGGGTTCCTGCGGAACTCTAAATTTCCAAACGAACGCGCGCACTTCAAGCGTCCGGCAGCCATTGACGCCGCACGTGTTGTTCGTGACCAGGAGGGTGGGAGGTGGCGGGGCCGCAGGCGGCGCCGGCCCCGTCGCGGACGAACACGCGAACGCCAAGCCGCCCGCGAGCAACATCGCGACGCCAGCGCCAATGCCCCGCCACCGGTTCGGGGCCCCTCCCGAGGGGAAGCTCCCCCGAAGCATGCCGTTGATGATCACTACTGGCACGGGTTATCCGGCCCTAACGGGCACTCTGCCGTAACGCCGTGCTGTGCGCTCGCCGTCAGTTGATCGGCGTCGGTCACGGTCACCGCGAACGTTGTCACCGTGCCCCCAGCCCCGATCTCGGCCTCGCACGTGCTCTGGTCTCCGCACTGTGACACGGAGCTTCCGTTCACGGTCCAGGCGTAATCGTAGGGCGTCTCCCCGTCGGAGGCGTTCGCGGTGATCAGCACGTCGGTATACTGGGGCGCCGAGCTCGGACCGCTCAGGCTGACGACCGGCCCGTTGTCATCGGCTAGGCTCACCGACGACGCAGATGTACTAACCCCAAGTGCGCACGACGGACTCGTCCCACCCTGAACGTGCGAAGTCCAGCTTGGCGATACTTCGTTATTACCTTGGTCGTATAGCCCAATCCCAGAGTAGAAGACTCCGTGTGCCGGCAGTTGATGACACGTCGTCAGATTATAAGTCTCAACCGCACCCCCCACGGCGTCGACATATGCTGAAGTATCCACGGCGCTCCAGACCGACCGCGTGTTAGACGTGACATCCAGCGCTGTAATCGTCCAGGTACACTGGCCGTTCAAGCAGGCGCTTGCGCTCACTGTGCCTACGACGGAATCCCCAGGCGATATGGAGATGGCCGTGCCATGGTTGCAGTCACTTCCGGTATTGCATCGCCACGAGGCCGCTGTCCACGAATTATTGCCGTAGTCGGGGGCATACCCATACGTCAGTACCGGCTGCACGATATAGGAAGCGGATTGGATTCCAGGAAACGTGTAGTATACCTGACTTGAATCGAAGGACGCGATCGGCGCTGGCGGTACATGAGTGCCTGCGTTGAGAGTGCCCCACGACGTGCCCGGGTCGTAGTCTGCATATTCGAGCCACGAGTTCAGGTTTGGACCACTCGCCCCGCTTCCTCCAACATTCACGCGGCCCGGCTGAGCACACTGGGGAATTTCATAAGAACTGCCGTCGCGCAGAGTCACCTTCCGGCCGTCGAGAGCGAGCGTTGCGCCGTTCGGAATCGTGTGAACGCAACCGCGGTGATACCATCCATCCGGCGTTGCGACCAGATCGCCCACATGGCCGCTCATCGCGTTCCCTTCCTGGTATCGGGTCGAAGACTGGACCGCCGTCGGAACCGCCGGCGCCGATTTGTCGGTACAGCCGACGATGACGAGGAGCGCTCCCACGACTCCCAGTAGCTCGGCCCTGCGGGCCAAGCCGTTTGTCAGCCTCAGCGACGTCATTCGCATTGTTCCATCCCCCTCAATGAATCGATCGAGATTCCGCGGTGCCGGGCCGCTGCGCCCGGCTCTCACCAACCGGAGCTCTCGCATCCGCCTTAGATGGCAGATTCGGGCTTGCCTCCCAGCAGGAGGCGGGCGGGCGGTCATTGCGAGGCACAGGCAAGCGAGCACGGCTTGGCCGCTGAGGGAGAGATACGTTTGTGAATTGCCTCGCCAGCGCCGACGGGGACAACTAGATCTTAACACTGTGGTGTCCTGGGTTGTTCCAAAGGCGGCTCAAAGGCGGCTCAACCACACACACACCGTGTGCCTCGCCGGCTTGAACGCGACGACACGCGAGCCCCGGGCTCCGAACCATGCTCCAGCGAGACCGCCCACCTCCTCCATCATCATGCAGCTCGATGTCGCGGCCTCGCGGTGCGCAGAACCCAAGCACCGCCCCTGTCGTTACGACGACCTTGAGCCTTTCGACGACTTTCGCGCCCTAAATCGGCGGAAGGAGCCAGAGGCAGGCTGATTACTCAGGGTAATCACCTCGAGGAAGGGCGCCGTCTGGATCCGGTTGATCGCCAGGGCGCCGATCTCCTCGACAATCCCGAGCCAAGCTCTCCGGTTCTGGAGGGCCTGTGCCGATTAGAGTCGCGAGGAGCGGGGCGACGATCCGCACTGTTCGGATACGGTCGCTGTCCCAGCCGGCTGTTTCGGGTGGATCTTACCCGAATCTCCGACACCCTAATCACGAAATCGGGGGGATATCCGCGACGCGCGAAACCGCCCGGTGGTACTTCGGCCGTCCGCATCCCAGGTCCGGTGCGCGGCCTCTCCCAGGCACCACAAATGTGACGAGGCGCCTGCCTGATCAAGAGGCGCCTCCGGGATCAGAGGCGCCTATGCACTAGCTTGCGAAATCGTCCGCTGCAAAACGGAGGCGCCTCCCGCCATTGGCGCCCGCTGCGGCTCCGATGTACACGCCTTCCGCCAGCCCGTCCTCGTTTCGCCCCAGAACGCTCCGGCACGAGGTCGAGTACATATCTATGGAAACGATACTCCGGGAGGTCACGATGCCCCGTTCCAAATCGCCTACGAGCTCGGCGGAGATTCGGGCTCACATCGCACGAATGCAGCGCGAGAACGCAACGGAGATGCGCCACCTCCGATCCCGACGACGCGACGCCGAGGCAACGGAGAACCGCCGCCGGGGTGAAATGCTGATGACGTACCTGGGCGCCAAGAACAGCGCGGAACTCCGCCACGCATTGGCCCAGTTGGTCGCTCCGGCCGATCGCACACTGTTCGGGCTACAAGACGCGCCATCGACGCCGCCCCGGCCGTAGCCCGGAGTCGCTCAGAATGGGTCGGCACCGACGCGTGTCGAAGGGGTCCCGGCATCGACGGATCGCCTCCAATTTCCCGCGAAATACAAGCGGGACTGAAGGGTCTTCGACAACGATCCTGAACCGACCGTGGCCAAGCGGTCGGTTTCAGCTGAGGATTTGAGAACGCTTCGCCGCGTCGCCGAGTACTTGGAAGAGAGTGGCCCCGCGCGGCATAGCGTCGCGGGGCGCGAACTCCGAGGAAACACCGGTGACCGTTCTTCACACATCGTTCGCCCACATCAACGCCGCCCCCAGTGATTCCGCAGTAGCGCCCTCGGCCGGGCGCTCGGCATTCGGCATATTGGACACCGCGCCAGGCCGCCGGCGGTGCTCCACGTATCCCAAGGCCGCCTGCGCGCATCGTCGTGCCCGAAGCGGTTCGGGCCCGGCACCCCTGCGAGGCGGGCCGCGCGTTGGTTCGCGACGAGATGGTGGTGGCTCGAGCCTGGGCCGCGGGGCCCCGTTCGAATCAAGGGCGTGGGCTATCGTCTTCCGCCGCCGTGGATCGCACGCCGGGCGTACGTGGGATGTCGAACTCCACGCGGCGGTCAGCATCCTCCAGCGCCGCCGGAGGACGGACATCGTACGTCTCAGCACCGGAATGACCGACCGCGCCTCGGCGCAGGCGATCGCGCGTGCGGTTCGCGGCCTCGTTGCCCGGCATGAGTGGCCGGTCCTCGACGCGATCGCCAACGGCCGGCTCTCTGTCGGCGACGCATTCGACGCACACCGCGCCGACGAGCTCGACGCAGTGCCGCGCGGCCTCAACGCCGTGGTCCGCGGTGAGCCCGTGGTCGGCCGGGTGGCCTGGCTCAAGGGTCGCGTCGTCGACACCAGGGAGGTGTCGCACCTGGCGACGTGTCCGGGCACAGACTGCTTCAGGAGCCGGAAGTGATAGGGATGCGCCCGGAACGACCGTTCGCCGACAACGATGTGCTCTCGGCACCGGAGATGCGGGGAGCGCTCAGCCTGTCGCCGCGCCAGTGGGCCCGGGTAGCGCCCGCGCTGCCCCACACGTACATCCTCGGCAAGAAGTCGCCGCGCTACATCTACGGCGACGTCGTGCAATTCCTTCGCAAACACTGCATCACTCCGGTCGCATGAGCCCATACAAACAGCGCGGCGGCAGGTCCTACCAGTTCGACCGGCAGTTCAAGGGGCTGCGGGTACACTTGAGCTCAGGCACCGACCGCCTGAGCCTGTTCCGCCTCATGGACGCGATGCTGACGCAGCTGTCGCAGACCGGGCGGGGCCTGGCGTTGCTGCACGCGATTGCCCGCCGCGAGGTGACCCCCCTGCAGGTGTGGGCGGCGTACCAGGCGAACCGCCTGGATTCGCTCCCGACCGGCGCGCTGGCGCGGCCGCTGGTCGAGGCCGTGCGCGCGTGGCGCGAAGCGACGAAGCCCGAGGTGTCGGACGACACGTACCGGGTGCGGGCCGAGCTGGTGCGCGCCATCGAGCGCCACGCGAGCGTCGGCGCGAAGGTCGCCGATCTGCCCGACGCCCTCCGGCGGCTGCGCGAAAGTTCGCGGCACGCGCCCGTGGGCTTCCGGCTCAATCGTGCCTACGCGCTGGCGTTCGTGCGGGACACACTGGGCAAGCATCACCCGCTGCACACGGAGGTTGCCGCCGTGCCCGGCTTCCCGCAGCCGAGACGTCGCGCCGAAGTGGCCGGCCACTCGTTGACCCCGGCGCAGGCAGTGGAACTGCTCCAGCACCTTGGCGGCAACCGCCGAGCGGTGGCCGTCGGGATGCTCCTTACGGGCATGAACCCGAAGGAGTATTGGGGAAGCTGGACCGTGCGCGCCGACCGCGTGCACGTCGAGGGCACGAAGCGCGGCGCCCGCATCCGCGACGTCCCGCGGGCGTTCCCCTCTGACTTGTGGCCGCACCACACCCTCACGCGGCCGTCGGAGAGCTGGCACCCGACCTTTCAGCGGGCATTCCGCGTCGCTGCCAGGGCCGTGGGCGTCCCCTACACCCCCTACAGCCTGCGGCGCTCGTTTGCCGTCTGGATGGAGGAGGCGGGGATCGTCAGGGCCCGGCGCAACATCTACCGGGGGCACGAGGCGCGCGATATCGGCGACCTCTACGAGCGGCAGGAGGTCAAGGACCGCCTCACGCGCGACGGGCAGCGTCTGGTCGCCTGGATCAACGAGCAGCTTGCGGGCTGCAATGCACTGGAGGCGTTGGCGCAATGACTCCAGTCCCCATAAAAATCCCCATGCTGGGCCTCGATGCGAACCGCGCGCTGCGGCCCGAGGTGGGCGGCAACGCGCGGCGTACGAATCGGTTACGGCTCAGGCTCCCCAGGTAGGACTTGAACCTACGACCCTCCGATTAACAGTCGGATGCTCTGACCAACTGAGCTACTGGGGAATGGTCGTTGAAAGGTATCCGGCGGGCGGTTGAAGTCAACGGAAACGGCGCTCAGCCGGCGGCGGCGTGGCGCGCGTCATACTCGGCAAAACCGGGGAGCACGGTGCGCAGCCAGCGTCCGGTATGTGAGGTGGGGTGGCGCGCCACGTCCTCGGGGCGACCCGCGGTGACGACGGTGCCGCCCGCCTCGCCGGCCTCGGGGCCGAGGTCGATCACCCAGTCGGCGAGCTTGATCACGTCGAGATTGTGTTCCACGACGATGACCGAGTGACCGGCGTCGACGAGGCGGTCGAGCACGTCGGCGAGCTTGCGGATGTCCTCGAGGTGAAGTCCGGTGGTCGGCTCGTCCATGATGTAGAGCTTGCGCCCGGTGCGACGCCCGGCCGTGGCCAGCTCGCGGGCGATCTTGAGCCGCTGCGCCTCGCCGCCGGACAGCGTGGTGGCCGGCTGCCCGAGCTGCAGGTAGCCGAGTCCCACCTGCTGCAGGTGCCAGAGGGCCTGGCCGAGCTTCTCCTCGTGCGGAAACGCGCGAATGGCCTCGTCGACGGTCAGCTTGAGTGTTTCGTGAATGTTGCGGCCGTTGACGCGTACGTCGAGCACCTCGGGCCGGAACCGCTTGCCGCCGCACTCGTCGCACGGCACGTAGACGTCGGCCATGAACACCATCTCGACCTCGAGGTAGCCGGCACCCTCGCACGTCGGACAGCGTCCCCCGTCGACGTTGAAGCTGAACGTCCCGGGGGCGTATCCACGCTCGCGGGCCAGCGGGGCGGCGGCGAACAGCCGCCGGATCTCGTCGAACGCCTTCACGTAGGTGACGGGGTTCGAGCGCGGCGACTTCCCGATGGGGCTCTGGTCGATGCTCACGACGTCGTCGATGGCGTCGGCGCCGGTGAGGCGGTCGTAGCGTCCCACCACCTCCCCCAGGTGCTGCTTGGCCGTCGTCTCGCCGCGCAGGGCGGTCTCGAGCGCCCGCATCAGCACGTCGTGGACGAGGGTGCTCTTGCCCGATCCCGAGACACCGGTGACGGCGGTGAGCGCGCCGACCGGGATCCGGACATCGATGCCCTGCAGGTTGTGCTCGCGCGCGCCGGTGAGCGTGATCCAGCGGGGGCCGGTGCGGCGGCGCGCTTCGGGGAGCGGGACCTCCCGCGCGCCGATGAGGTACTGGCCGGTGAGCGGGCTCGCCGCGGCCCGTGCCGTCGGGCCGGAGAAGACGAGCCGTCCCCCCCGCTCACCGCTCGCGGGCCCGAGCTCCACCATGTAGTCGGCGGCGCGGATCGCCTCGAGGTCGTGCTCCACCACCAGCACCGTATTCCCCGTGTCGCGCAACCGGCCGAGCAGGCGCAGCAGGCGGTCCATGTCCCGCGGATGGAGGCCGATCGACGGCTCGTCGAGCACGTAGAGGGTCTCCACGAGCTGTGAGCCCAGCGAGTTGGCGAGCCCGATGCGCTGGGCCTCGCCGCCGCTCAACGGGCGCGTGGCGCGGTGGAGGGTGAGGTAGCCCAGGCCGACGTCGCAGAGGAACTGCACGCGGCTGCGCGCTTCGCGGAGCACGTGGCCGGCCACGGCGCGCTCGAAGTCCGAGAGCGGCAGCGCATCGATCCACGCCAGGAGCCGGTCCATCGACAACTCACTCACGTCGGCGATGTGCCGGCCGTCCAGCAACACGTGCAGCGCCTCGGGCTGCAGCTTCGTCCCGCCGCAGGCCGAGCAGGTCTGGGCGGTCTGGTACTGCCGCAGGAACACGCGGATGTACTGCTTGTAGCGCTTCTCCTCGAGGTCCTTGAGGAACGGCATCATGCCCTTGTAGCCCTTCACCCGCGCATGGAGCAGGGCGTGGCGCGCCTTCGCCGGCAGATCACGCCACGGCGTGTCCATCGGGATCTTCTCGCGGCGCGCGAACTCCGCGAGGGCCCGGCGCTTGTTGCCGTAGCGCGGTTTCGTCCAGGGGTCCAACGCGCCGTCGCGTAGCGTACGTTCCGGATGTGGGACGATGAGCGCCTCGTCGTATTCGAGCACGGCCCCGAAGCCGTTGCACGTCGGGCAGGCGCCGCGCGGACTGTTGAACGAGAAGAGCTGCGGGGTGGGCGACGGCGCCCGCGTGCCGTCGTTCGGACATTCGAAGCGCTCGGTGAAGCGCAGGCGGCGATCGCCGGCGCCGGACGGTTCCGCGACGACGACCACGCAGTCGCCCTCGCCCTCGGTGAACGCCGTGCCCACCGCCTCGGCCAGCCGCCCGCGCACGTCGGGGCCGGCGGTCAACCGGTCGACGATCACCAGCACCTCCTTCGCGAAGGTGATGTCGACGAGCTCGGTGAGCAGCTCGTCCAGGTGCTTCACCGCGCCGTCGAGCATGACGCGCAGGAACCCCTGGGCGCGGAGGTTCTCGACCACCACCTCGTGGGTGACTTCCTCCGACATGTGCAGCGGGAAGGCGACCGAGAACCGGGTGCCCCCGGGGAGCGCGGCCACGGCATCGGCGACCGTCTGCACGGTGTCCGGCCGCATCTCGCGCCCGCACTTCGGACACACCGTGCGCCCGACGCGGGCCCACAACAGCCGCAGGTAGTCGTAGATCTCCGTGGCCGTGCCGACCGTCGAGCGCGAGGTGCGCGTGGGGTTCTTCTGCTCGATCGCGACCGCGGGGGACAGGCCGTCCACCGCATCGACGTCGGGCTTCTCCATCCGCTCGAGAAACTGCCGGGCATACGCCGAGAGCGATTCCACGTAGCGGCGCTGCCCCTCGGCGTAGATGGTGTCGAAGGCCAGCGACGACTTGCCCGAGCCCGAGGGCCCCGTCACGACCGTGATCGCCCGCCGCGGAATCTCGAGGTCGAGGTTCTTGAGATTGTGCTGGCGCGCGCCGCGGACGACGATGGAGGTCTTCAT
>JBJKRG010000256.1:0-31944 GCA_046704805.1 Gemmatimonadaceae bacterium
ATCTAGCGGGATGCCTACGAAGAGCACCTCCATATCGGCCAGGCTCGAGTTGGCCACGCCCGTCTTCCCGACCTCGCCGAGGGACCGGGGGTGATCGGAGTCGTACCCCATGAGCGTCGGGAAGTCGAAGGCCGTGGAGAGCCGGGTTTGCCCGTGTTCGAGCAGGAACTTGAAGCGGGCGTTCGTATCCTCGGCGCTCCCGAACCCCGCGAACTGGCGCATGGTCCAGAGGCGCCCGCGGTACCCCGTGGGGTGAATGCCCCGGGTGAACGGATATTCGCCCGGGACGCCGAGGTGGCCGTCGACGCCGTCCCGGACATCGAGCGCCGTGTAGAGGGGCTCCACCTCACCCTCGGAGTTCACGAACGCGAGGTCGCGCACCTCGCCGGCCGCGAACCGTGCGCGCCACCGTGCGACCTCGGCGCGCAGGCGCTCCAGCTCGGCCTGCTGTTCGGCGACGGTTGCGGAGAGATCGCGCGTGGACGTCATGGCTTCACCTGCGTCAGTAGGGTTCCGCTTCTGGTGAGCAGCGCGTCGGCCACGGCGAACGGATCGGTGCCGCCGGCTTCCAGGGCCGGCAGCTGTTCGTCGAGCCAGGCGATGGTGGCCGGATCCTTCCACAGCCGGTCGCGCACCCGTGTTTCCACCACGTTCATCACGCGGTCGCGCAACCGGCGGCGCCGGCGGAGCCGCAGCTCGCCGCTGCGCTCAAGATAATGAAAGTGGCGGTCGATCGCGTCGAGGACCTCGGGCGTGCCTTCGCCGTTCACGGCCACCGTACGGATCACGGGCGGGGTCCACCGATCGGCATCCGCCTGGCGCGCGGCCTCCCGCGCCAGCCGGGCGGGGTTCTTCCGCGACAGATCGACCCCGTGGTGGGCCGGTACGTTCCGGAATGATCCGCCCGCACGGAGCCCGAGCATCAGCTCCAGCTCGTTGCGCAACCGGTCGGCGCCGGGCCGGTCTGCCTTGTTGACCACGAATACGTCGGCGATCTCCATCAGACCGGCCTTGAGCGTCTGGATCGAGTCGCCCGACTCAGGGACGAGCACCACGGTGCTGGAATCGGCGATGCGGGAGATGTCCAACTCGCTCTGCCCGACGCCCACGGTCTCGATCAGAATGCGATCGATGCCGAACGCATCGAGCACGTCGGCCACCTCGCTCGTCGTGGCGGCCAGGCCGCCCAGCGACCCGCGCGTGGCCATCGAGCGGATGAACACACCCTCGTCCAGGGCCACCGACTCCATGCGGATACGGTCGCCGAGCAGCGCGCCCCCGGTGAACGGCGAGGTGGGATCCACCGCCACCACGCCCACGGAGAGCCCCGCGTCCCGATACGCCTTCACGAGCAGTGCCGTCAGCGTGCTCTTGCCCGCTCCGGGCGGGCCGGTCATCCCGATCCGCCACGCGCGACCGAGCTGCGGCTGCCACGACGCGAGCAGTCGGTCGAACCCGGGCCGGTGGTTCTCGACGATGCTCACGGCCCGCGCGAGCGCCGGGCGTTGCCCGCCGGCGAAGTCGCGCAGCAGCTGGTCCAGCGAGCCGGGGCGTGCCGAGGTGGTCATGCGGAAAGGGGCGCCGGTTCATCGTGCTCGTCGCGGATGTCCCCGACGAGCTCTTCCAGCAGATCTTCGAGCGTCACGATCCCCAGCGTGTGCGAGGCCTGGTCCTGGACGACGGCCAGGTGTCGATGGTCGCGGAGCATCTGGAACAGTAGCGTGCTGCACAGGGTTCCGGGGGTCGTGAAGGCGACGCGCCGGGGGGTGGCGAGCACCTGCTCCGCGCCGCGCAGGAGATCGAAGGCGTGGATCATGCCCGTGACGTCGTCGAGGGTGCCGTGAAAGACGGGCACCCGGCTGTACGCCGAGCGCGCCACCAGCTCGGCCGCTTCGTGCGGCTCCATCGTGTCGGAGATCGCGAACACGCTCTCACGTGGTGTCATCACGCCCCGCACCACCTTCTCGCCGAACTCCACCACACCGGTGATGATCGCCGCATCCTCGCTGGCCGTGACGCCCTCCAGCTCTCCTTCCCGCAGCACCTGCTGGATCGCGGCGCGCTCGGCGTCGGGACCCGGCGCCCGCGGACTCACCGGCGCGCCGCGGATCCGCCGGGCGGTCCAGCGCAGGGGCGCGGTGATCCATTCGGCCACGCGCAGCACCGGGAGCGTCCACGCCACCAGACCGGCGGTCCAGTGGCGGGCCACCGCCCGGGCCAGGAGCTGCGCCAGAAACACGATGATCGCCGCGCAGATCGCGAGGGAGACGACGAGATCTGACGTCGAGACCTGGAGATGGGAACCCAGCACGGCTCCCGCAGCCGCCAGCACGAGCCCGGTGGCCGTGGACGCCGAGGCGAGCAGCCGCTGCGGCCGGTCGATCGACGCCATCACGGCATTCACGCCCCGCAACCCGCGCTCCGCCCAATGCCGCAGCCAGATGCGACTGACCAGCCGCACGACGATGGCGCCGGCCACCAGCCAGGCGACGAGCACGGCCGCCACGACCATCACCACGGCGTCGCTCATGGCCGCTCCCGGTGCGCCGCGGCACCCTGAAACTGCCGCTCGAAGTACACGCGTTCCACCCGCCGACGTCGCACGCGCTCGACGACCACCCGGAATCCGTCGACGATGGCGGCGTCTCCGGGGCGCGGCACGCGCCCGAACGTGGCGTACACGAGGCCGCCGACGGTGCTCACGTCGTCGCGCTGCACGGTCACGCCGAGCGCCTCCGACAGGTCCGTCAGCGGGACCTTGCCGAGCACCCAGAAGTGGGCGTCGCCCTCCTGCTCGATGTCCGGCTCCTCGACGTCGCGCTCGTCGCGGATCTCGCCGACGATTTCCTCGATCACATCCTCGATCGTGACGAGACCGGCGGTCCCGCCGAATTCGTCCACGACGATCGCCATGTGGGCGCCGCTCTTGCGGAATTCCCGCAACTGGCGATCGATGGACTTCGAGCCCGGGATGAACGCGGCGGGGCGGACGAGCGACTCCCAGCCCGCCGTCGGCTCCCGGTCCTCGAGGGCCCAGAGGAGCAGATCCTTGGCGTAGAGGATGCCGACGACGTCGTCCAGGGTTTCCCGGTACACCGGCAGTCGCGCGTGCTCCGAGCTGCGGACGCGGTCCAGCACCTCCGACCACGGCGTCCCGGTCTCGATGCCGATGATGTCCACGCGCGGCACCATGATCTCTTCCACGTCGGTGCGCGAGAGATCGAAGGCCCGATGCAGAAGCATTGCCTGCCCCGAGGTGACCTCGGCCTCGGCCTCCAGGACCTCGCGCAGCCGGGCCGCGGTCGCCTCCCGCTCCGCCTCTGGATCACGGGAAGCGGGCAACACCCGGTTCAGCGCCGCCTCGATGGCCGTCCCCACGCGCACCACCGGCCGCAGCGCCACCGACACGACGCGGATGAAGGGCCGCATGCGGCGAACGACGGCGCGCCCATTCGCGGTCGACGCGCCGCGCACGGCGGCGTCCATGACGAGGACCACCGCCACGGCCAGGAGGATGGCAGCAGCGGATACCGCCGCCGGGGCGTGCAATCGGGGGAGTAGCAGGCGGGTCACGCCGGCGCCGAGTGCGAGATAGGCGAACACGCGCGTCACCGCGAGCGCCCGGTGTGCATCGTCGGCCCCCGGCACATTGCGGCACTCCGGTGCGGCCAGTGCCGCGTCGGCGGCTGCCGTCGCCGCGGCGAGCGCCACGCCCCCTCCCGCGGCGATCCAGGCGAGGACGCTCATGCGGACCGCGCCTTCATCACGCGCTGCACGAGCCGCTCCTGGCGCCGCCACATCTCGGAGTGCACCCGCGATTCGTCATCCGGGTGGTCGAAGCCCAGCACGTGGAGGGTGCCGTGGACGATCAGCCGCACGAACTCCTGGCGCACCGGAATGCGCCGGGCGCGGGCGGCCCGCCGTGCCACCTCCGTCGCGACGTAGATGTCGCCCATCACGGGGCCGTCGCGCGTCGTGGGAGCGAAGCCGAACGCGATCACGTCGGTGGTGCCGCGACGCCCCAGGTGGCGCCGGTTGAGGCCAGCCATCGTCCGGTTGGTCACGAACGCGACGGACATGACGGCATCGGTGATGCGTTGCGACCGGAGCACCGTGCGCACCGCCGCCTCGGCCAGTGCCCTCGGCATGCCGAGCCGGCCGCCCTCCACGGCGACGTCCACGGTCAGGCTCATCGGGCCGCGAAGCCCGCGGTGACGCCGCCCCCCGCCGCCGGATAATCGATCCGCGCGTGGTGCATGCCCGAGAGCACCCGGGTGAACTCGGTCTGCACCTGCTCCAGCTGTCGCAGCGTCAACGGCGCATCGCGCAGCTGTCCCTGGTCGAGCCGCTGTCGCACGATGTGCTCCACCACTTCCCGAATCCGCGCCGGCGTGGGCTCGTTCAGCACGCGGACCGACGCCTCGGCGCCGTCGGCCAGCATCAGGATCGCGGTCTCCGCCGTTTGCGGAACCGGGCCCGGGTACTGATAGTCGGCGAGGTCGGGAGGGGTCCCCCCGGCGACGCGGGCCTTCTCGTAGAAGTACGAGATCGTTCCGGTGCCGTGGTGCTCGGCGATGAACGCGCGCAGCACGTGCGGCACGTCGTTCTCCTCGGCAAGCTGCAGCCCCTCGCGCACGTGGCTGCGGATGATCTGCGCGCTCTGCAGTGGAGTGAGCGTGTCGTGTGGATTCCGCCCCTTCGCCTGGTTCTCCACGAAATACTGCGGTTTGGCGAGCTTGCCGATGTCGTGGTAGTAGGCCCCGACCCGGGCGAGGAGCGCGTTGGCGCCGACGGCCCGGCACCCGGCTTCGGCCAGATTGGCGATGAGCATCGAGTGCGCAAACGTGCCGGGCGCTTCGAGACTGAGCCGCTGCATGAGTGGGCGGTTGAGGTCTGACCACTCCAGGAGGGTCAGATCGGTCTCCACGCCCGTGTACCGCTCGGCCAGCGGCAGCACGAGGAGGGCGACGAGCACGCTGATCACGGCGTTCAGCGCCCCGTAGCCCGATGAGCCGAGGATCGCCGTGCTCGGCAGGTCGAGCGTCAGGCCGATGGCGACGGCCGCGGCGCAGTACGCCGCCGCGATGACGAGGATCCAGTAGTACGTCTGCTGCCGGTTGCGGACGGCGCGGACGGTGAAGGCAGCGGCCGCCCCGCCGATGATGTTGACGAAGAGCGCGTTGGTCCCGCGGAAGACGGCCTGGCCGCCGAGCAGCGTGGCCAGCAGCACGCCCACGATCATGGCGATGCGCTGGTCGAAGAGCGCGCTGACCACGATCGCGGCGATGCCCACGGGGAGCAGTTCGGGCCGCATGGGTCGCAGGTGCGACACGAGAGCGCCCCCGACGATGACCAGCCCCGTCACGCCCGCGATGACCACGAGCGAACGCATGGACCCGTACACGTGCGGACGGAAGATGAGGACGGTGAGGCCGAGCAGCACGAGCACGAGCGCGTCGAAGAGGAGCGCGCCGGCCGCACGCTGGATGCCGGGAACTGCACCGCGGCGTGCGGCCACGGCCTGGTGGAGCGCCTCGAGCTTGTCGTGCTCCTCCGTGCCGACGACCTCGTTGGCCCCGACGATCTTCTCCCCCGCCCGGACATCGAACTTGCTCGTCGGCACCGACCGGCTCAGCTCGGCCCGGCGTGCATTGGTCGTGGCCGTGTCGGCGACGATCGTGGGGTGGAAGAATGCCCGGAGCAGCTGCTCATATACGGCCCGGGCCACCGCATTCTGCTGCGGTTCGAGCGCCTGGGCCTGCACGGCGAATTCGCCGAACGTCCTGATGCTGTCGGAAGGTTGTGGGTGCTCGGCCTGGCCGCGGCGCATGGAGACTTCGCCGCTCACCCCGTTCAGGGCGCCCGACGCGGCGACCCCCGCCGACAGCCACCGGCCGTAGGCCTGTGCCAGGGCGTCGAGTGTGCGGGTCCGGCGCCCCGGGTCGGCGAGATACGCGACCTCGGCGCCCGTGAGGTGCACGTGGAACTGGGCTGCCACCCCCTGCACCGTCGCCGTATCCCGCCGCTTCGCCGCATACGCGCCCGCGAGCGCCGTCCCGAATGCGTGAAGCTGCCGTTGCGCCGTATCGAGCGCCGACGGGACGAAAGCGTACACCGGTTCGACGGTCCGGGCCATGGCGTCGCGCTCCCGCTGCAGCTCGGCGTCACTTTTCATGACGCGGAACGCGAACGGCGCGATCACGTTGTCGCTGGCCACCGAGCCGACTTCGTAGACGGGATAGTTGGCGGCCGGCACGGCGGGGAACAGCGCGTACGTCAGCAGCGTGAGGATCACCACGAGGGCGATGCGCGGGCGCTGGCGCACCGGCGTTTCCGGTGATTGCGAGGGCTCGCCGCTGACCCGGGGAGGCTCGTCGCCGGTCGGCATCGGCATCAGCTCCCCGCGTCCGCCGCGTAGGCGCGGATGATCTGCCGGACCAGACGGTGGCGGACGACGTCCCCCTCGTCGAAGTACTGGAAGGCGATGCCGTCGATCCCCGTGAGGATGCGCTCCACCTGGAGCAGCCCCGACTCCTCGCGCTTGGGCAGATCGATCTGTGTCTTGTCCCCCGTGATGACGACCTTCGAGTTCACGCCGAGCCGGGTGAGGAACATCTTCATCTGCATCGCGGTGGCGTTCTGCGCCTCGTCGAGAATCACGAACGCGTCGGCGAGCGTACGGCCCCGCATGAACGCGAGCGGCGCGATCTCGATCACGCGCGTCTCGAGCGCCCGCTGCACCCGCTCGAACGGCATCATCTCGTCGAGGGCGTCGTACAACGGACGCAGATAGGGATCGACCTTGGCCTGCATGTCGCCGGGCAGAAATCCCAGGGATTCCCCCGCCTCGACGGCCGGTCGTGCGAGCACGATCCGCCGCACCCGCTTCCGCGTCAGGGCATCGACCGCCGCGGCCACGGCGAGGTACGTCTTCCCCGTTCCCGCCGGCCCGATCCCGACCACGATGTCCTGCTCGGCGATCTTCGCCAGGTACGACGCCTGGCCCGGCGTCTTGGCCTGCACGATGCGGCGCACGCCGGGCAGCGCGATGCGCGACGTGGCGGGCACGACCTCGCCCTCCGCGCCCCCCGACTCCTCGTCCTCCTCGACCCCCAGTTCGGCGAGGCGCAGCACGTCGTCCGCCGACAGCGTCAGCCGCTGCCGCGCCACTTCCACCATACGCTGCCCCACGGGAGCGGCGCGGGTCACCAACTCCTCGGGCCCGGTGATCGACAGGGCATCGCTGCGCAGGGCCACGCGCACGCCGAACAGGCGGGCCAGCTCCACGAGGTTGACGTCGTTCACCCCGGCCAGCGTCAGCAGGTCGGCTCCCTCGGTGGAGATGCGACGGGTCGTGGACGGGGCGGTCATCGCGCGCGCTCCGCGATCGCGATGTGCAGGTCGCGCAGCTCGTCCGCTGGGACCGGGGCCGGGGCTCCCTCGAACAGCGCCCGCGCCGCCGTGGTCTTCGGGAACGCGATGACGTCGCGGAGCGACGCGGCGCCGGCCAGCATCATCGCGATCCGGTCGAATCCGAGCGCGATGCCGCCGTGCGGTGGCGCCCCGGCGCGCAGCCCCTCGAGCAGGAAGCCGAACCGCGCCCGCGCCGTGGCCTCGTCGATGCCGAGGAGCGAGAAGATGCGGCTCTGCAGCGCCGGGTCGGCGATACGGATGCTCCCGCCGCCGAGCTCGGTGCCGTTGTACACCACGTCGTACGCGTTGGCGCGCACCCGTTCCGGCGCCGTGTCGAGCAGCGCCAGGTCGTCGGCGCGCGGCGAGGTGAAGGGATGGTGCACCGACGTCAACGGACCGCCGGCGCCTTCACGCGCGAACAGCGGGAAGTCTGTCACCCACACGAATTCGCGCGCCCCGTCCGGGATCATGCCCAGTCGGCGCGCCACGTCCTGGCGCACACGGTCGAGCGCCGGGTTCGCGACCGCGTCGGCAGCTGCCACGTACAGGCCGAGCGAACCTTCCGGCAGCCCGAGGGCCACCGCGGCACCGTCGGGCAGGAACTTCGCAGCCGGCCCCTCCAGCTTCCCCCCCGCGTGCTTGATCCGGAGCAGGCCCATCGCGCCCGCCGCCTTGGCCTCGGCTTCGATCTCGTCCACCTGTTTCCGCGACAGGGTCGCCCCGCCCGGCACTGCCACGCCCCGCACGCGACCGCCCTGCTCGAGCGCCGAGCGCGCGATCCCGAACTCCGTCTGCCGGAACACGTCGCTGACGTCCGAGATCGCGAGCCCGTAGCGCAGATCGGGGCGATCGCAGCCGTAGCGCTCCATCGCGTCGGCATAGGTCATCCGCGGAAACCGCGCCGGGATCGTGAAGCCCGCCACTTCCCAGAGCGCACCGATCAGCCCTTCGGTCACCACAATGACGTCTTCGATTCCGACGAAGGACGCCTCGACGTCGATCTGGGTGAATTCCGGCTGCCGGTCCGCACGCAGGTCCTCGTCGCGGAAGCACCGCGCGATCTGGAAGTACCGGTCGTAGCCCGCCACCATGAGCAGCTGCTTGTAGAGCTGCGGCGACTGGGGCAGTGCATAGAACTCGCCGGCGTGGACGCGGCTCGGCACGAGATAGTCGCGGGCTCCCTCCGGGGTCGGCTTCGTGAGAATCGGCGTCTCGATCTCGAGAAAGCCGCGCTCGCTGAGGTGCCGCCGCGTCGCCTGCATCAACCGGTGCCGCAGCACCAGGTTCTCCTGCAGCTCGGGCCGGCGGAGGTCCAGGTACCGGTGGCGCAGGCGCAGGTCCTCGGCGGGCAGATTCTCTCCCCGGGCGCGGGCGACGGGAATGGCCGGCACCGCGGCCGGGCCGACCACTTGAAGCCCGGTCACGTGCACCTCGACCTTGCCGGTTGCCAGATCGGCGTTCTGCATGTCGGCGGGCCGTAGAGCCACCTCTCCCTCGATCAGCACGACGGTCTCGTTGCCAAGCGCCGCGGCCTGATCGCACAGCTCCTTCGGGGTCCGCCGCGGATCGAACGACGTCTGCACGATGCCACTGAGGTCACGAAGATCGACGAAGACGAGGCCGCCGAGGTTGCGCGCGCGGTGCACCCATCCACCGAGGCGCACCCGGTGCCCGGCATGCTCGGGTCGCAAGCTGCCGCAACGATGCGTCCGTAAACTGGTTGAGAGGTCGGTTTGCATTTGCAGAGGAGAAGGGGCCGCTGCTCAAGATCGAGCGGCGCCAGCCGCGACCGCGGTAGGATGCAGGCCGGGCGGCGGGTCCGGCGAATCGGAGCCGAACACGCAAACCGACCCGGGCGATCCTGGGCCGGGTCGGTAGGGGCGAGAGGAAGCCGGAGAGCGACTCATCGAACCCTGTATCATAATGCCGGAACGCCACTTACGGTAGCTGCACGCTTGACGTCCTGCCGGGCTCGCGACTAGCATTAAGTCCATGCGCCACATGCTCTTTGCCGTTGCCATCTGCGGCAGTCTGGCAACTCCGCTGCTCGCCCAGGAGGTGCCAGCACGCGATCTGCTCGATTTCCCGATCGGTGCGATCGCGGAGCCCTCGGCGCTCGCCATCCGGTTCCCGAGCGGCCTGTGGAACCCGGCGGCCATCTCGCTCCCCCAAACTACGAAGCTGGAGCTGGGGATCTCCGCTCTGAATTCCCCGATCGATCTCGGCGTTTCGGCGCAGCTCCTCGCGGCGTCGCTCCGGGTGCCGCACGACGCCGTGGTCACTGCATCGTTCGTGCGGGCAACGGTGACGGATCTGGTTCGCACCGCGACCGATCCCCAGAGTGTGGGCTCCGAGATTCCGTACGGCACGACGGTGTTCTCCCTCGGCATCTCGCGCCGATTCGCGGGCATCACGGCCGGGTTGGCAACACGCGTTCGCACCGGCACCGTGGACTACATCCAGCGCACGGCGGTCTCCATCGACGGCGGCATCGTCGTGGATCGCGTACTCGGAACGCCGCTCCGATTCGCCGCATCGACGTTCCTGCTCAGTCCCGAGCGGTCGCGTGAACGGCCGACGCTGCTGGGCGCGGCGGACGTCCCGGTCTATCGGCACGGGACCCTGCTCTCCTTCCGTGCGGGGGCGGCGGCCTCCGTCACCGATGGAAACGGCTACGAGCACTACGTCTTCGGCTCCGTCCGGTACGCGACGCTCGAAGCGCGCGGCGGCCTCGCGCAGGAACACGCGTTCGGCACGACGTCCGACCACCTGCGGCTCGGACTCGACGTGCGCTACAAGCGCTATTCGGTGGGCATCGCGCGGGAGCAGGAGGGCGCGGGGCTCGGCGCCGTGTACCAGTTCATGCTCACGGCCGATTTCCCGTGAGCGCCCGCGAGAATCTGCTGGACCTGACGCCGGCACAGGCGCGGGCGCGGCTCGAGGAATTCGCGCGGACCGACGGACTGCCGGCCTACCGCGTCAGACAGGTGCTGCGGCACCTCTGGGTGGCGCCGGCGTCCGACTTCGCCGCGATGACCGACCTGCCGGTCGCGCTCCGTGAACGACTCGCGCAACGCTTCGTCCTCCCCCGGCTCGCCATCGCGGCGCGCGAGACGTCGGCCGACGGAACCGAGAAGTTCCTCTTCCGGCTCGCCGACGGCGAGGCGATCGAGACGGTGGCCATTCCCGAAGGCAACCGGGTCACGCTCTGCATCTCGTCGCAGGCCGGCTGCGCACTCCGGTGCGCGTTCTGTGCCACCGGCGCGATGGGTTTCTCGCGCAACCTCGCGGTCCACGAGATCGCGGGCCAGGTACGGGAGATGCGACTGCTCGACCCGCCCATCGCCGTCACGAACGTCGTGTTCATGGGCATGGGCGAACCGCTCATGAACTGGAAGGCCGTCGATTCCGCGCTGACGATTCTGAATGCACCCGACGGATGCGGGATCGGCGCCAGACACATCACGGTGTCCACGGTGGGCGTTCTCCCGGGAATCGTGTCCCTGGGGCAGCGGCCCGAGCAGTTCCGGCTGGCCATCTCCATTCACGCGCCCAGCGACGCGCTTCGCCGGGATCTCATGCCGATCAACACCAAGTTCCCGCTGGCCGACGTGATCGAGGCCGCCAAGGTGTTCGACCGTCGCGTGACGTTCGAGTACGTGATGCTCGGCGGTGTTAACGACGGCGAAGAGCACGCGCTCAACCTCGCGGCGCTCGCCCGCGAGTGCCGCGCGTTCGTGAACCTGATCCCGCTGCATCCGGGTGGAGCACGCGGCTTCACCCCGTCCCCGCCGTCGCGGATTGCCGCGTTCGCCCGGGAGCTGCGGGCGCAGGGCGTGGAGGTCGCGGTCCGCCGGAGCCGCGGCGCCGACATCGCGGCGGCCTGTGGCCAGCTACGGGTGGAGCGGCTCGGGCGGCGCCCGCCAGGTGCGGCCGAGCAGGACCGTCACGTCGACATAGAGGGTTGAGTCGGGGCGCGATTCGACGCGCGCTCCCCCGAGGGCGTCGGCGACACGGCGCGCCCATGGCAGGTGGTCGCTCCGGGCGATGACGAGGGTGCTGTCCTGCTGCGTGCCGCTGGTGCCGATCTCCACCACGTCGAACCCCCGGTTGCGCAGGAGGTAGGTGGCCCGGCGGGCCAGTCCGTTGATCCGGGTGGCGTTGAGCACCTGGACGCGGATCCGCTGCCCGGGCGGCGCGGTGGCGTCCGGTGGCGGGGCCTTAGCGGCCGTTCCGCGCTCGTGGAGCCGCGCATGCCAGTACCAGCCGCCCCCGGCCAGCACTGCCGCCGCGGCCAGCGCGACGATCACCCGCCCCGGCCTCACTGCAGGCCGTTCCAGAGGCGGATGGTGGGCTCGAACACGGCATGCCCCTCGCGGAGCGCCCACTCGATGCGGGTGCGCACGACCTGGCGGAACACGCCATCGAAGTCGTGCGGCACCTGGGCGGCGAGAAACGCGCGGTCCGCTCTCGCGAACCGGCGTCCGGGCTCCAGGAAATCGGCCATGTACAGCGCCCGTCCGGTGCGCGACCATGCGGGGTGGCCGATCGTGTGGAAACGGATCGCATCGAGCACGTCGATCCGCGTCTCACCCTCGGTTTCCAAACGGGTCGCGGCCGCGGGTCCGTGAAGCAGCTTCACCGGCCCCGTCGGATCGCCGCTGATGCGGCGCAGGGTCTCCTCGGACGCATCGCGGAGCGCATCGTGCCAACGGCCGGCGTCCCGCCACGCGTCCGCCTCGGCCGGATCGACGCCGAGTACGTCCGCCCACTCCTGAAGAAGGGCCGTCACGCGGGCGATGTGCCCGCGCCGTGCCTCGGTGACCTCAGCCCAGGGCGGCAGGGCCGGCGCGGGTGCGTCAGGCATGGACCAAGCGGTCGAGGTGTGCGACTTCGCGCTGCCAGAACTCCCGATCCCGCAGGCCGGAATGCGGCAGGTGCAGCCGTTCGTCGTCCACCACGCGATCGCCGAAGCGCACGATGTCGAGGTCCAGCACGCGCGGTCCCCATCGCACGCTCCGGACACGTCCGGCGGCCGCCTCGATGGCCTGGAGGGCGTCCAGCAACTCGTGAGGCCCGAGCGCGGTCTCGATCGCGAGCATCTGGTTGAGGTAGGGACCCTGCCCCGGCGGGCCGAAGGGGATCGTCTCTTCCATCGGCGTCTCGGCGATCACGCGCGTCTCCGGCAAGGCGCCGACGGCATCGCGCGCCAGCGCCAGCGCGCGTTGACGGTCCCCGAGGTTCGACCCCAACGCCACGTAGGCAACCTCACCCATCGACGGGGCGCCGGATCGTGATCTCGACGTGGTCCAGCGGAGCGCCGAGTGGGACGTTGGGCTTGCGCACACGCACCTCCACGCGCTGCACTCCTTCCACAGCCAGTGCGGCGGCGGCCACCCGCTCGGCGATCTCCTCGAGAAACTTGCGTGGGGATGCGGCCACCGCATCGCGGGCGGCGGCGTGCAGGGCGCGGTAGTCGACGATGCCGGCGCGTCCGGCGGCAATCCACGTCGTGAGGTCGATCTCGAGGGGCTGCGGGTGCTCCCGCTCGTGCGGCAGGATGCCAACGAGCGTGTGGAAGCGCATCCCACGAAGCGTGATGGCGTCCAGGTCGCGATCTGCCGTCACGCGACGCTCGTGATGCGGTGGGTGAGGTCGCTCAGATACACGGCGACTGCGCGCAGCTCCTGCGTGGCGCCCTCGAGTCCGCGCAGCGCCAGCGCCTGGTCCTTCGCCGAAGCGGTCACCGATTCCGCACCGGCGCGGTTCTCCATCGAGATCGCGGCGATCCGGGCCACCCGCTCCCGGAGCTTGCCGAATTCGAGCTCCTGGTTGCGCGAGGTCTCGGCGATGCGTTGCGCGCCGGCGGCGGCGGCGGCCGTGGCATCCACGATGAGGTCCAGGGCCTCCCGTGCCGACTCCGAGAGGGTCTCGGCGTCGCTCACGATCGCCTGCCCGCGTCCCATCTGGAGGGCCACGCGCCGCATCTGCTCCTCGAAGCCGAGCAGGACGTCGTTGGCATCGTCCGCCGCTTTCGCGCTCTGCTCGGCGAGCTTCCGCACCTCGTCGGCGACGACCGCGAACCCCTGCCCCTGCTCCCCCGCACGCGCCGCCTCGATGGCGGCGTTCAGCGCGAGCAGGTTCGTCTGATCGGCGAGCGTCCGGATCACGGAGATGAACTCGGTGATGCGCCGGGTCGCCTGCGCCAGCGCCTGGATCTGTGCGCCGCTCTCGCCGACGAACCCCTTGGCGTTCACGAGCCGCTCGATCGCCGTGGCGATCGTGAAGCGGTGTTCACCGGCGATCTCGGTGGCTTGCTGGCTCGCCTCGGCCGCCGCGTGCCCGTCCCGCGCCACCTCCGCGGTGGCCTCGTGGAGCGATGTGGTCGCCTCCAGGCTGCGGTCGATCTGCTCGTTCTCCTCGACCACCCCGCGTCCGATGTCGGCGATGGTCCGCGCCACACTCTCCCCACCGGTCCGCAGGGTACGGGCCGACTCGGTGAGCGTGTCGAGCTGCGAGCTGACCCGCGTCATCGCCTCGAGCAGCGGCTGGCGCAGATCGTGGATATGCAGCGTGGTCGCCAGCTGGTTCGCGAAGCGGCGGATCAGCCCGACCTCCTTCAGCGAATACGCGTTGCGCTTGTGGTGCTCCAGTTCCAGGAGACCGACGTTCCGGTCACCGAACCGGAGGGGGATGACGGCGATGCTCTCCACGTTCGGCTGCACCGCATCGACGCGCGGGTCGTGGGCGGTGTCGGCGACGATGACCGGCTGGCCCTCCACCAGGGCCATCCGGTGCAGCCGGCGCACCGGCGCCGCCCCGGAGTCGGCATCCTCCACGGCCCCGGTGCGCTGGTTCCAGACGAGCGAGAGCTGGTCGCCGCGCACCCGATAGATGCTGAAGGAGCGCCAGTCGACGAGCCGGTGCGCCAGCGCCTCGATGCGCCGGAAGGCATCCGTGAGGCCGACGTCCGACGACACCACCTGCTCCATGGCCAGGATCTTGTTCAACTCCTCCGCGGCCACGGCCTCCTCGAGAATCCGTTTGAGCAGCAGGCCGGCCAGAATCAGCACCATCGCGACCACGAGCCAGCCGGCGCGCCCGAACTCGCTGATGGTCATGATGATGATCGCCACGGCGATCGTGCCGGCACCGAACCCGATCACCTCGTACCGGAGGATCAGCGACTTCTCCTCATCGAGGAGCTTGTCACGGAGGAGAAGCGTGAAGTACAGCAGGGCCCGACTGATGAGGAAGTAGGCGAAGATCAGCAGGGCGAGTGAGGGGATGTGGTTCGTGCCCAGTGGGGTCGACGCCGCGCCGCTGAGGCGCATGGTCCACACGTAGAGGCCCATGGACGCCAGCAGGGCGACGACCTCGCGCCCCGAGTTGATCCACGCCGATTCCAGCGGCTTCCTGAGCGCCCCCCAGTCGGTGAGGAACACGCCGACGAATACCGCCGCCGCCGCCCCCGGCGCTCCAATCACCACCGCCCCCGCGACGGCCGGCACGCCGAGCACGTTCAGGGCCCCGTACTTCGTGAGTGGAATCTGGAAATAGCGGGTGAGGGCCGCCGCGACGGCGACGATCGCGATGCCGTAGCCGTGGGAGAGCCAGCGGGGATCGAGGATCAGCGCCGCGGCGAGCGCGGCCGTGCCGAGGACCGCGACGGTCCGGGAATAGAAGAGCAGGAAGCGGGCCACGCCCCTAGCCCGCGTCGATGGCCGCGCGGAGGGAAGCCGCGAGGGCCACCGCAGCGTCGACGCTCTCGCCCGCCGCCCGCACGATGGCGCTGCCCACCACGACGCCGTCGGCCAGACGCGCCACGGCGGTCGCCTGGGCAGGGGTGGCCACGCCGAAGCCGACGCAGATCGGCAGCGTGGTGGCGGTCCGGAGTCGCGCGACCGTTTCCGGTAGCTCCGGCGGCAGTTCCTTCCGGACGCCGGTCACGCCGAGACGGCTGATCAGGTACACGAATCCGCTGCCGTGGTTCGCGATCTCCCGCATCCGGGCCAGCGGCGTCGTCGGCGCGACGAGCCGGATGAACGCCAGGGGACCGTCTCCGAACCAGCGTTCGCGCTCGGGATCCGCCCCCACCGGGAGATCGGTGACGAGGACTCCGTGGGCGCCGGCGTCGGCGGCCCGGCGCAGGGCGTCGGAGCCTGCGGCCAGCAACGGATTCAGGTAGCTGAACAGCACGACCGGGATGTGAAGCCCTGCGGCGGCAATGATCTCGAGCACGCCGTCGAACGTCGTCCCCTGCTCCAGGGCGCGCTGGGAGCTGGCCTGGATCACCGGCCCATCGGCCAGGGGATCGGAGAAGGGCACGCCCACTTCCAGCACGTCGGCCCCGGCGCCCTCCAGACCCTGCAGCAGGCTCACCGAACGCGCGCGGTCCGGATGGCCGGCGGTGACGTAGGGAACGAGGGCCCGGCGCCCGCGCTCCCGCAGGGCAGCGAAGCAGGCCGCGATGGCTTCAGACGAAGTAGTCGCCGACACGGATGCCGTACCGTTCCGGATTCTCGGTCTTGATGATCGTGCGCAGGAAGGTTCCTTCGGCGTCGCGGTCGGCGAGGTCGACCAGCTCCCCGGGGTGCACGAGGTTCCCCATCGCGTCGCTGATGACCCGCACGATGGGGCGCGACAACATGTCTTGCAGCGGGTTGACGGCGTGGACGATACCGAGCTCGAAGGAGTCCAGTACGACCAGTGTGCCCACCGGATAAATGCCGGTGAGATTCACGAACGCCTTGACCAGCACCGGGTCGAGGCCGCGGCGCGGGTTGTCGCGCATCTCCTGCATGACCATGGCCGGGTTCAGCGGTGTCGTCTGGTAGATGCGTCGCGAGGTGGCCGCGTCGAAGCCGTCGGCCACCGAAACGATCTTGCTGTACATGGCCATCTTCCGGGGGCGGATGGGACGCGGATAGCCGGTGAGGTCGGTCTTCATGTGGTGCTCCATCGCCACCACCATCGCCCGATAGGGGAACTCCTGCTGGCCGCGCACCTGGAACAGCGCGAGGACGCCCAGCCAGGGGTGCGCGGCGATCAGGCGCCACTCGTCGTCCGTGAGGCCGCCGGTCTTGTTGAGGATCTCGGAGGGCACGCGCTGCTTGCCCATGTCGTGGAAGAGCGCAGCCAGGCCGAGATCGTACAGCTGGAGCTTGGTCAGGCCGAGCCGCTTGCCGATGGCGACCGAGAAGATGCAGACGTTCACGCTGTGCGTGAACGTGTACTCGTCGTAGTCGCGAATGGAGGTGAGGCCGATCAGCGAGGACTCCTCGTTGAGGATCTGATCGACGATGCTCTGCACGACCCGCTTGATCTTCTTGATGTTCGGGCTCTTGCCGAGCCGCACGGAGGTCATGAGGTCCTTGGCCACCACGACGGACTGGGAGTACGTGCGCTTGGCCCGCTCCTTGGCCCGTTCCACGTCGCCACTGGCCGGGTCCGTGGGGGGACCGAGTACCAGATGCGTGACGCCGGCGCCGGCGAGCTTCTCGTTCACCGTAACGAGCCGCTCGTCGGCCGGTTCCTGGACCGGACCCTGCAGCAGAGAAACGAAGATCATCCAGTCCTTGGCGCTCGCCCCGTCCAGCACTTCGAGCGAGCCGATCCCGTTGGAGCGGAAGATCGTCAGCAGATGGTTGAAGCTGGCGTAGTTGTCGAGGTCGATGCGGAGGCGGACCGCGTTCACGAAGATGAATTCGCCGGAGGCGCGGAGGTGGAGCTCTTCCTCGTGCTGCAGGATCTCGTTCGCCCGGGTGACGAGCTCTCCCAACGCCTTCTGGACGGCCGCGTTCTCCACCGGGTAGAGCTTCACCGCGCGGAGCGCCGCATACACGTCGCGGATGAAATCCCGGCCGGTCCGGCGGACGAACGCGTCGCTCCCGCGATCGCGCTCTCCCGCGCCGCGCGTTCCCTGCGCGGCGCGTCCGGCGGTTGTCTCGACCGGACGCGGTTCGTCGCTCATGCGGAGCCTCCGCGGAGCGCCTTGTTCACCGCGTTGCGGACGACGACGTCCTTCTCGGCGGCCGCGCGCTGGAGGCTGCGCTGCGCCGCCCCGCTGTTGATCCGTCCGAGCGCCATCGCCGCACATGCCCGCACTTCGGGATCCTCCCGACGGCCGAGGAACCCCTTCCCGTTGAGGATCCCGTCGAGGTGCGACACGCCGGAGTCGCCGGACAGCGCGCCATACGCCTCGAAGAAGGCCACCTTCTCCGTCAGGTCGGCGTCGCGGATGGCCCGTCCCTTCACGACGGACTCCACCCGGCCGAGCACCGGGCGGTAGTTCCGCACGGTCAGCGCGCGGACGGCCGCGATGCGCGTGTCCCGATCGCCCTGGACGACCCAGGGTTCCAGCGCCTGGAGGGCTCCCGGCGAGCCGATCTCGCCGAGCGCCTGGACGCTGGCCAGGCGGAGCTCGGGATCGGCGTTCGGCAGCACACGCCCGATCGGCGCCACACCGGCCTGCAGCTTGAGGGCCCCGCAGCGGCGCACCGCTTCCAGCGCGACCGCCCGGTCCTCCGCCTGGATCAGCTTCACCACTTCCGCCGTGTTCGCGGCGGTGAGCCGCGACGCGGCCTGCTCCAGCATCGGCCGCAGGCGGATGTTCTGCAGGCGTCCCAGCCACGAGAAGATCGTGCCCAGCGCCGCCGGCTGCAGTTGCTCGAACAACTCCGTCAGCTCATCCTGGGGCGGGAGCTCCGTGCTGTCGTCCAACGCCTGCAAGAGCTGCCCGAGCGGCTCCGGCTCGCTGAGCTTGGCCGGGATCGCGGCCAGGCGTGCCTGCTGTTCCGGCGTGACGTCCTTCCCGCGCGTGGCCGCCACCCGGGCCTCGCGCAGCAGGTAGGCCACGGTGCGCAGATGGCTCCCCGCCAGGAGGTAGAGCATGAGCGTTTCGACAAGGTCGGCGACCTCGTTGCGGATCGACGGGTCAGTCTGCGCCTCGAAGATGTCGAAGAGGGTCGCGGTGACCGTCTGCCGGAGATCGGTCGCGTATTCGCGCGCGATCTCGCCCTGCAGATAGTCGATCTCCTTCTCGTCCAGGAAGTAGAGGGTCGAGTCGAACTCGGCCATGTTCACCAGGCCGGGCGTCGACTCCTCGGTGGTTTCCTCGGCGTTGCCGCGGTTCGCCTGCCGCACCTCCTCGGGGGACAGCGGTTCCGGCGGCCGACCCCCGTCTTCGAGCGGGCTCGACGGCTCGAGGCCGAGGTCGACGTAGCGGTAGCGCAGGTGGACGAAGTCCTGCTCCCAGAGCAGGGCCAGCAGGTCGTCCTCGTCGGGGTTGGCCTTCCGCACGCGCTGCAGGATGTTGAGGAGCTGCACCAGCTCCTCACTCTCGAACTCCTTGAGCAGGGTGAGCTCGCGCACGCCGTCCTTGTAGAACAGCCACGGCAGGCTGTCCGAAGACTTCGTAGTTTCCTGAAGCACCGGATGCCCGAACCAGAGCACCTGCGTTTCGGTGAACGTGAGGACCAGCTCGTCGGTTTCGTCCCACACCGGCACGAAGGCATTGCGCACCGTATCGATGGCCGCCTTGTAGATCGGATTGTTCGGGAGGTAGAGCTGGTGGGCGCGCACCGCCTTCACGAACGAGCGCAGGAACTCCTCGACCGGGGCGCTCGGGAACGGAAGTTCTGGCAGCTCAGCCTGTTCCACGCTATTGGGCTCGGTGGGCGCGCTCACGACCCCAAGATACCTCTTTCCATTACTTGCGCCACATCCTTATCCCCCCGTCCGCTGACGCAGAGCAGCACGAGCGCATCGGCGGGCCACTGCCCCGCCTCCGCATCGATCCAGGCCACCGCATGCGCCGACTCCAGGGCCGGAATGATTCCCTCCAACTGGGCCAGCGCCTCGAAGCCGCGCAGGGCCTGATCGTCGGTAACCGACACGTAGGTCGCACGCCCGGACTCTTTGAGAAAAGCGTGCTCCGGTCCGACACCGGGATAGTCGAGCCCCGCCGAGATGGAGTGCGCCGGGTGCACCTGCCCCGCACGGTCCTGCAGCAGATAGCTGAGCGTGCCGTGGAGCACGCCCGGGGTGCCCCGGGCGAGCGACGCCGCGTGGCGGCCCGTCTCCAGTCCCTCGCCCGCGGCCTCGACCCCGACCAGCTTCACCTCGGCGTCGTCGATGAAGGCGTGGAACGTTCCGATGGCGTTGGACCCGCCTCCCACGCACGCCACCACGGTATGCGGCAGGCGACCGGTACGTTCCAGTATCTGCGCCCGCGCTTCGCGCCCGATCACCGCCTGGAACTCCCGGACCATGCGCGGATACGGCGCCGGGCCGACCACCGAGCCGATGATGTAATGGCTGGTCGGGACGGTCGTCACCCAGTCGCGAATCGCCTCGGTCGTCGCATCCTTGAGCGTCCGCGTGCCGCTCGAGACCGGCACCACCTCGGCCCCGAGCAGTCGCATGCGGTAGACGTTCAGCGCCTGCCGGCGCATGTCCTCCTCGCCCATGTACACCACACACTCCAGCCCGAATCGCGCGCACACCGTGGCCGTCGCCACGCCGTGCTGCCCGGCCCCCGTCTCGGCAATGATCCGGCGCTTGCCCATCCGCCGTGCCAACAGCGCCTGTCCCACCGTGTTGTTGATCTTGTGTGCCCCGGTGTGGTTCAGGTCCTCGCGTTTCAGCAGCACGCGGGCACCGACCCGCGCCGAGAAGCGCGGGGCTTCGCTCAGGGGAGACGGGCGTCCCACGTAGTTCCGGAGCATCGAGTCCAACTCGGTGCGGAACTGCGGATCCGCCATCGCCTCGTCGAAGGCGTGCTCGAGCTCGTCGAGCGCCGGGATGAGTGTTTCGGGAACGTAGCGTCCTCCGAACGCCCCGAATCGGTCGGTCGCCTGCTCCACGGTCATCGCGTCACCTCGACAGAACGTACGGCCTCCCGGAACGCCCGCATGCGCGCCGGATCCTTGATGCCCAATCGCACCTCGATGCCCGACGAGACGTCCACCACGTCGGGTCGCAGGGTCCGGACCGCTTCGGCGACGTTCTCCGGACGCAGTCCTCCGGCGAGCACGAGTCGCGAGCGGCCCGCCCCTCGCACCGATGCCACGGCATCGGCCACCGCCCGCCACGCCAGCGCCACCCCCGTGCCTCCCAGTTTGCCCTCGACTCGCGGCTCCAGGAGCACCCCATCGGCCGAGGCGAACAGTTCCCCCGCGCGCGTCGGGAGCCTCGATTCGGAGACGCGTAACGACGCCCAGATGGCACCGTTCCAGACCCGTTTCAGCGCCGCCACGTCGGCGGCCGTCGGATCGCCATGGAGTTGCACGACGGCCAACCCCAGCGTTTCGGCCTGTCGGGCGATCGCCGACGGGTCCCCAGGCGAGAAGACTCCGACGCGTCCGACGCCGGCCGGCACGACGGCGAGGATCGCGGCGGCACTCTCCGGCGTCTGGGCCCGCGGGCCCCCCGCGAAGACCACGCCAACGTAGGCAGCCCCCGCTTCGACAGCGTCCCGCGCATCCGCCGCCCGGGTCATGCCGCAGAACTTGACGTCAACCACGGACGCCCTCCTGCCGCAGGACCACCGACAGGGCCCGGACCCCGGCCGCCGGGTCGCCCGCCGCCGAGACGGCAGACCCCACGAGCACCGCGTCGGCCCCGTGCGCCGCGGCGCGGCGCACGTCCTCGACGCCGGCAATCCCGCTCTCCCACACCCCGACGATCCCGGTCGGGAGGCGCGTCATGAGGCGGTCGGCGACCCGGGGGTCCACTTCCAGCGTCTCCAGATTCCGGCAGTTGACGCCCACGGTGCGCGCCCCGGCGTCGAGAGCCCGGGCCATCTCCTCGTCGGAGCGGACCTCGACGAGGGTCTCCAGACCGATCGCCTGGGCGGTCGCCACGAGAGCGGGAAGGCGATCGGGCGCCAGTGCCCGTACGATGAGCAACGCCGCCGACGCCCCGAGCACCCGTGCTTCCAGCAGCTGCACGTGGTCAACGTGGAAGTCCTTCTTCAGTACGGGGATGCGCACTCGGGCTCGCACGGATTCTAGATCCGCATTCGAGCCGTCGAAGCGAGTCGGCTCAGTGAGGACCGAGATCGCGGCGGCGCCCCCGGACTCGTACGACGCTGCCTGCACCGGCGCGTCGAGCGTGGCATTGATGACCCCCTTCGACGGGGAGCGGCGCTTGACCTCGGCGATGATCCGGACCGTAGGCCCGCGCAGCGCGGCACCGAACGGGGGCGGCACGGGCAGTCCGGACAGCGCTGCTTCGAGCGCCGGCCGCCGGGCGCGCAACGCCTCCACCCGTTGCATCGTCTGTTGGACGATCGCTCCGAGGGTCCCACCGGGGGGGCTCCAGGAAGGTGATCCTTGCACTTCGGTTCCTGTTCGGTTAAGCTGTCTTCGGTGGGTCTTCGGGACGGGCGGCGCCGGCCGCCGTGTACTTCACTATGGGGTTCCCCGCATGCCGCTCACGAAACGCCAGCGCGAGATACTAAACTACCTGACTGCGCATACCGAACAACACGGGTACGCGCCGAGTTTCGAGGAAATCGCCGACAACTTCCACTTCAGCTCCCTGGCCACGGTGCACGAGCACCTCAGCAACCTGGAGCGGAAGGGCTACATCAAGCGCACGTACAACGAGAGCCGGGCCATTGAGATCCTCCCGTCGGACGCGGTGGGCCGGGCGATCGAGCTGCCGCTCCTCGGGGCTGTCGCGGCGGGTGCGCCGATCGAGGCCATGGAGCACGGCGAAACGGTCACGGTGCCTGAGTCCCTGATTCGGCGGACCGGCAACCACTACGTCCTGCGTGTGCGCGGCAACTCGATGATCGAGGAGCAGATTCGCGACGGTGATTACGTCGTGGTCAACGAGCGCCCGCGCGCCGACAACGGCGAAACCGTGATTGCACTGATCGACGGTACGGCGGCCACGGTCAAGAAGTTCTACCGCGAACGCGACGGCCGGGTCCGCCTGCAGCCGGCCAACGAGACGATGTCGCCCATCTACGTCAACGAGAACGACATTCGCATTCAGGGCGTCGTCGTCGGGGTCATGCGCCGCTACTAGGCCGGCTGGGCGAACGCCTGCCGCAGCCGCTCGAGCGCGTCGAGACCGGCGCCCGACGCGATCGCACTCCGCGCCCGGTGTATCCCGTCCTCGTACGACTCCGCCGCGCCCCCCACGTACAGAGCCGCCGCCGCGTTCAGTACCACGGCCGCCGTCGCCCCGGCGGTCCCCTTCCCCTCCAGCACGCTGAGGACCGCGCGCGCATTCGCCGCCGGGGGCCCGCCGGCCAGCTCGCCCGGCGACGCGATCTCGATGCCCAGGGCGGTGGGGTCGATGGTCCACTCCCGGATCGTCCCGTCGCGGATTTCCCGCACGTGCGTGGGGCCCAGGGGCGAGATCTCGTCCATGCCCTCGCCGTGTACCACGAGGGCGTGCCGCGTCCCCAGCTCGACGAGGGCCTCGGCGAGGAGCGGGGCCCGGTCCGCGTCGCCCACTCCGATCACCTGGCGTCCGGCGCCGGCGGGGTTGGCCAACGGTCCGACGATGTTCATCACGGTAGGCACGGCCAGCTCGCGTCGCACCGGTCCCACATGGCGCATCGCCGGGTGCATGAGGGGGGCGAACATGAACACCAGGCCGGCTTCTCGCAGCGCTCGCTCCATCACCGCCACCGGGACGTCGATCTTCACGCCGAGGGCCTCCAGCACGTCGGCGCTGCCGCACTGGGTCGTGAACGAACGGTTCCCGTGTTTGGCGATCCGCAGGCCGGTGCCCGCAGCGAGCAGCGCTGCGGCCGTGGAGATGTTGAACGTCTGCACCGAGCCGCCGCCGGTCCCGCAGGTATCGACGAGGGCGTCGGGGTTCTCGGCGTACAGGGGCACCATCACGCGCTGCAGCGCCCGGACGACGGCTGCGACCTCGGTGCCCGTCTCCCCTTTGACGCGCAGCCCCATGAGCACCGCGGCGACCTGCGCAGGCGTCGCCTCGCCCGTCATGATCCGGTCGAACGCCCCGGTCAACTCCTCCGGGGTGACGGGAGCAGCCATCGCGAGCCGGCGGATCACCGCGTGCAGCGGGTCGGGGGGCTCCGCGTTAGACACTCAGCGTCTCCACGAGACGCTCCGGGAGCCGGGCGTTGCTCGCAACGAGGGCGATGACCAGCCCCAGGACGCGCACCCGGTCGACGTCGTCTTCGACGAAGACCCCGGACAGGCGGCGGTTCGTGAGGTTCACGACGCCGATCAGCTCGTCGTGGTAGACGAGCGGAAAGCTGAGGAAGGATCCGGTGGTGTAGTACTCGTCGCGCAGCAGCGGATGCTCGCGCGCCTCCCCGATGTCCTGAACGAGCAGCGGCTGGCGGGTGGTGGCCACCCGTCCGGAGATGCCGCTCCCGAAAGCCACACGTTTCCCTTCGGACACGGTCGGGGAGATTCCGCGGGCGGAGGCGAGATACAGGGCTTCCTCGCCCGGCGCCCGGAGGAGCAGCGAGCACCGCTCGGCGTGCATGTCGTCGCCGACGAGGGACATGAGGCCGTCAGCCAGCCGGCGCGGATTGTCGGATTCCGCGTCGAGCGTCAGCAGGCGCTCGAGCAGGTACAGGGTGCGCGTCTTCTGGCGCAGTTGTTCGCTGCGCCGGTGCAGTTCGATGTGTGCCTTCTCGAGCTGCTCAACGGCCGATCCGATGGTCGCCTCGACCGCTTCGGAACGCCGGTTGGCACGACGTGCGTCCTCCCGGGCCTGCGCGAGCTCGCGCTCGAGGGCTACCGTCCGGGTCTGGTCACCCGCGTTGAACTCGCCGGTCGCCCGCAGCAACTGGTCCTCGAGGCCGGCCAGCTTCCGGTCGTACTCGACGTGCACCCGCTGGGTCACGTCCTCGAGGGTGTGCACGGCTTCCCGCCGCGCGTCGCCTTCGAGGAATCGTGCGAACGCCAGCTCGAAGAGCGCCACTGCGGGTTGGAACCGCTCGGAGGCACGGGTGCCGAAGATCTTCCGCGGCTCGAAGAGGGCAAGGATCGCCGAGAGGGCCCCTTCGAACATCAGACCCTTGAGCGACAGGTAGCCCCCCTCACTGAGCTCCGGAAGATGGAGCAGGCGCGCGACCTCGGCCGAGCTGTCGCCGAATTCGACGAAGGTGCCGCCACTCGTGATCGCGACGCGCTCGCGTGTGGGCAGGTGGTCGAGCGTCGTGTCGATGTCGATCGTCTCGACGCCGTCCGGACGGGCGAGCTGCCGCTGGCGCATCATCGCCCGCCGCGAGTCGTAGGTGACGAGCGCCAGGTGGGCCAGCCGGTCGATCTCGGCCAGCCCGTCGGCAAGCGCGATCAGCGCCGCGTCGAGGTTCGGCGCGGCGTTGAGCGCGTAGGCGAGTGAGGCGAGGGTCCGGGGCGGCATAGGGATGGCTCGCGTCGCGGACGCGGGCGAGTGCGCGAAATGTGATCGCGTACGTCGAACAATGTCAATCGGTTGGCACGTGCCGCGTTGCTTGACTTCACCCCGGCCCCGGGTAGGTTTCTCGCAATGGCGGAGCGCACTGTGCAGCTCGTGTTGCACTATGACGGCTCGGGATTCAGCGGATGGCAGCGTCAACCCGACCAGCGCACCGTTCAGGGAGTGATGGAAGCCGCGGTCGAGCGCCTGTGCGGCACGCCGGTGGGCGTGTTGGGAGCGGGACGGACCGACGCGGGAGTGCACGCCCGGGGGCAGGCCGCGGGGGTGCGCGTACCCGACAAGTGGACGCCGCCCGAGCTACGACGGGCGCTCAACGCGGTGCTTCCGCCGGATGTGTGGGTTGCCGCTGCGCACGAGATGCGCGCCGCCTTTCACGCCCGGTACAGCGCCCTGGGGCGTCGATACACCTATTATATCGGTACCGATGAGGAAGCCGACTCGCCCTTTCGCCGCCGATTCGAATTCGCGGTGCGCCGCCCCCTGGACCGGGGCGCGCTGGACGCAGCCGCCCGCGAGGTGGTGGGCGTCCACCGCTTCCGCGCATTCGCCGTGCAGGGCACGGCGCCGAGCGACGACGACCATTGTTGTGCCGTCCGGTCGGCCCGCTGGCAGCAGCGGCCCGGCGGGCTGGCGTTCGTCGTCGAGGCCAACCGGTTTCTCCATCACATGGTGCGGTTCCTCGTCGGCACGATGCTCGACATCGCCGCGGGCCGTCGCGCCGGCGACGACATGAGCGCGCTGCTCGCCGCCGCCGACAACCGCGACGTGTCGCCGCCCGCCCCGCCGCACGGACTCTTCCTCGATGCGGTGGACTACCCCAGCGACCTCTACCTGCCATGAAACTCCTGCTCGCCACGGCGGACCTGGCGGAAATTCGCTGGGCGCTGGACAACGGCCTGCTCGACGGCGTGGTGACGACGCCGGCCCTGCTCCGCGAGGCGGGCGTGGTCCGCGACCGCGACCGCCTCACCGCAATCTGCCACCTCCGCCCGATGCCGGTCTACGTCGCGGTTCCCGCCGTGGCGGGCGAGGACATCTATCGCGAAGCCCGGGAGATCGCCCGGCTCTCCGATCAGATCGTCGTCCAGGTTCCCCTGGTGGAGGAGGCGTTCCCCGCGATCGCCCGGCTGCACGCCGACGGCGTGCGCATCGCGGCCATGCTCGTGTTCAACGCGGCACAGGGACTCCTCGCCGCCAAGGCGGGCGCATCCGCCGTCGTCGCGCCTCTCGACCAGCTCGACGCCGTGGGGCACAGCGGGGGCGATGTGGTCCGCGAGCTGCGCCGCGTGTTCGACGCCTCGCACACGGAGTGCGACATCCTGGCGGTGCGCCCGACCACGGCCCAGCAGTTCTCCGAGTCGGCGCTCGCCGGAGCCGACGCTGTCGCGGTGTCCCCCGACGTGCTCCGATCACTGCTCGTGCACCCGATGACCGACCGCGGGCTCGACCAATTCCTCAACGACGTCTCGAAACACCCAGGTGGGTGGACCGATCAATGACTTTCGCTCGCTTCTCCGCCGTCCTCGCTGCTCTCGTCTTCAACGCCTGCCGGGGTCCGGCCGACTCGTCGGCCGCGCAGACCGCCGACGTGCAGTCGCCGCCCGCGACCACGTCGACCATGCAGCGCCTCGCCGTTGGCGACACGCTGCATGCGAGCCGGCAGACGGCGATCACGCGCGCCATCGCCCTCGTGTCTCCGGCCGTGGTCACCGTGCAGACGGAGCAGGTCACCCAGGTGCAACCCGACCTGTTCGACTGGATGTGGGGGGTGGGGCCACAGTCCCGCTCCGAGGCAGGGCTGGGCACCGGCATCGTGATCCAGCCGAACGGCGTGATCGTCACGAACGCCCACGTGGTGGCCGGGGCCCAGAAGATCTCGGTCATGTTTCCCAGCGGCGACGTATACCCGGCCACGACGCTCGGCCTGGACGCCACGCAGGACGTGGCCGTCATCAAGATCAACGCGACCCACCTGCCGATCGCGCAGCTCGGCAACTCCGACAGCGTGATCGTCGGGGAGTGGGCGATTGCGATCGGCAATCCCTACGGCTTCATGCTCGGCAATCCGCAGCCGAGCGTCACCGTGGGGGTGATCAGCGGCACCCGGCGGAATCTGATCACGGGCGCCAACGGACCGCAGGCCTACTTCGACATGATCCAGACGGACGCGGCGATCAATCCCGGCAACTCCGGCGGCGCCCTGGTGAACGCGGATGGCCAAGTGATCGGCCTCAACAGCTCCATCTATACGCCCAGCGGCGGGTCGGTGGGATTGGGCTTCGCGATTCCGATCAACCGGGTGCGCCACGACGTCGAGGATCTCCTGCGGTATCACGAGGTGCGGCGCCCCTGGATCGGAGTGAAGCTGAAGGTCCCGAACAGCAGCGATATCCGGCAGGCCATCGCACAGCACGCCGAGATCGCGACGGTGGTCGACGGTTCGCCGGCCGCCCGGGCCGGCCTCCAGTCGGGCGACGTGATCGTGAGCGAGAATGGCCGTACCATTCACAACATGTACGATTGGGAAGGGGCGCTCCTCGACCTGGGCGTGGGCCAGCGGGTCAACCTCGTCGTGAAGCGCGGGGCCCGCAGTTTCCAGGTCGCGGTGACCACCGAGAACCTCCCCGAGGTCACGGCGCCCAAGGTCGAGGTGCTGAAGCAACTCGAGCTCGTGACCGTGACCCCGGCCATCCGTGCGGAGCGGAGCCTCCGGAGTCGCAGCGGCGCGCTCGTCCTCAAGGTGAGCCACGAGATGGCGTCGGAGCTGGGCATCCAGTCCGGGGACGTCATCGTCCGGATCAACAACGTCGACATCCACACGGCCAGCGAGGCATCGAAGGCCCTGAACGAATTCGCGGGGCGTGGCTGGATCCGCATGGTGCTCGAGCGTTCCGGGACCTACTACGTTACCGATTTCGAGATCCGATGAGCGTCCACGACCGATACTCCTCACCCCTCGCCGAGCGATACGCCTCGCAGGCGATGCTCCGGCTGTGGTCGCCGGTCACGCGGTACGGGCTGTGGCGACAACTGTGGTTGGCGCTGGCGGAGGCGGAACAGGCGCTGGGCGTGCCGATTCCCGACGAGGCGGTGGCCCAGATGCGTGCGCACCTGGACGACATCGACTTCGACGCCGTGGCGGCCTACGAGCGACGCTACCGCCACGACGTGATGGCCCACGTCCACGCCTTCGGCGATGCGGCGCCCGCGGCGCGAAAGTTCATCCACCTCGGGGCCACCAGCGCGTTCGTGACGGACAACGCCGACCTGATCCTCATGCGGCGCGGCCTCGACCTGTTGCGCGGCAAGCTCGTGACGGTGATGCGGTCACTGGCCGACTTCGCGCGCCAGTGGCGGGACGTCCCGACCCTCGGCTCCACCCACCTGCAGCCCGCGCAACCGACGACCGTCGGGAAGCGGGCCACGCTGTGGCTGCAGGATCTCGTGCTGGATCTGCAGGAGATCGACCACCGCCGCGACACCCTGCCCTGCCGCGGGGTCAAGGGGACGACGGGCACCCAGGCGTCGTTCCTCGAGTTGTTCGACGGCGACCACGACAAGGTGCGGGAGCTGGAACGGCGGGTCACGGCCGCCATCGGCTTCCGCAGCGCCATGCCGGTGACCGGCCAGACCTATTCGCGCAAGATCGACGCGGGCGTCCTCGACGTCGTGGCTGCGATCGCCGCGAGTGCGGCGAAGTTCAGCGGCGACCTGCGCATGCTGCAGTCCTATGGCGAGATCGAGGAGCCGTTCGAGCAGGAGCAGATCGGCTCGTCCGCCATGGCCTACAAGCGGAACCCGATGCGGTGCGAGCGCATCGCGGCGCTGGCGCGCTTCGTCCTCAGCCTCGAGCCCAATGCCAATCAGACGCACAGTGTGCAGTACTTCGAGCGCACGCTCGATGACAGCGCGAACCGGCGGCTGTCGATCCCCGAATCGTTCCTCGCCGTCGACGCCATCCTCGTGGTCATGGAGAACGTCGTGACGGGACTCGAGGTGCATCGGGCCCGGATTGCGCAACGGCTCAATGCCGAGCTGCCGTTCATGGCCACCGAAGCGTTGATCATCCGCGCAGTCCAGATGGGGGTCGATCGGCAGGAAGCGCACGAGATGATCCGGCGTGCGGCCATCGCGGCGGCCCGCGCGTTGAAGGACGGCGCCCCCGCCAACGACATGCTGGGCCGTCTGGCGGCCGAGCCGGGCTGGCCGGTGCCGGCCGTCGAGATGGACACCCTCCTCGCGCCGCAGGCCTTCGTCGGCCGGGCCCGCGAACAGGTGGACGAGTTCCTCGACGAGGTGGTGGAGCCGCTGCTGCATGGAGCCCGCGCCGCCGAGCGCGAGGAGGTGCGCGTATGAGCGTCGTGACCGTGGCCCCCATCCCGCTGCGCCACCTCCGCCGCGGCAAGGTCCGTGAAGTGTACGAGGTGGATCCACTCCACCTGCTCATCGTGGCGACCGACCGGGTGAGCGCCTTCGACGTGGTGATGAAGGAACCAATCCCGTACAAGGGGGCGGTGTTGACGCAGATCACCGCCTGGTGGCTGCGGCGGTTCGAGCACGAGGTGTCGCACCATCTGGTGTCCGCGGACGCGGACGAGATCGTGCGCCTGGTGCCGTCGCTGGTCCCGCACCGGCAGACGATTGCCGGGCGCGCCATGCTCTGCCGGCGCGCCCAGGTCTTTCCGATCGAATGCGTCGTGCGCGGCTATCTGTCCGGCTCGGCGTGGAAGGAGTACCGGCAGCACGGCACCCTGGCCGGGGAGCCGCTCCCCGCGGGGCTGCGCGAGGCCGACCGGTTCGAACGGCCCATCTTCAGCCCCGCCACGAAGGCGGAGAGCGGCCACGACGAGAACATCACGGTAGCGGAGATGGCCCGACGGGTGGGCGCCGACGCCACTGCCGAGCTCGAGCGCCTGTCGCGACACGTCTACGAGATGGGCCGCACGCTGGCGGCCGACCGCGGCATCATCATCGCCGACACCAAATTCGAATTCGGGCGGGACGCCGGCGGGCGCATCCTCCTCGTCGACGAGGTGCTCACGCCCGACAGCTCCCGCTTCTGGCCGGCCGAGCAGTACGAGCCCGGACACACGCAGCCGAGCTTCGACAAACAGCCGCTGCGCGATTGGCTGGACGCCGAGCGCCGCGCCGGACGCTGGAACGGCGAGGCCCCCGGTCCCACGCTGCCGCCGGACGTCGTGAAGGCGACCAGTGATCGGTACCTCGACGCGTACCGCCGGATCACCGGCTCGCCGCTCGCGATCCAGGGGCTCGCGTGAAGGTTGCCCGCGAAGGTCGCCCATTCATCGTCGGGGCGGTGATCGCCGCGCTGGCGGCCTACGCGCTGGCCGTGGTGCGACGCGGGTGGCCCCTGTGGGCACTCGCCGTCCTGCTCACGGTCATCGCCGGTTGGGTGGTGTACTTCTTCCGCGATCCGGAGCGGTCCGGCCCCCGCGGCGACGCCCTGGTCATCGCACCCGCCGACGGCCGCATCGTCCACGTGACCGAAGTGGACGAGCCGGCGTTCCTCCGGACCCGTGCGCTGCGGATCTCCATCTTCATGAACGTGTTCAACGTCCACGTGAACCGGTATCCCGTGGGCGGCACCGTGGAATACGTGCACTACAATCCCGGCAAGTTCCTCAATGCCGCGTCCGAGAAGTCGAGTCTCGAGAACGAGCAGCGCTCCGTGGGACTCCTGCACGGGCCCACGCGCGTGCTCGTCCGGCAGATCGCGGGGCTGATCGCCCGCCGCATCGTGACCTACAGCCGCGTGGGCGACGCGGCGCACCAGGGCGAGCGGATGGGAATCATCCGCTTCGGATCGCGCGTGGACGTGTTCCTCCCGACCGACGCCGCGGTCCGCGTCCACGTGGGCCAGACCACGCGCGCGGGCCTGACCGTTCTCGCGGAGCTTGCCGACACATGACGCCCCAACCCTCCCGGACGCGGGTGCGCCGCGCCATCGTGCTGTTCCCCAGCGGGCTCACGGTGCTCAATCTGTTCTTCGGGATGTTCGCCATCGTCGCCGCGACCCGGGGTCAGTACAAGCTCGCCGGGTGGTGGGTCGTGCTGGGGGGCGTGATGGACATGCTCGACGGCCGGGTGGCGCGGGCCACGAACACCGGCGGCCGCTTCGGCGAGGAGCTGGATTCGCTGGTCGACGCCGTGACCTTCGGCGTCGCCCCGTCGATGATCATGTACTTCGCGGTGTTCAACCGGGAGGGATGGGAGTGGCTCTTCTGCTTCCTGTTCACGGCCTGTGCCATCCTGCGACTGGCACGGTTCAACGTCGAGCAGGCCGGCAGCTCGAAGACGTTCTTTCAGGGGCTCCCCACGCCCGCCGCGGGCGTCACGCTCGCCACGTACTACTGGTTCAGCCAGACCCCGCTGTACCAGGAAACCGTGATCGCCAACCTGCCGTGGCACGTGCTGCTGCGGTACATCATGCTCGCGCTCAGCTTCCTGATGGTGAGCAACGTGCCCTACCCCGTGATGCCCAACGTCAGCCTGCGCAGCGTGAAGGGCGTCGTCGGGTTGCTCCTGCTGGTGGGCGGTCTGGTGGCGCTGGTCTTCCTGCCCAATCAGTTCTTCTTCCCGGCGGCCGTCGTCTACGTCGGCTTCGGGATCGTGCGCGCCGCGTGGCTGGGGCTGCTCGAGCGGCGCGGCGAGGCGCCCGCCACCCATACGGGCCACGTGGCCGCGCCGCGGAGCCACGTGTATCTCCGCGAAGAGGTCGGGGACGAGCCCCTCACACCGCCCCGGCCCCGCCGTCGACGGTCCCGTCGCCGCCGGGATCGCGGCGGCGGCACTCCGCCCGGCGGTACCCCGCACACACCCACTCCCAAACCCGGATCTCCGCCCGCATGACCCGCTTCCGCGTTTCCCTGCACATCACGCCCCGCCAGGGGCTGCTCGACCCGCAGGGCAAGGCCGTCGCCGACGCCCTGCACACACTCGGCTTCGCCGCCGTCCGCACGGTGCACGTGGGACGCCACCTCGTCGTCGCGCTCGACGCCTCCGATGCCGCGGCCCCGGAGCGTGAGGTACGCACCATGTTCGAGCGCCAGCTCGCCAAACCCGTCACCGAGGACATCGATCTGG
>JBJKRG010000257.1:0-7913 GCA_046704805.1 Gemmatimonadaceae bacterium
GCAGAGAGCAGCCCGGAACCATCCGCGCAGACGGGGTTCGCGGCGGGCCGCCGCGCCGGCGCTCCGTTCGACCGCGCGCTGAGAAATCATGGCTCCTCCAAGGTATGTTCGGCCCCTGGTGCCGGCCAGCAGGGGGTTCCCGGGCCCGTTAATCTGCGGATGCCACCATCGCCACTTCGCGGAGGAACGCGTGGAACCACGCTTCAGCTATGTCCGATCGGCCCCGGATGGGTACCGGGCCATGGCCGGTCTCGAGAAGTATCTGCGTGAATGCTCGATCGAGCAGCCCCTGATCCACCTGATCAAGCTGCGCGCTTCGCAGATCAACGGGTGTGCCTACTGCATCGACATGCACTGGAAGGATCTCCGCGCCATCGGCGAGACGGAGCAGCGGCTGTACTCGCTGGATGCCTGGCGCGAGTGCCCCTGGTACACGGACCGCGAACGCGCCGCGTTGGCGTGGACCGAAGCGCTCACGCTGATCGCGCACGACCAGGTGCCCGACGCGGTGTACGAGGTGGTCCGGCCCCACTTCGACGACCGGGAGCTGTCCGATCTGAGCTTCGCGATCGCGACGATCAACGCATGGCACCGGCTGTCGATCGCGGCGAGGACGGAGCCGGGCATCTACCAGCCCGGGTCGAAACCCAGGCTGGATTAGGTTCCCGGCTTTCTACCGCTTCACCACCGGCAGCTCGATGAACGTCTCGTGCCCCGGCTCGTGGTACACCGTCATCGTCGCCTTCTTGTAGTCGCTGGGCTTCGCCCAGAAGATGTTCTTCACGAACGTCTGCGGGTTCCGGTCGTAGAGCGGGAACCAGCTCGACTGGATCTGGACCATGATCCGGTGCCCCGGCAGGAAGACGTGGTTCACCGTGGGCAGGTGGAACTTGTACAGCAGCGGCACGTTCGGGGTGATCGGGTGCGGAACGGAGTAGCTGGTGCGGTAGCGGCCGCGGAAGATGTCCATCGACACCGCCAGCTCATAGCCGCCCATCTCCGGATCGCCGCCCACCTCCGGCGGATAGACGTCGATGAGCTTCACCACCCAATCGGCGTCGGTGCCCGTGGTGGCCGCCACGAGGTTGGCGATCGGCCGCCCGCTCACCTGCAGCGGCTTCGTCAGCACGTTCGACTCGTACGCGAGCACGTCGGTGCGGCTCCCGACATTGCGTTGGTCGTCCACCAGCCACTGGACCCAGGTGAGCGGATAGACGTACCCGACGGGCTGCGCCGGGCGGGCGCGGTAGGGCACGGGCTTGTTCGGATCGGAGACGTACGAGTCCGTGCCGTTGCCGTTCGCCGTCGGCGCCTGGAAGCCCACCTTGAGGTTGGATTCCAGATAGAGCGGCGTGGGCGTCGGCGTGCACCCGCTGGGGCAGCCCGAGGGCCACTTCTGCAGGCGCTCCCACTTGTTCACACCGGTGAGGTAGGCGTTCACGGGCGCGATCGGTTGGGTCGGAGTGGAGTCCTTGAGGTACTTGGCCAGGAACGGGCCCAGGATCTTGGTCTGGAAATCGTACGACGTATTGGTCGGGAACTTGAGGGCGCCGAGTGAGCTGCCGTCCTCGATCTCCTGCCCGTGGTGCCAGGGGCCCAGGGTGAGGTAGACCATGTCGTTGTTGACGTCCTTCGGCTTGATGGCGCGGTAGACGGCCATGGCGCCGTAGATGTCCTCCTGGTCCCAGAGCGACGATACCAGCATCGTCGGCACCTTGAGGGGCTGCTTGGCGAGGATGCTGTCCATCGCCTGGAGCTGCCACCAGCGGTCGTAGCTCGGGTGTTTGAGGATCTCGTTCCAGAATCCCACCTGCTGCATGCCGCGTGAGGCGCCCAGCTCGCCGGCGTTGCCGTACTTCATGTAGACGTCCCAGTCGTCGAACGCGTTCGTCCACCAGTGCACCGAGTTGTCGCGGGTGGCTTCCTGTTCGAGGATGTACGGCATGTTCTGCTCGCGGAACGCGCCGTGGTGGAACCAGTCGTCGCCCATCCAGCCGTCCACCATCGGGTTCATGGGAATCGACACCTTGAGCGCCGGATTCGGATTGATCAATCCCATGAGCGGCTCGAAGCCGTCGTACGAGATGCCCAGCTCGCCCACGCGCCCGTTCGACATCGGCAGGTGCTTCACCAGCCACTCGATGGTGTCATAGGTGTCGGTGGACTCGTCGACCTTCGTGTCGTTGAGCGGCCCGACCAGCGGTCGGTTCATCACGTACGTCCCCTGGGAGCCGTACTTGCCGCGGATGTCCTGGACGACCCGGATGTACCCGCCCGGGATGATGACGTCGAGCGCGTTGTCGTAGCCGTTCAGCTCCGGCGCCAGGTGCGAGCTGTACGCGTACGACGTGGTGGCGGTCGCGTTGTACGGCGTGCGCGTGAGCAGGATGGGCGCATCGTGGGCGCCCTTCGGGATGAGAATCACCGTGTGGAGCTTCACGCCGTCGCGCATCGGGATCATCACGTCCTCGCGTGTATAGTTCCACGTCGAATCGACGGTCGTGAAGTGTGCGGGGGTCTCGTTGGTGAGGTGCTGCTGCTGCGCGAGGGCCGGCACGGCCAGCAGCGAGGCCGCGGCAGCGATGCTCGCGAGCCGGGCAGGAGCGGTGAGAGGCATGCGGACGGGCTCCGGTGATACGGGGCTGGAAGAGCGGGGGGTGCGACGGATGGGAAAAGCTTGCTGCAACGAACGCGCGCGGTCCAGCAGGGGACCGCGCGCGTTCGACCGCCCGGAGCGCGGGGGTGGGGGCTACTTGCTCCGGCCAAACAACCCTACGAGCTCGGCCTCGCCGAGGATGTGGAAGTGGATGTTGAAGCCGACGTACGCGGCCGTGGCGTTCGCCGGGATGTCGAGCTTCTCGGTATCGAGCGCGTAGACCGTGAAGTGGTAGTGGTGCGGTGCGTCGCCCACCGGCGGGCAGGGGCCGCCGTATTCGGCGGTGCCGAAGTCGGTGTGTCCCTGCTGAGCGCCGGCCGGAAGCAGGTGCTTGGCGGGGTCACCGGCGCCGGCCGGCAGCGACGTCACGTTGGCGGGAATGTTGTAGACCACCCAGTGCCACCATCCGCTGCCCGTGGGTGCGTCGGGGTCGTAGACCGTGACCGCGAAGCTCTTGGTGCCCGCGGGCGCGTTGTGCCAGGCGAGCGCCGGCGAGATGTTGTTGCCGGTGCATCCCATGCCTTTGAACACATGGGTTGCGGGGATCGTGCCGCCGTCGTGGATGTCGGGGCTCGTGAGTGTGAATGTGTTGGGCATTTGGGCCGAGGCCGTGGTGAAGGCGAAGGTTGCGAGCAGGATCGTGGCGATGCTGGCCAGCCGCATGGGGCCCTCCGGGAGCGATGAGCGTAGTCGGGTCGAGACGGTCATGCGCCAACCCATCCAAATTGCACGATCACGTCGCGAGCATAAAGTAGGGGACGCGAATCAGGAACCACCGCAGAAACGCCGTATAGGACAGGCGTCGGGCGGGCACCTGGAGGAACCGCTGCAGCACCACAGGGTGCGAGGCGAAGATCCTGAGCAGGACGCCCGGGTAGCGGTGGAGCAGCTTCGAGAGGACGTACGAGTACTTGAGGGGCCGGACGATCTCGCGATTCGAGGCGTCCGAGTACGCGTCCGCCGGATTCGCGGCCGAGGCGACGGCCTGGGCGGCGAGTGCGCCGGACCGGATGGCGTACGCGATCCCCTCGCCGTAAAACGAGTCCACGAAGCCCGCCGCGTCCCCGGCCATGAGGATCCGCCCCGCCGCCACGCGCCGCCGGAGGCCGCCGGCGGGAATCGGCGCGCCCACGCGGTTCGTCGCCGACTCCGAGCGTGACGAGATCTCCGACGGCAGCGATTCGAGGAACTGCTCCAGGTGGCTCCTCGGCTGGTGCATGCTCGACGCAATCCCCGCGAGGCCGACGTTGAACCACGCGGCGTGCGGGAAGACCCAGGCGTAGCCCATGTGGGCCACGCCGAAGTGCACGTCGATGAGCCCATCGGCGAACTCACGCACCCCGTCGGTCGGACACGGCACGTCCATTTCGACCGCGACGGCGTACTCGTGTTTGTCGAGCGGGGGGCGGATCGTCTGGCCGAGACGTGACGCGCCGCCGGCGGCGATGATGCAGTGGCGCGCTTCGATCGTTCGGTCGCCCGCCGTCACGACCACGTGCGATCCCCGGTCCTCCACCCCCGTCACCCGCGTGCCCTGCAAGACCTCGGCGCCCCCCTCGCCCGCCTTCTCCAGCAGCAGCGTGTCGAACCGGCGGCGGCTCACGATCACCGCGAGCCGCGAGTCGAGCCGCGCGGTGGCCGTCTTCCCGCGGTAGTGCACCCGCGCGCCGTACACCTCGGCTTCGTGCAGATCAGTGGGTACCGGAAAATCGAGGTACGACATCGCCTGCTCGGTGAGCCCACCGCCGCACGGCTTGTTGCGCGGGAACTCCGCCGCGTCGAGGAGCAGCGTGGAGAGTCCGCCCGCAGCCGCGCGGCGTGCGGCGGTCGACCCGGCCGGGCCGCCGCCAACGACGACGAGATCGTAGGTGCTCGAATCGGGCACGCGGTTCTCTCACACTGCGAGACGAAGACCTGGTCCCGTAGGGGTGGGGCGCGGGGGCGAAGACGGCTGCGAGTATCGATGGATGCTCCCGTGCCGCAACCGTTGGTGTAGACGGGACTGCGGTGTGCCGACGGTGACGCCGGAAGAACGTTAGAGGGCGATGAGCCGGGGCGCCAGCGGAGCGGAGACGATGCCGAATGTCATCGTATGGATTACCCGGAGGTACTACCTGACTTCATGCGCCCGATGCACGAACTGCCCGTTCCCCACCACCAGGTCGCTGAACCGTCGCCCCACCACATTCACCGCCCGGGAATCCTTCTCCAGCCTTCCCTGCACCACCCCGACCGGTGCCTGCTTCACGACGTCCTCGTTCACCTCGACGAGACTCTTGTGCACGACCACGTTCACGAGGGATAGGAATTGGAATCCCCGTATGGCCTGAAGATCGCGCACGGTGGGCGGGTCGGCGAGCCCCGGCCGGCGGTCGCGCGGCCGGCCGGTGGTCGGGTGGGGGCCCTCGCCCCGGCCCCGATCGGGCTCGGCGCAGGTCCGCCAGGATCCGCGCGAGGCTCCAGCACGGCGATGACTTCGAAGGCAGGACAGGCCGCCGTCATGGGATTCCGAGCGGAACGGCATCACGGCTCGGGGCGGCCGCGTCCAGCACTCGAAGTATGACTCGCGCCATCAGGAGCGCGGCCAGCACGAACAGCAACGCGACGAGCGGCATCGGCGGGCCCCATACCAGTCCCGACAGTCCTGCCACCGCGGCGAGGGCGATCGCCCAGAACATGCGCACCGGCCGGCTCAGATGATGCCAGCGATACCGCGTGACCACGGTTGCGACGCTCAGCAAAGCGCACACGAACTGGACGGCGTTCTCCAACCGCTGGCCCAGCGTTTTCGCCCGGGCCAGGTTGTGGACGCCCCCCGAGGTCATCCACACGGCCAGCGCGAGGAGGGCCAGAGCAGCGGACGCGGACAGCAGGCGCCGCGCGACCGCGTAGTGTGTCATGGGTCGGTCCTCTTCGCGTCGTTGATGTGGCCACTGCGGTGGAGGCTCCAGTTCAATTAGTGGGCGCGCAGTCGCCGACGCCAGCCCTGGCCCAAGAGCCCCTTCGGCGCAGCCGTGACCGATGCGGGCCGAAAGGGGTCGCTCCATGCGACATGGACGAACACGCCAGGGGAACGATCATCATCACCGGCGCGAGCGACGGCATCGGCGCCGCGAGCGCTCGCCAGCTCAGGGCCGGGGGGCACGACGTCGTCATCGTCGGCCGCTCACCGGCGAAGACCGAGGCCTTCGCACGCGAGCTCGGGGTGCCGTGTCACGTGGCCGACTACGCGCGACTGGCCGACGTTCGCCGGCTCGCCGCCGAGCTCGCGCGCTACGACCGCATCGACGTGCTGGCGAACAACGCCGGCGCGATCATGGGGCGGCGCGAGATCACCGAAGATGGTTTCGAGAAGACCTTTCAGGTCAACCACCTCGCGCCCTTTCTCCTCACCACGCTGCTGCTGCCCCGGCTCATCGCGAGCCGCGCGAAGGTCATCCAGACCTCGAGCCGCGCGGCCAATGTGTGGGGACTCGGGTTCGACGTCGCGGACTTGCAGAACGAGCGGCGCTACCGGCCGGAGCGCGCCTACGGGAACGGCAAGCTCGCCAACATCCTGTTCACACGCGAACTGCATCGGCGCCACCACGGCGACGGCATTGCCGCCGTGGCGTTCCACCCCGGGGTCGTGCGCAGCAACTTTGCGAGCGACACGACTCACTTCATGCGGGTCTTCTACCGAGCGCCCCTGAAGTATCTCGTGATGATCAGCCCCGAGTCGAGCGGCCACCGGCTTACGGCGCTGGCCGAGGGAGATCCGGGCGTGGCGTGGCAGCCGGGGGAGGTATACAACAAGCGCCGGCCGATGCCGGTGGCATTCCGGGACGACGACGGCCGCGTGGCCCGCGAGCTGTGGGAGCGCAGCGAGGAGCTGCTCGCCCGAGCCCGGTGACGTCCGGACGGCGAGCCGCGCGTCAGGGCCCCTGCAGCCGCTGCAGCCGCGCGACGTCGAACCCCTGGCGCGCTGCGGCGGCGACGAGACCGTCGTACGTCGCGGAATCGAGCGATGGTGTGCGTGAGAGCAGCCACAGATAGCGCCGGTCCGGCGTCCCGACCAGCGCCGCGCGATAGTCGTCCGCGAGATCGAGCACCCAGTAGTCGGCCCACACCATCGGCAGGAACGAGAGGAATGCCGGCGCGAAGCGGACCTTGAGCTTCGACGCCGGCCCGCTGCGATCGGCGAGATGCGCCGCCCCCTCCGCACGATTGATCGTGCTGTCCGCGGTCCGGCAGGTGTTCACGACCTTGATCGTGCTGTCGGGCCGCAGTTCGTAGTTCGCGGTTGGCTGCCCCACGCACCGGCGCTCGAACCGGTTGGGAAACCGCGCCACCTCGTACCAGAGTCCGGCGTACCGTTGGAGGTCCAGCGACGGGACGGCGCGCACCGGCTCCGGCGGCTGCTGTGCGTCCGCGCGCGTTGCGCCCAGCGCGCCCAGCAGCGAGGCCAGCGCTAGGACGCCCACGGCCCGCGGTGAAGACTGCCTCACCTTCGCTTCGACTTCCACTGTTCCTCGTCGCGTTCGGGTGGCGGGCCGTTTAGGCGCCGCCGCTTCGCTCCCTCGAAGCATACCCGGTAGGGATCGGAGTTTGAATCCCCGTATGGCCTGACGAACGCGCACGGTGGGCGGGTCGGCGAGCCCCGGCCGGCGGTTGCGTGGCCACCGGGACGGGGGTGGGCGCGCGGATGCCAGTTCGCGCGCGCGCCACGGCGCCAACGCGACGCGTGTCACCACGACGTCGCCGAGCCCATCGTCCGAACGCATCTGCCCCCGGGCGAGCACCGGTACCCATAACCACCATTCGTCGGGTGTGGTTCGAGGAGAACTACCTGAACTCATGCGCCCGATGCACGAACCGCCCCTCCCCTACGGCCAGCTCCTTGAACCGCCTCCCCACCACATTCACCGCCCCCGAATCCTTCTCCAACCTTCCCTGCACCACCACGAACGGCGCCCGCTTCACCACATCCTCGTTCGCCTCGACGAGGCTCTTGTGCACGACCACGTTCACGAATCCCCACTCGTCTTCTAAGAGCAGGAAGATCGTCCCCCCCGCCGTACTCGGCCGCTGCCGGACAGTCACGAGTCCACCGATGGTCACGGTCCGCCCGCTCGGCATCTTCGCCAGATCCCGGCTCGACACCGCCCCGGCCTTCTGCAGCTTCTCTCGGACTGTCTGCATGGGGTGCCCGTCGAGGCTCAGCCCCACCGCGTAGTAATCCAGCAGCACCTGCCGGTCCCGATCCACGGGCGGCGGG
>JBJKRG010000258.1:0-3439 GCA_046704805.1 Gemmatimonadaceae bacterium
GTGCGCGCTCGCCATCCGGGACCGGCTGCACGAGTTCGCGGCGGCGCCCGACGTGACGCTCCGCCTGCGCGCCGGCATCGGCGCGGGCGAGCTGGGTGTCCACGAGTTGGGCGGTGTGGCGAACGAGTGGTCGGTGACGCTCGTGGGCGATCCGATCCGGCAGGCCGGTCGGGCGAGCGACGTCGCCGAACCCGGACACGTGGTGCTGTCCGCGGCGGCTGCGCGCCTCCTCGGCGGCGTGGACGGCACGCGACTCTCCGACGGTTCATGGCGCGTCGAGCGGCGTGACGGCGGGGCGCCTCCGGTCGTTGAGGCAGCTCCCGACGTCGCGTCCGAGCGATTGCGCCCGTACGTGTCGGCGGTCGTGCGCGACCGCGTCTTGGCCGGTCACGGGGACTGGGCCGCCGAGTTCCGGCGCGTCTCGGTGGCGTTCATGAACCTGCACGGGCTGCCCGACGATCCGGAAGCGGCGCGCACGACGCTGCAACACGCGGTGGAGGCCACGCAACGCGCCGTGCAGCGCAACGCCGGTGCCCTCTACCAGGCGGTGATGGACGACAAGGGGGTGAGCATCATCGCCGCGTTCGGCCTGCCGCCGGGCGGCGCCGAGAACTCCGCCGCGCGGGCCGTCGAGGCGTCGCTCGCCCTGGCGCGCGAGCTGCGAGAGGCGGGGCTCGTTCCCAGCATCGGCCTCGCCACCGGGCGGACGTTCTGCGGGTCCTACGGAAGTGTCGCGCGTCGACAGTACACGATCGTCGGTACGACGATGAACCTGGCGGCGCGCCTCATGAAGGCGTCGAACGACGGCGTGCTGGCCGACGACGCCACGCGCCGGGCCGGCGAGCGCCGGTTCGCGTTCGAGACGCTCGATCCGATCCGCGTGAAGGGATGGCGCGATCCGGTGTCGGTAAACCGGCCGCGCGGGCGCGTGAGTACGTCGGTGCGTGCCTCCGATCGGTTCCTCGCCGGGCGCGTGGCCGAGCGCACCGCCCTCGCATCCGCCGTGGCTCGACTCGGCCAGGGCACCGGGGGGCTGTTCTGGATCGAGGGCGAGGCCGGCATCGGCAAGTCGTCGCTCCTGGCCGATCTCGCCCAGCAGGCGGAAGCCTCGGGGATCCGCGTCGTGGTCGGCGCCGGGGATACGGTGGAGCGCACGACGGCGTACTTCGCCTGGCGCGAGCTGCTGGCCCGCCTGGTCGGCGGTGGCGCGGACGTCGAGGGGGCGGCGCGTGCGCTCCTCGAGGGCCGGCCCGATCTGCTCCGCCACCTCCCGCTGTTGAACGGAATCCTCCCGCTCGCGCTGCCGGACACGCCGGAAACGGAAGCGATGCGCGGTGAGGTCCGGGCCGATGCCGTCAAGGATCTCGTCGTCGCCCTCGTGGCCGCCGCAGCAGCCAGAGCACCGTTGGCGGCCATCCTCGACGACGTCCACTGGCTCGACTCGGCGTCGCTCGATCTGGCGTCGGCCGTCGCGGTCCGGGTGCCGGGTGTGCTCATGGTGCTGGCCAGCCGTCCGCTCGAGGAGCCGGCCGTGACGTCGGTGCGCCGCCTGCTGGAAGTGGCGGGCGGCACGCACATGCCGCTGGGGCCGCTGGGCGAGGCCGAGCTGCCGGCGCTGCTCGCGCACGCGCTCGGCGTCGACGACGTGCCGCAGGAGCTGGTGGCATTCGTGCTCGAGCGCGCAGAGGGACATCCCTTCTACAGCGAGGAGCTGGCGCGGGCGCTCTCGGACGCCGGACTCCTCGCCAGCGACCACGGCGTCTGCCGGCTCACGGCGGGCGAGGCGGGCCTCCGCGCCGCGCAGTTCCCCGATACCGTCCACGGTGTGGTGTCGGCACGCATCGACCGGCTGCCGCTGGACGAGCAACTGATGCTCAAGTCGGCGAGCATCGTCGGGCGTGTGTTCGAGCAGGAAGTCCTGCACGACATCTACCCGGTGGCGGCCGACCTGCCACGACTCGGCGCCGGTCTGGCGCACCTGGAGTCGGTGGACCTCACGCGGCTGGAGACGCCGGAGCCGCACCCGGCCTATCTGTTCCGCCACGCGATCGTGCAGGACGTGGCGTACGGCGCACTCCTGTTCTCGCAGCGGCGCCAGCTCCACCGTGCGGTCGCCGAATGGCTCGAGCGCCACCGCGCCGACCAGCTCGACGCGCTGGCCCCGCTGCTCGCCCACCACTGGGACCGGGCCGGCGAGCCGGCGCGGGCCATCCCGCATCTCGAGCGGGCCGCCGAGCACGCGATGAACAGCTTCGCGAACCGCGAAGCCCGGAGCTTCCTCGAGCGCGCGAAGGAGTTGGCCGCGGAGGGGCGGGTGCCGGTCGACGCCTCGCGCCGCGCGCAGTGGGAGTTCTGGCTCGGCGAGGCCGCCATCCAGCTCTCGGAGTACAACGTGGCCGGCGACCATCTGCGGATGGCGCTCGCGCTGCGCGGCTACCCGTTGTCGTCGGGGCCGATCGCGATGACGATCGGCATCTTCCGCGAGCTGGGGCGGCAGATGGTGCACCGGCGGTTCCCGCACCGGTTCACCGGCACCGCACCGGAGACGGAGCGGGCCGCGCTGGCGACGGCGGCCCTTGCTACGAAACGGTTCGCCGAAGCCGGCTGGTTCAACAACGAGCAGCTCTCGCCGGTCTACGGCAGTCTGCGTGCCACGAACCTCGCCGAGCGGGGCGACGACCGGGTCGGCATGATCGAGGGCTATGCCACGCTGGCGATTCTCGCGGCGATGGCGCACCTGACCGGCGTGGCCCACCGGTACGTGGCGCGCGCGCAGGCGCTGGCTGAGGGCCAGGACGACGTGCGCGACCTGGCGCGCATCCAGCTCAACTACGCGAGCAACGTCGGCGATTGGGCCCTCGTGCGGCAGACCACGGATTGGGGCGCCGAGCGATTCGCGCGCCAGGGGGCCCGCTTCCTGTGGGAGGCGTGTCGCGCCGGCCGCGGATTCACCGAGCTGTCGACCGGCCACTTCACCCAGGCGATGCGCTACTTCGACGAGACCTTCGCATCGGCGCGCTACGGCGCGCTCCAGGCACGGCTGTGGGCGCGCGGCGGGCAATGTGCCACCCAGCTTTCGACGCGCGGCCGCGTGGACGCCGAGCTGCTGGCGGACTACCGGGTGCAGCTCAAGTACAACGCGCACCGGACGGAGGAGACCGTGGGGCACGGGCTCCTGGCCCTCGCCGCGCTGCGCGACGGCGACGCCTCGCTGGCCCGGGAGCACGCGACGACGGCGCTGGCGCAGTTCCGGGCCACTCCTCCCAACCTCTACTACTCCGTGTGGAGTGTCTCCGGCATGTGCGAGGTGTTCCTGACGCTCTGGCGCGACTTGCCGGAGCACGCGGATCCCGCCGCCGCCGAGTTCCGGCGCGGCGCGCGCCAGGCGTGCATGGTGCTGCGCCAGTTCGCGTGGCTGCTGCCGGTGGCGGGACCGCGC
>JBJKRG010000259.1:0-10101 GCA_046704805.1 Gemmatimonadaceae bacterium
GCCCCCAGCAGCTCGTGCACGCGATTGAGATCCGCCCCGACGACCGCCTGCTCGGCGGCGATGGCGGCCAGCGCCTCGTCGGCTTCCTTCGCCGTACGGTCCCAGTCCTCCTGCGAGATCTCCCCCACGTGGGCCCGGAGCTCGGCCTCGGCCCGCGCTTCCCGGCGCCCCTGCTCCTGCTCGGTGAGCGTCGCCAGGCGGGCCGTGTACTGCTCCGCCTGTGCCTCCAGCTCCTTGGCGTGAGTCTTCAACTCCTCCATCACGCCGGCAAGTCTGGTTTCGTAGTCCGTCCGCACGCGCTCGTAGACCTTGGCGGGCGTTTCGGCACGACGGTCCTCGAGCGTGGCGAGCCATGTCTCGAATTTCACGCGCTCCTGCATCAGAGCGGTGACGATGTCGAGTGGAGAACTGGGAGTCTTCTTCGTCATTCGTCGTCCTGCGCAGCGTTCCCGGCTCGGCGCAGCGCCGCCGTATCGGCCGGGCTCAACCGATTCACCCGCCCGAGTTGGCGGGCCGCGAGCAGTATGCAAGCGGCATGCTCCAGGCTCTCCATCCGCTGCTGGGCAATGGTGAGCGTGGGGCCGAGGGTCGTGGCGCCGTGATTGGCCATCAGAAACGCGTCGTGGTGCGGGAGGTAGGACTCGAGCTGGTCGGCGAGCGCTTCGCCGCCAGGCATCGCATAGGGCACGAGCGGCACGCCGCCCATCTGTAGTACGATCTCCGGAAGTACGGGATCCATCAAGTCCTCCCCGGCGACGCCGAAGGCCGTCGCCGTCGGCGGATGAGCATGGACCACGGCGCGGACGTCCGGCCGCCGGCGGTAGATCCGAACATGCATGCCTATTTCTGACGACGCAGCCCGGGCCCCCGAAACCATCCGGCCCTCGAGATCCACCACCACCAGGTCGGCTTCGGCGAGGAGGCCCTTGGACGTACCCGCCGGGGTGACCAGCAGGTTCCCGTCGTCGAGCCGGACCGACACGTTGCCGTCGGGCCCGGCGATGAGGCCCCGGGCGTCCAGACGCCGGCAGACGCGGACGATCTCAGCGCGGAGCGCCGCCTCGGAGCCCATGGATCACCTCACCGTCGACCAGCGTCAGCTGGACGCGCCCGGTGAGCGACATGCCACTGTAAGGGGAGTTGCGCCCCTTGGAGCGGAAGTCCCGTGGGTTCACGGTCCATTCCGCACCGGGGTCGAAGACCGTCACGTCGGCCCTACTTCCCCGCCGGAGGGTGCCACCGGGCAGATGGAAGATGCGAGCCGGCGCGACGGACATGCGGTCAACAAGTGTTTGCAGATCGACAATCCCCGGCTTCACGAGCCAGGTGACATTCACGGCCAGGGCCGTCTCGAGCCCCACGATGCCGTTCGGCGCGTCGGAGAATTCGCGCTCCTTCTCGTCATAGTGATGCGGGGCGTGGTCGGTGGCGATGACGTCGATCGTGCCGTCGCGCACCCCTTCCTGCAGGGCCTGGACGTCGTCCGGTGTGCGGAGCGGCGGGTTCATCTTGGCGTTCGTGTTGTAGCCGGCCACCGCCTCCTCGGTGAGCGAGAGATGGTGGGGGCAGGCCTCGGCGGTGACGTTGATGCCCCGCTCCTTGCCCCAGCGAATGAGCTCCACGGAGCCGCGCGTGCTCATGTGGCAGAGGTGGACGTGGCCACCGGTCCGCTTCGCGAGCAGGATGTCGCGGATGGCCATGATCTCCTCGGCTTCGGCAGGGAGGCCACGGAGCCCCATCTTGGCGCTCATCAGCCCCTCGTTCATCGCCCCGCCGGCCAGGGTGGGCTCCTCGCAATGGTCGGCCACGGGGATGCCGAAATTGCGGGCATACTCGAGGGCCGTGCGCATCAGATGGGCGCTCGCCACCGGTTTCCCGTCATCGCTCACGGCCACGGCCCCGGCGCCCACCATCTCCCCGAACTCGGCCAGGGCGATGCCCTTCTGGCCCACCGACACCGCGCCGATCGGGTAGACGCGCGCCGCGCCGGCACGCAGGGCCTGCCGGACGATGAATCCGACGGCGGCCTGGTTGTCCGTGACGGGATCGGTGTTGGGCATCGCGCATACGGCGGTGAAGCCCCCCGCAGCGGCGGCCCGCGCACCAGTGGCGATCGTCTCGACGTCCTCACGCCCCGGCTCGCGCAGATGACAGTGCACGTCGATGAATCCCGGGGAGACGACGAGGCCCGAACAGTCGATGACTTCGGCGTCCGCACCGGCCGATCCAGCCACCCGGGCCCCGATCTCCGCGACCACCCCATCGCGAATCAGCACATCGGCTACGGCGTCGAGGTTCTGGGACGGATCGACGACCCGCCCACCCCGGAGCAGCCGGACGCCGCTCATCGGGGGACTCCTGCATCGCCACCCTTCGCGGCCTCGGCCAGTTCGGGCCGCCCACCCGAGAGGAGGTACAGCACGGCCATGCGGATGGCCACGCCGTTGGTCACCTGGTCGAGGATCACGCTGAATGGGCCGTCGGCCACGTCCGAGTCGATCTCGACGCCCCGGTTCATGGGGCCCGGGTGGAGGATGAGGACGTCACGCCCGGCCCGGTCCAGCCGCTCCCGGGAGACCCCGAATACGCGGTTGTACTCCCGGAGGGAGGGGATGTACCCAGCCTCCATGCGCTCCAGTTGGAGCCGGAGGATGTTCAGCGCGTCTGCCCACTGGAGGGCGTCTTCGATGTGATCGAAGATCGTCACGCCCATGCCGTCGATGGCGTTGGGGAGGAGCGAGCGCGGGCCGCAGACGGCGACGCTCGCGCCCATCTTGCGGAGCCCCCAGATGTTCGAGCGAGCGACGCGGGAGTGCAGCACGTCGCCGCAGATGCACACTTTCAACCCGTCGAGCCGCTTGAAGTGGTCGCGCAGCGTCAGCAAGTCGAGCAGCCCCTGTGTGGGATGCTCGTGGGTGCCGTCGCCGGCGTTGATCACATTGGACTCGATCCGCTCGGCCAGGAACTGGGCGGCGCCCGAGGCGCCGTGGCGCACGACCACCATGTCGATGCGCATGGCCTCGAGATTGCGCGCGGTGTCGACGAGGGTCTCTCCCTTGGTCACGCTCGAGCTGGCGGCGGCCACGTTCACGGGGTCGGCCGACAGGCGCTTCTCGGCGAATTCGAACGACACGCGGGTGCGCGTGGACGGCTCGAAGAACAGGTTGACGATGGTCGCCCCGCGAAGGGTGGGGACCTTCTTGATCGCGCGCTCGCTGATTTCCTTGAAGGGCTCGGCCGTGTCGAGGATGAGCCTGATCTGATCGCCGCTCAGCGGTTCGAGTCCCAGCAGGTCCTTGCCCAAGGGGCCTGCGCCGGTCACGCCGGGGTCCCGGCCCCGGGGGGCACCATGACGACGGCGTCGCGGCCGTCGAGCTCCTGCACGAGAACGTCGATCCGTCCCCCGGGGGAGACGCTGAGCGTGCGCCCCACGACGTCGGCATGGATCGGCAGCTCGCGACCGCCGCGGTCGATGAGCACGGCGAGGGCGATGCGCCGCGGGCGGCCGAAGTCGGCCAACTCGTCGAGGGCCGCCCGCACGGTGCGGCCGGTATAGAGGACGTCGTCGACGATCACCACGTGTTTGCCGTCGATGTCCCAGGGCAGGTTGGTGGGGCCGACCACGGGGCGCGGTCCCACCGTCTGCAGGTCGTCGCGGTAGAGGGTGATGTCCAGCGCACCGCTGGGCACCGTCACGTTCTCGCGCTCAGCGATCATCGATACGATTCGCGCCGCGAGTTGAACTCCGCGGCGCTGAATACCAACAATGAGCAGATCGTCCGTTCCGTTGTTCAGCTCGACGATCTCGTCGGCCATTCGACGGAGGGTTCGCTGGAGCGATCGTGCGTCGAGAATCGTGACGGGGGCCTCGGGCATCGGGGCACAATATGGCGAATTGTCCCGCCGAAATGAAGCGGTGCCCTGCGCGAGCGCGACGCACGGGTTGCCTGGAACGACCTCGCCGGTTTGGTTACAGAGGATGTTGCGTCTTCTCGCCCGCGTCCTCCCCCTGTTGCTGGCGGTGGCTCCCGCCGCGGCGCAGACCCCGCCGCCGCAGGACTCGGCCGGCCCTGGTCCGGCCAACACCTGGCCGTTCTCGGTGGGGGAGCGAATGGTCTTCGACGGCAAGTTCGGGTTCCTCCCCGTCGGCCGGGCCGAAGTCCTCATCGATGCCCGCGACACGGTGCGCGGACACGAGACATTCCGGGTGCGGTTCTCGGTGAACGGCGGACCGTCGTGGTTCGGAGTTCACGACAACTACACGAGCTGGTTCGACGCGCGGCGCCTCATTTCCTACAAGTACTACCAGGACATCCACGAGGGCCGGTACAAGCGGACGAGCACCTACGAGATTTACCCGAGCGAGGGGATCTACACGAAGAACGGGAAGGACACGAGCCTGACCGTGCCCGAACCGCTCGACGACGAGTCGTTCCTGTACTTCATCCGCACGCTGCCGCTGGCCGTGGGCCAGCACTACGTGTGGAACCGCTATTTCATGGCGGACAAGAATCCGGTGATCGTGGACGTGCTGCGCCGGGAAGAGGTCCACGTGCCGGCCGGCACATTCATGTGCCTCGTGCTCAAACCCACGATCAAGACGTCGGGGATCTTCAGCGAGGGAGGCCACGCGCTGGTCTGGATCAGCGACGACTCCCGCCATCTCATCGTGCAGATGAAGTCGGGGCTCCCGTTCGGGTCGCTGAATCTGTATCTGCGGAGTTACACACCGGGGCGCGCACAGGCACCCGACAGCACGGGGAAGGCCGACACCACGACCGCGGGCGCTCGCCAGCACTGATCCGGGGTGCCCGGACGGCGGGCGGCGAAGTCGCCGTCCGGGGAATCACACCGGAAGCGGATGGGGTGGGATTCGAACCCACGGTACGCTTTTGACGTACACACACTTTCCAGGCGTGCGCCTTAAACCACTCGGCCACCCATCCGGGGCACAGCGCACCGGCCCGAGACCTGCGGCAGCGCGCCGACTGAAGCAGCGGACAGGGTGAGATTCGAACTCACGATACCGTTGCCGGTATGCCGGTTTTCGAGACCGGTGCCTTCAGCCACTCGGCCACCTGTCCAAGAGCCACGAAAAGTAGACCGCAAGTCGTGAGCTGTCAACGCGATGCGCGCCGGCGCTGCTAGCCTTCCGCGGGGGCCGTTCGGCGGACCGCGAAGAACGTCCTCAGCAGCTCGCCGCATGCCTCGGCTTCCACGCCGGCGCGCACTTGGGCCCGGTGGTTCAGCTTCGGATGCCGCACCAGGTCACCGAGTGAGCCGACCATACCCGCCTTCGGATCCCACGCGCCGAACACCAGGCGGTCGATGCGCGCGAGCACCAGCGCCCCGGCGCACATCGCACACGGTTCGAGCGTGACGTAGAGCGTGCACCCGGTCAGCCGCCAGTCACCCAACGCCCGGGCCGCCTCGCGGATGGCGAGCAGCTCGGCGTGCGCGGTGGGGTCGTGATCACGAAGGGTCCGGTTCGCCGCACGCGCCACCACGACGCCGTGGCGGACCACGATCGCCCCGACGGGCACGTCGGCAGCGGCCGCCGCTGCGCGCGCCTCGACGAGCGCCTCGAGCATCCAGGCCGCGTCGTCGGGCGCAGACGGCCGATCGCCGACGGCGGTCACGCCGAAGCGGCTTCCGCCGCTTCCGGCGCGGCGACCCGCTCGAACGTGAGCCCGCCCCCCGATCCACGCGTCACGAGCACGTGATCACCCTCGGCGAACCTGCCCTCGAGCACCTCGAGCGCCAGCGGGTTCTGCACGAGCCGCTGGATGGCGCGCTTGAGCGGCCGCGCGCCGAACGCCGGATCGTAGCCCTCTTCGGCGAGCACCTCCTTCGCCTCGTCGGTGACCTCGAGCGTGAGCTTCCGGTCTGCCAGCAGGTGCTCGAGACGGGCCAACTGGAGGTCCACGATCCGTACGATCTGCTCGCGGCCCAGCGGCCGGAACACGACGATATCGTCCACGCGGTTCAGGAACTCCGGGCGGAAGTGCTGGCGCAGGGCCTGGGTCACCTGCCGTTCGGTCTCCTCCCAGTCCCCGCCGGTGTGCTCGAGGATGTAGTGGCTGCCGATGTTCGACGTCATGATGATGACCGTATTGCGGAAGTCCACCGTGCGCCCCTGCGAGTCCGTGAGGCGTCCGTCGTCGAGGATCTGCAGCAGGATATTGAAGACGTCGGGGTGGGCCTTCTCGATCTCGTCGAACAGCAAGACGGAATACGGTCGGCGCCGGACGGCCTCGGTGAGCTGCCCACCCTCCTCGTAGCCGACGTAGCCCGGCGGCGCCCCGATGAGGCGGGCGACGGCGTGCTTCTCCATGTACTCGGACATGTCGATGCGGACCATCGCCCGCTCGTCGTCGAACAGGAATTCGGCCAGCGCCCGCGCGGTCTCCGTCTTCCCCACCCCGGTGGGACCGAGGAAGATGAACGAGCCGATCGGGCGGTTCGGGTCCTGCAGGCCGGCGCGTGACCGCCGCACGGCGTTCGCCACGGCACCGACGGCCTCGTCCTGCCCGACGACGCGCTCCGACAGTTCCTCGTCGAGCTTCGTGAGGCGCTCCCGCTCGCTCTCGAGCATGCGCGATACCGGGATTCCGGTCCACCGCGCGACCACCTCGGCCACGTCGTCCGCCGTGACCTCCTCCTTGAGGAACTGCGGGCGTCCGCCCTGGCTGGCGAGCTTCGCCTCGGCCTCCTTCATGTTCCGCTCCAGCTCCGGGATGCGGCCGTAGGTCAGCTCGGCGGCCTTGGCCAGATCACCGGCGCGGGTGGCCTGTTCGGCCGCGACCCGGGTCTGGTCGATCTCCTGCTTGATCCTGCCCACGGCGCCCAGCGTCTCCTTCTCCTTCTGCCACTGCGCCTTCATCCCCGAGCTCTTCTCCTGGAGCTCGGCCAATTCCCGCTGCAGCGCCTCGCGGCGCTCCACGGAGGCCCTGTCCTTCTCCTTCTTGAGCGCGGTGAGCTCGATCTGGAGCTGCACGATGCGCCGCTCGACCTCGTCGATCTCCTGGGGCATCGAATCGATCTCGATGCGCAGGCGCGACGCGGCCTCGTCGATCAGATCGATCGCCTTGTCGGGGAGAAAGCGGTCGCCGATGTAGCGGTTCGACAGCGTCGCCGCGGCCACGATCGCGCCGTCGGTGATTCGCACGCCGTGATGGGCCTCGTACCGCTCCTTGAGGCCGCGGAGGATCGCGATCGTACTCTCCACGCTGGGCTCGCCGACGTACACGGGCTGGAAGCGGCGCTCCAGGGCGGCGTCCTTCTCCACATGCTGGCGGTACTCGTCGAGCGTGGTGGCGCCCACCACGTGCAGCTCGCCGCGCGCCAGCATCGGCTTCAGCATGTTGCCGGCGTCCATCGCGCCCTCGGCCTTGCCCGCGCCCACCAGCGTGTGCAGCTCGTCGATGAAGACGATGAACCGGCCCTCGCCTTCGGTGATCTCCTTGAGCACCGCCTTGAGCCGTTCCTCGAACTCGCCGCGGTACTTCGCCCCGGCGATCATCGCCCCCAGATCGAGCGCCACGAGCCGCTTGTTCCGGAGCCCCTCCGGCACGTCGCCGTTGACGATGCGCTGCGCGAGGCCCTCGACGATGGCCGTCTTCCCCACCCCCGGCTCGCCGATCAGCACCGGGTTGTTCTTGGTCCTCCGCGACAGGACCTGGATGACGCGCCGAATCTCCTCGTCGCGGCCGATGACCGGATCGAGCTTGCCCCGGCGGGCGGCATCGGTGAGGTCGCGGGTGTACCGCTGCAGCGCCTGGTACTGGTTCTCCGGATTCTGGTCGGTGACCCGGTGGGTGCCGCGTACGCCCTCGAGTGCGCCGAGCAGCGCATCCCGTGTGGCCCCGGCATCGGAAAGGATGCGGCGGCTCTCCGTCCCCTTGGCGTCAGCGAGGCCCAGCAGCAGGTGCTCGGTCGAGACGTATTCGTCTCCGAGCTTCTTGGCTTCGTCCTCTGCCTTGTCGAACACGCCGCTCAACTCGCGGGAGAGAGTCGGCTGCGCATCGCTCTGCTTGGGGAGGCGCTCCAACTCCCGGGAGAGCTGCTCGCGGATGGCCGTGACATTGGCCCCGAGTTTCTGGAGCACCGGCACGACGATCCCCTCCGTCTGCGCGAGCAGCGAGGACAGGAGATGCAGGTCGTAGACTACGGGGTTGCCGACGCGGCGGGCTTCGGCGACGGCATCGTTCAGCGCTTCGGCGGATTTGACGGTCAGGCGGTCGGAATTGATCATGGGAATCTCGGGATGCGCACCGGGATGGGGCGCTACCGAAAGCTGGTAGCAAGCCCAGTGCCCCGGGAGCCCGCCATACCGGCGGGTTTCCCACGTGGTCCCCGCGCCAGACTCGCGGGGGACTGCCGTGCGGGCGGACCGCCGATGAGACCGGAGCCGAAACGCACGAGCGCCCCGGCAAATGCCGGGGCGCTCGCTTCGTCTCACTACTCCACCAACCCCGCTACTTCGCGGAGAACATCTTCCTCATAAACCGTTGGCCGTCGATCACGAGTTCGTACACGTAGACGCCCGAGGGCACCTCACGGTCCGTATTCATGATCTTGCCGTCCCAATACGCCGTGTACTGGCCGCACGTCAGCGACAGGCCCTGGATCGGACGGCCGGTCGATGCGCCGGCGCCGGACGTGGACGACCCCCCCTGCAGGATCGGCACCGCGACGAGCTGTGCCAGGATGTTGTAGATCCTGAGGGATACGGTGTGTGGCTTCCCTCCATCCGAGCACGTCGAGTCACCGATCGTGAACTTGATGAAGGTTTCCGGATTGAAGGGATTTGGATAGTTCTGCTCCAAAGCCCCCAGCTTGCGCCCTCGGGGCGGCTGTGACGATTGCCCCGCCGCGTACTTTGGCGTGAACGCACAAAGGGCGAGCGCGAGCGCAAGCGCTGCCCAGCGGTTCAGCATGTAAACTCCGAGCTAACGAAACAGGACGGTCGTTACGACTCCTGAAGAGGTGAAAAACACTCCGGGCCTACAGCCACGAACCTATGGGTAGGCCCTGAGAGTGTCAAGAATTTGTAGTAATGGAACGATTGAAACCACAAAAAGTTACGGCCTGCCATCTCGACCGAGCCAAACCCGTCCCTCGGGGCCCCGCCGCGTGATCCCGACCCCGTCGAAGTACTCCAGCAGCGGAATGACGAACTTCCGCGAGAGCCCCAAGTGTTCGCGCGCTTCGGTCGGCGTGAAGCTCGACGCCGCCCCGAACCGCTCGGTCATCGTCGTGATAATCTGCGCGAGGTTATCGGCCGCATAGTACCGATTCTGTTCCACTTGTACCGTTGTCCCGCGCCGGGCGGCAACCCGGAGCAGCGCGTCGCAGTCGGGTCCGAAGTCGGCCGACAGATCGGAGACCGACGGGGGTTCCCACCCGGCTTTCGACAGCAGCCCGACGAGCTTGGCGACAGTTGTTTCCTGTGTCGGCGTCAGCGCCGGTTTCCATCCGCGGCGCCGCACCTCGCCGCCCTCGATCTCGATGGCGCCGCTGGCGACGCCCTGCGCCACGAGGGCCTCGGTGAACTCCGGGGGAAGCCGAATCCGGCTGCGGAGCTCCTGGAGTGAGAGCCCGAAGCCCAGTGGGTGGGCGGCGTGGTATCGATCCAGGTGTTCGAGCAGCCGCACACGCTCGGCCTCGAACGCGGCAGCCCCGATAAGCCGGCGGCTAGCCGCGTCGGCCACTGCCCCGGCCGCCGCGATCGTTGGATCCAGGTCGCGCCGTCGGCTCAGCACGCGAACGGCGACCGAATCGCGGTCGATGCCGCGCGGCCCTGCTTCGTGCAACAGGAGCGCGAGCCGGTCGGCCGCCGGCAGGCCGAGCGCCGGAAAGGGCTTCTGACGCTTCGTGGCGTGCGCGTCGGTGACGGTGCCGCCCCCGATCGTGGCCAGCGGTGAGGCCTGCCGAAGCACGAAGCGATCGCCGGCCCGCACGACGACCGGCGCGTCCAGCACGAGGCGCGCCGCTCGCGTGGTGCCGGGCTCGAACGCCCCGCCCTGCACCACGACCCGCGCGCCGACTTCCGTGGTGCCGAGATGGAACCGGACGGACGTACGGGGGCCCAGGGCCGCC
>JBJKRG010000260.1:0-8550 GCA_046704805.1 Gemmatimonadaceae bacterium
GGACGGTCCTCTCGAATCAGGGCCAGACGGTCCTCATGTGGGGCGTCAGCCCGATCAACTACGCCTCCGTCGACATGTCGGGAATGGTGACCGGGGTCGCGCCCGGCGTCGTGCAGGTGATCGCCAATGGACCGAAGGGGTCCCAGGGCGTCACGCGCGTCAACGTCTACTAGAGGCCACGATGGCCGAAGTCCTCGTCAAGCTCGTCGATGCCACGCATACCGACCCGGCTATCGACCAGGCCGGGTGCTACAAGGCGGGGATGCCCGTCGTGGTCATGCCTGACGGGCATCCCTGGGGGCCCAAGGAGGGGCTCCCAAGGTTCTTCGTCGTGAAGTTCCCTGGCGTCTCAGTGGCCCAGATTCGCGGCTACATCCAACAGCAGGTCCGGGATGCGGACTACGCTCCGAACAGCAACAAGATCCTGGGTCAGCCCACCAAGCAGTACGACGACAACGGGGTCGCCATCCTCGGCCCGGACGGCCAGCCCGTCGTCATCCATGTGTCCGAGACCACGCGAGTGCGTGAATGGCAGTTCGACGTCACCAAGATGCAGCCGGCCCACCAGCAGATCGTGATGAGCACGGGCGCGATCACAGTGACGCTCGACGGCACGGGTGACGCGACCTGGGAAGAGATGCGAGTCAACCTCCTCAGCCACCGCCTCGGGTTCACCGAGCGTCGGTCTCAGCCGAGGGCGTAAATGACCGACCGCCTCATCTCCGTCGGCCCGACCGGGGCGTACACGACGCTCGCTGCGGCCCTCGCTGGCGAGCAGGGCGACATCTCCGCAGCGACCGGCACCGGGGAGCGCGTCCGGTTTCAGTGCGGGCCATTCGTCGACACGGCCGCAGCAACCGTCAGCGGATGGACGGCGGACGCGGGCGGCTATGTGCAGATCGAAGCTCTACCTGGAGCGGAGGCGATGGTGCCGATGCCTATGGATGGCTCGCGGTACCTGCTTCAGGTTGCGTCGGGAATCGCCTTGACAGGGTCGGTGGCGTATACCCGGTTGATCGCGATAGCTGCTGAGAATACCGACGGGACCAGCACGGCTGTGTACCTGACCGGGACGGCTTCGCAGGTGTCCCGCGTGTGGGCCAGATCAGGTGTCGGGCGGACTTGGAGCACATGCCCTCTGAGCGTGTCGTTAAGCTGGGGCCCTACCAATCCGGCGTCGGTGGTGGAGGACTGCGTCCTCGTCAATGCGTCCGTCGGCACGACCTTCGCGTCTAACGGCCTGCTTCTAAGCGGCTCGCAGCCCATTTACGCTCGTAACTGCACGGTGATCTCCGTTGGGGGCACCGCTGTGTCTGGCAACCGCACCAGCCACCGGGTCCAAAACACGGTGGCCTACCTGACAGGAGGCGTGGGGTTTGCGAACACCGGAGGCGGCTGGGATGCCGCTTCGGACTACAACGCCTCCTCCGACGCGACGGCCCCAGGTGCCCACAGCCTCCACTCGATCGCCGACCCGTTCGTCGACTACGCCGGCGGGGACTACCACCTCGCGACCGGCTCTGCGCTGATCGGTGCGGGCACGGACCTGTCGACTTACTACACGACCGACTTCGACGGCGACACGATCGTCAATTGGTCGATCGGCGCGGATGACGGGCCTGCGAGCGGCGGCGGCGGCCCCGCCACCGAGGGTTACGCGCTCTGCGGGGTCGGGGCGGGGCTGCTCGAGCTCGGCAGTAAGGGCGCGGCGGGAGGGCCCGCATCGGCCGTGGTGTCGGTGGCCATGCCGCTCGGGAGCAAGGGGGCGATCGGCCGGACGTCCGCCGCAGTGACGCATGCGGACCTGACGTTCGGCGCGAAGGGCGGCCTGGGGCTCCCGGTGGTCGAGCTGGATGCAGGCGCCGTCAGCCTGGGCCGAAAGGGAGGAGTCGGCTCCGGGCTCGCGGGCGCCCGTCACGCGCTCCTGGGCGCGGCGATGAAGGGCGGTCTCGGCCGCACACTGCTCGTGGCCGTCCCTGCTACGCTGGCGCCCGGGCAGAAGGCCGGGGCGACCGGAGAGGGCTTCGCGCTCCTGGTGGCGCTCGCGGCCGGGCTCGGCGCAGGCCAGAAAAGCGGCCAGGGCCGCGTCACGTCCGTGGGACTCGCTGCCAGCGCAGCCTCGGGCTCCAAGACCGCGGCAGGGGTCCCGTTGTCCGGCGCGGCCGCGGCGGCGCAAGCTCTCGGGTCGAAGGGATCGTTCGGAGCGGCGGACGCCGAGTTCGTGCATGTCCTCGAGGCGGCGGGGGCCAAGGGAGGCCAGGGGGCGCCCCTGGCATTCGCGATCGCCATCCCCCTGCCCCGCGGCGTCGGCGCGACCGTCTTCGTGCTGCCGGACTACTTCAAGCTCGGAGACGTGCGCCAGGCGATCGAGGCCTGGTTCGAGGCCGGATACAGCGAGACTCCGGTCGCGTGGCCGAGCCAGGACTTCACCCCTCCGGATGCGTCCGACTGGGTGCGGTTCAATCTCGCGTGGAGCCCGGCGATCGAGGACACGGTGGGCGAGGACGGCACGAACGACGTGCCCGGCTTCGTCGAGGTCCAGTTGTTCGCGCCGGCCGGCCGGGGCGCCGGACCGCTGATGGAGCGCGCGAACCGGATCCGCGCGCTGTTCGATCACGCGGAGATCGAGGGTGGAGTTGTGCGCTTCGGGGCGGCTGCCGGGGCGCAGCGAGCGCGCGGAGGCTCAGGGTGGGCCCAGGTCAACGTGCGTATCCCGTTCGACGTGACCGAGACGGTGATCGGCGCCGTCGCTTCGGCAGACTTCGCATGGACCCCCGGCGAGATCGACACGCCCGACGCGTATCGCACGACGATCGAGCGCTACTTCGAGGCGGCGTGGAGCGACGTGATCCCGATCGCGTGGCCGCAGGTGGAGACGGTCCCTCCGGACGGAGACTGGGTCAGCATCGAGGTCGTGTTCGAGGCAGGCGCCGGCGACGTGATGGAGGATGCGCCGCGCAACGCGGTCCGTGGCCACGTGGAGCTCCACTTCCACACGAAGCCGGGCCGGGGCCTCGGGCCGCTCTACGCGTTCATCGACGAGGCCAGGTACCTGTTCAATCGCAAGGCGCTGGTCGGCGGGATTCAGTTCATGGCTCCGAGCGGTCCGATCGAGACGACGAAGCCGGGATGGCGGCGCATGGACGTGCACGCGCCGTTCGAGGTGGTGGAGGCGATTCAGTAATCCAGGCCGCGGGAGGCGGCGCAACGGGAGGAGGCGAACATGGCGAAGTACCGCGGCGTGAACGGATCGGTGAAGCTCGCCACCAACGCGGTGGGCGAGGTCACCCAGTGGACGCTGAACGTCGCGCGTCCCTACATCGAGACGACCCCGATGGGCGCGACCGGCAAGACCGGGACGCTCGATTACCCGGGCGGCTCCGGCCAGATCACGGCCCATTTCGACTACAGCGACGCGGCGCAGAAGGCCATCGTCGACATGCTCGTCTCGAACGCGGATCCGACCCCGATCGCGTTCCTCGGCATCGTGAGCGGCACGGGCCCGAAGCAGATCTCGTGCAACATCCTGCCCACGCAGGCCGCCATCACGGCGAAGGTGGGCGCGGTGATCGACGTGACGTTCGACTTCCAGACGGACGGCGCGATCACTGTGGCCTGGACCTGATCGATGTCGACGTACCGCGGGATCAAGGGGCAGGCCGCGCTCGGCGGGGTGGTCACGGGCGCCCCGCTCGTTCAGGGTGCGGTCGCCCACGGGGCTTCGGCCGCGACGTTCGACGGCGCCGCGTTCAACGGCGTCGTGAAGGCGGGCGACCAGTTCACGGTCGCGGGCGACAGCCAGGAATACACGGTGGTGACCGGCGGCGTCGTGGGCGCGACCACCGCGCACCAGGTCGCCGTGACGTTCACGCCCACCGTGCAGGTAGCCGGCGGCTGGGCTGACAACGCCGCCGTGACGCTCGCATCGAACTCGATCGCGCAGGTCACCGCGTGGGCTGCCACTCCCTCGAGGCCCTACATCGAGACGACGACGATGGGTGCGGTGGCCAAGACGGGCACACTCGACGTGCCGACCTGGACGGGGAGCGTCAGCGTGCAGATGGACTACGGCGACCCGAAGCAGCAGGCCTACATCGACGCCGTGCGCGGCAGCGGGGACATCACCGCGCTCGCGCTGGTGCTCGTGACGGCCGACGGCAAGCAGTTCGCCGGCGACGTCCTCCCCACGCAGGCGAAGGTGGCCGGGCAGAGGGGGGCTCTCTTCACGCTCGACTGCGACTTCCAAGGGGAAGGCGCGCTCGTGCCGAACTGGAACTGAGGGGCGCGATGAGACCGATCGACAAGGTGAAGCAGCATGCGCGGGTGACCGCGCGCCGCAAGCTCCAGGTGGAGGAGTGGGAGACGGATCTGTACTTCTCGCCCCTCACCACGAACGACATGATCGCCGTCGCCGAACGGATGGGCGAAGAGGGTCGCGACGTGGCGCTCAACGAATACGAGCGCCGCGTCGTGCTCGTCATCCTCAAGGCGGAGCTCGAGGACGGCACGAAAGCGTTCGAGTTCGGGGACCGGATCGAGCTCATGGCGAACGGCTCCTGGCCCATCGTGAACCGCATCGTGGCGTTCATCTACGAGACGTCGGCTCCGAGCCTCGAGGACGCAAAAAAAAAGTCCGGGAAGACGGGAGACTCCGGATCGAGCTGATGGTCGGCGAGCTCCTGCACATGAGCCTGAGCGAGGTGCGGGACCTGCCCGAGGAGGAGTTGGTGCTGTGGTGGGCGTGGGGGATGGAGGGGCGCGAACGCGCGGACTGACCGGGACGGGGGGGTGGGGCAGATGTCTGAGAATCTCGACGTCGTAGGCCTGGGATTCGATACCAGCGGGTACGACCGCGGGATCGATCACGCCGAGGCGCGGCTGAAGGAGCTCCAGGTCCAGGTCGAGGCGTCGGGCAAGGCAATCACCGCCGCCCAGGTCGAGATGGGCAAAGGCGCTCAGGCGGCCAGCTCGGGCGCCATGCCCTGGCCCGGGATGCTCACCCAGGCCGAGATCGCCGAAGCGAAGGCCCAGTGGAACGAGCTGTACGGCGACTCGGGGCAGGCTGCGACGAACGCGTCCGACGCGGCCAAGGCGGCGCTGGCGGCGGCGAAGGCCACCTACGAGGCCGACTCCGCCGAAGTGAAGCTCGCCCAGGTCCGGGGGCTGCTCTCCCCACAGGAAGCCGCTGAGGCCGGCCGGCTCAACGCGGTCGCGTACAACGAGGCGGTCACGACGGCGATGGGCAGGTACGGCGTCACCGCGACTGTGATGCCGGCTGAGTTCAGCGCCATGGCCGGGAGCCTCATGCAGGTCGGCACGGCCGCCGAGGCCACGGGATCCAAGGCAGCGCTCGGCGCGCACGGCATCGGGCGGCTGAATCAGACCCTGGTCGGAGCGATCGACCGCACGCGGATCCTCTCGCCCGCGATGGGCCACCTGGCCTACTCGCTCGGGTCGTTCGCCATCGGCTCCGTGCAGATGATACCCATCCTGCTCGGGTTCGCGGCGCTCTCGATGGCGTGGGAGAAGTTGAAGGGCGGCGCGTCGGATGCGGCCGAGATGGCGAAGCGGGCGGCTCAGGCCTACAAGGACGCGTGGCAGTCGGAAGAGATGGGCCCGGGCGGCGCCGTGGGCGTCGGTATCCAGGGCGCGCAGCAGCGCATCGCGAACCTCAAGGGCGAAGCCGAGGACCTGGCAGGCGCCTACGTGCAGGGATTCGGCCAGGTGCTGCCGCGCCTGAAGGAGATCTACGCCGAGATCGCGGTCGAGGAGCAGCACCTCGCCGAGGCCCAGACCCACGTGGAGTTCCCGAAGCAGATGCAGGCGTGGCGGGACCAGGTGCAGGCCGGGGCATCCGACATCGACAGCGCGATCCGCCAGGCTGGTCAGCACGCGGCGGCCGCGTGGGGCCAGACGTGGGACGTGATGCGCGCCCAGTCGCACGACGGCTGGCAGGACATGGTCCAAGGTGCGTCCGACGCCGACCAGAAGGTCCTCGCCGCCATGGACCACCTGCGTCTCGCCGAGACGACGACCAAGGTGCAGCACCTGGTGGACGCGTGGGCCGCCGCGCCGCGCAGCCTGCAGACCAGCTACGACGCACTCGATCAGGTCAACAAGGTGCTCAGGGAGAACGGCGTGACGCTCGAGCAGCTGCCGCCGTTCCTCCAGGACTACGTCCGCATGATGCAGGGGGCCGGCCAGGTCACAAAGCAGCAGTCGGAGAAGATGATCGCGGAGTACGAGCAGATCCAGCGCACGTCCGACCGCCTGGCCGGCGACATCGTCGATCAGTTCGACAACGTCATCACCGGCACCGAGAACGTCGCCCAGGCCTTCGCCAACATGGTCGACGAGATCCTGAAGGAGATGGCGCGGCTCGCCGTCCAGCAGGAGATCACGAAGCCGCTGGCGAGCTGGCTCGCCGGCTTCCTGGGTTCCTTGGGCGGCAGCGCCGCGGGCTCCAGCGGGGGCATACCCGGCGCGGGTGCGGGACCGGCGTGGAGCTCGCCGGGGTCCGCCAAGAACCTGGTCGTGCACCAGCAGCTGAACTTCAACGTCGCGGCCATGGACGCCCCGTCGGTCACGCGGGTGTTGCAGCAGAACAAGGGCGCGATCCTCGACATGGTGGGCGAGGGGATCCGCCAGAGCAACACGTTCCGCCGCGCGGTGAGGGGGAACTGAGAATGTCCGAGTTCATGCCGCGCACGCTGCTCCCCGCGACTTCCGAGATCCCCCGGGTCCCGACCGGGCTCCAGTCGCTCGGCGTGAGTGGGCGGGCTCAGTTCAGGAGCGTCGTGCAGCTGGGCCGCGTCTGGAACGAGAGCTGGCCGGACCTGCGGCTCGGGAAGGCCGACGTCGAGCAGCTGCTCGCCTGGCTCGAGTGGGCATACGGCCAGCAGGTGATCTTCGAGGTCACGCACCCGGGGCTCTGCGGATCCGGAAAGGCCGCGCGGGGCGCCGGCGGCGGTTACCCGGTCGTGAACGGGGCGAACCAGACTGGCGACGAGCTCCTCACCGCCGGCTGGCCAGCCTCAACGACCTCCGTCATGGCGGCCGGCGACGTCTTCCGGATCACGGGCGTGGCCAACCTGTTCCGCGTGCGCGCGGACGCGAGTTCGGACGCGAGCGGCCTCGCGACCGTACAGATCGACCCGCCGATCCCCTCGGGCGCATCCCCCACCCATGGCGCCGGGATCGTCAACGTCGGCTGCTCCATCCGCGCTGCCGTGTGGGACTACACGCAGCCGCCCGGGCGCCCCGGCCAGTTCATCAGCGGCCTGAAGGCGACGCTGCGCGAACTGCCCGCCTCCGTCCAGGCCGCGAGCCCCACGCTCACTCGCGCCGCCACCGCGACCTATGTCGATGAGACCGGCACGGTGCAGACAGCGGCGTCCGGCGTGCTGCGCACGAACCACTGGGTCAAGACCACCGACGGCCTCTGGCTCCCGACGACGCTCGTGGAACGGGCGTATACGAACCTCGTGGGGAGCGATGATCTAAGCACCTGGGTCGGCGTCGGCCCAGCGGGGGCAACAGCCGCATCGGCCATCGGCGGCCTGGCCGCTTGGACGCTCACCGACTCTGACGTAGCAGTGACGATGAACAGGATATTCACCGTCACCTTCGCGACGGACGGCGTGAAGTCGTACAGCTTCTTCTTCCGGCAGGGCACATCGGACGCCTCGGCGGTCAAGCTGTATGATAGCACGGCGGCCAACAATCTTGGAAATGTCACCATCACCTGGTCTGGGGGCATCCCGAGCCTCGTGGTCGCGAACGGGTCATTACTCTCCCTCCAGGCGGTGTCTGGTGGATGGCTGGCGCACATCCTGGTAACCGGGGTCGTGGCCGCGCACACCAACCAGATTCAGTTCATACCCGCGGTCGCTGGGGCATCCGCCACCGGCTCCATCGACATCGGGCGTGTGAACGTCTTCGACGATCCGGTCCCGCCCGCCAGCATCTTCGCCGCCAGCGAGACGCGCCCGGCGGACGTGCTCCAGGCGCCCGCTGCGTTCGCTCCCGGCTCCGGGTTCACGCTCTATGCGAAGCTCATCTGCTACGAGCTCGGAGGCTACGGCTGGAAGGCGATTGTCGGGCTCGGCGGCAACTTCGCATCCGGCTCCAGCATCCTGGTCCTCGCCACGAGCACGGGCGGCTCCTGGTACGTGCAGAGGCAGTCCTCCGCAACGGCGATCGCAACTGCGTCGCTCGGGCCGGCGCCGGCCTACGGGCAGCCGTTCGAGCTGCGCTTGAATGTGCCGCCCTCGGGCACCATCACGGTCGGGATCTCACAGGACGGCGGTCCCGAGACCACGGTATCGCTGCCGAATGTGACATGGGACCCGCAGTGGAACCCTCAGACCCTCGTGATCGGCAACGGTGCCGGGACTCACGGGAACGTCGGGCTGCTGTCCGTTAAGATCGACAGCGATCCGACGCTGACGCTCGACCAGCTCCGCGCTCTCGCCCGCCCTGACCTGGTGCTCTACCCGTGACCCGCTCCCTGACCTCCGGGATGCAGGCCGCGATCGCGGCCGAGCGCGG
>JBJKRG010000261.1:0-8161 GCA_046704805.1 Gemmatimonadaceae bacterium
CGTCGACCCGGTGACCGCTTCGGGACCCGTCACCGGAACGATGAGGACGTCGGCGGCACGCGCGGTCGCCGGCGGCGGCGGCGAGCAGGCCACGAGGGCCGTGCGCGCGCCGCGCCGCTTCGCATGCTCGAGGGCACGCCCGACGTAGGGGGTCGTGCCCGACGCGGCGACGCCGACCACGAAGTCTCCGGCACGGACGCCGGCGGCGTCGAGGTCGCGGTCGGCATCCTCGAGGCGGTCCTCGGCGCCCTCCTGCGAGCGGGTGAGCGCTGCGGGGCCGCCGGCGATGATCCCCTGCACCAGCGCGGGATCGGTGCCGAAGGTGGGCGGGCATTCGGATGCGTCCAGTACGCCCAGCCGTCCCGACGTGCCGGCCCCGACGTAGAACAGGCGTCCGCCGCGCCGGAACGTGCGCTCCGCCTCGGCAATCGCATCGGCGATGCGCTCCCGCTCGCCGTGCACGGCATCGGGCACCCGCCGGTCCTCGGCGCTCATCAGATCGACGATCTCGAGCGGTGTGGCGAGATCGATGTCCGCGGTGCGGGGATTGCGCCTTTCCGTAATGCGCGGGTCGTTCGCTGGAGCGGCCACGGAGCGGGTCTCGGGGAACTGGGCCGGGGGCGGCGGCCGACGTCCGGGAGCGCCCCGACCGCGAGGGAAGTCTACCGATCGTTCGCGACGCATCGCAAGCCGCGCCGGCACGCGACGGGCCGCGCGGCGTTGCCGCGCGGCCCGTCCCCCGTTGATGCAGCGGGCGCTACTGGATCACGAGTGGCGCGGTCAGCTTCACCGCCATCCGGCTGCCCTGCGCGATGCAGCCCTTGTAGTTCGCGGTTGCCGCGGCGACGCCCGCACCGGCGGCGGCGCCCGCCGCCGCGCCCACCACCGCGCCCTTGGTCGTCTTGCCGATCAACTTGCCCGCGATCGCGCCCACGACCGCACCCCCCACGACCTTCTCCACGTCCTTCGACGTCGACTCGTTGCGGATGTGGTCGATCTTCTCCTCGGTCACCGTCGCACTCAGCGCGTAGCTGTGCCCGCCGAATTCGACCGACACGGGTTCGAAGCCCATGTCGATCGGGTCCTTCAGGTTCGCCCCGCCCTTGAGCGCGGTGATCTTGAGATGCACCACCGCTCCGGCCGGAACCGCGACGCCGTTGGTACCGGTCACGGGCTCGGCCACCGTGGCCGTCACCATGTCCCCGACCTTGTTGCTGTCGGTGCAGACGCGAGTGGTCGGGTTCAGCACGAGCGACGCGCCTTCGGCGATCTGACCCGACGGCCGTGTGGGCGCCGCCTTCGGCTGCGCGGTCGGCGCCGGGCGCCGGGCGGGCGGGGGTGCTGCGGCTCTGGACTTCGGCGCCGCGGTGGACGGACTCGCCGCCGGGGCCGGCGTCGTGGCCGCGGTCGCGGTCGCGGTGTCGCCGAGCGCCGGTTGGGTGGCGGCGGTGCTTCCCGCCATCTGGAGGTCCTGGCTCATCGACGAATCGGCCGACGCCGCTTTCTGCTTGCCGCCGCACGCCGCAACCATCATCGCCACCGCGAACGCAGCGGTCAGGCGAACCGAGTGTCTTGTCGTCTTCATGTGTCCTCCGAGGTCGTGAGTCCCGCACCGCGCACCCTTCACTCGTCGTCCGCGGGCCCTGCCCGCGCGCGGTATATTTCTCCGGATGCCCTCCCCGCTGTCCGGTATCAGCGCACCCGTCGCAGTATATCAGGAACGGAACACGTTGTCCCCGGGGATGCTCCGGAACACACGGTTCCGGGGGTCGAGTCCCGCATGACCGAACGCCGCACGCTCCGACGGCTGCTTCCGTACTATCGCCCGTACCGCCGTCGGATGATCATCGGGTTGTCCCTGACGGTCCTGTCGTACGCTTTCTCGACGACGGGTCCGTGGTTTCTCCGGGCGGCCGTCGACGCTTTCACCACACGGGCTCCGATGTCGCGCATCTGGCTCCTCGGGGGCGCCATCGTCACCGTGGCGGTCATCGGCGGATTCTTCCGCTTCCTGATGCGCCAGCTCCTCAACAGCATCAGCCGCTGGATCGAGTACGACCTGCGCAACGACCTGTTCGCCAGGCTCGAATCGCTGGATGCCGACTATTTCGCCCGGACACGCACGGGCGATCTGATGGCACGCCTCACCAACGATCTGTCGGCCGTGCGCATGGCGGCCGGTCCGGCGGTGATGTACCTGACGAATACCATCGCCGGCGGGACGTTCGCGCTGCTGTTCATGCTCCACATCGACGTGCATCTCACGTTGATCGCCGTCCTGCCGATGGCCCTGCTTCCCATGTCGATGATCTGGCTGGGGCGCGCCATCCACCGGCGCTTCGACGCCGTGCAGGACCACTTCGGGCGGCTGACGACGATGGCGCAGGAGAACATTTCCGGCGTCCGCGTCGTGCGCGCGTACCGCCAGGAGCAGCCCGAGGCAGGGCGGTTTGCCGAGCTGGGCCAGGGCTACCTGGTGAAGCAGATGCGGCTGGCGGTGCTCTACGGACTCATGCGCCCGTCGTTCGGGTTCCTCGCCGGTCTCGGCGCCGTGGTCGTCCTCGGCTTCGGAGGCGTGGCCGTCATCCGGGGCCAGATCACGGTCGGCTCGTTCGTGGCGTTCGGTCTCTATCTTGGCATGCTCACCTGGCCGCTCATCGCGCTCGGATTCGTGATCAACCTGTTCCAGCGCGGGGCGGCATCCATGGCGCGCCTGCTCGACATCCTCGACGCCGAGCCCACCGTGCACGCCGCCTCCGCACCGCGCGAACTGCCGGCCAACGCCGTGGGCCGCACGATCGAATTCCGCCGGGTGGGTTTCCACTACCCGGCCGCGGCCGGTGCGAACCCGCGCTGGGTGCTGCGCGGCGTCAGCTTCACCGTGCCGGCCGGCGCCACCGTGGGAATCGTCGGGGCGACGGGAAGTGGGAAGAGTGCACTGCTCGATCTCGTTCCGCGGCTGTTCGATCCGCAGGAAGGTGAGATCCTGGTCGACGGGATCCCGCTCCGCGAGCTGGACCTCGACGCCTGGCGCCGCGAGATCGGGTACGTGCCGCAGGAGAGTTTCCTGTTCAGCGACACCATCGGTCACAATCTCGACTACGGCGCCCCCGATGACTCGTCCCGCGAATGGGCGACCGCCGTGGCTCAGCTCTCGAGTACCGTCGCGGCGCTTCCGGACCGCTTCGACACGATGCTCGGCGAGCGCGGCATCAATCTGTCGGGCGGCCAGAAGCAGCGGGCCTCGATCGCCCGCGCGCTGGCGCGGCGGCCCACCGTGGTGCTGCTCGACGACGCGCTGAGCGCCGTCGACACGCACACCGAGGCGGAGATCCTCGAGGGGCTGCGCACCGCGCTGGCGGGGCGGACGGCGCTCATCGCGTCGCACCGCGTGTCGGCCATTCGCGACGCCACCTTCGCCGTGGTGCTGGACGAGGGCCGGGTGGTGGAACAGGGCCGGCACGACGCCCTGCTCGCCGCCGGTGGCCGCTACTGGTCGCTGCTCAACCGCCAGCAGCTCGAGGAGTCGATCGAGGCACCCGCCGAGACGGCGTGAGGTCCGCCCCACCGGCGGCCGCCGTACGACCGTGGCCACCAGACTGAACGACAATCCCGCGGAAGAACGCGGAGCACCGCCGATACGACCCCCGGTGAACCTGGTTCCGCGGCCTTCCGCCTCGCTCCGCGGAATTGTCGTTCAGACGGTTCGCACCTCCCTTCACACGTCCCCGGTCGTGGCGCGCCATCCCGTGTTCACATCCGATTCAGGATCCAGGATGGCGTCAGCTTCTGCAGCATGCCCGTGAGCACCGTGAGATAGCCGCTCACCAGCAGGACGCCCACGATGATCAGCAGGACGCCCGAGGCGCGGGTGAGCCACGCGAGCCGGGCACGGTTCCGCTGCGCGAATCCGATCAGCTCCTCGAGCGCCACCGCCGAGATGAGGAACGGCACCGCGAGGCCGAGCGAGTAGGCGCTGAGCAGCACCGCGCCGCGCCCCGCGTCGCCGGCCGTCGCCGCGAAGGTGAGGATCGACCCGAGAATCGGCCCCAGGCAGGGGGACCACCCGGCGCCGAACGCCATGCCCACGATCACCGTGCCGAAGTAGCCCAACGGCTTGTCGCGCAGATGCACCCGCGTGTCGCGCCCGAGGAACGGCAGGTTGAACGCGCCGGTGAGGTACAGCCCGAACAGGATGATGATCACGCCCCCCACCCGCGCCACCCACACGCGGTGGACGAGCAGCACCCGCCCGACGGCGCTCGCGGCCACGCCCATCGTCACGAACACGATGGAGAAGCCGATCACGAACAGCACCGCGTGCAGCAGGGCGAAGCGCCGTGAGGCCCGCACGTCCTCCAGCGAGATGCCGGTGATGAACGTGAGGTAGCTGGGCACCAGCGGGAGCACGCACGGCGAAACGAAGCTCACCAGCCCCGCCAGGAAGGCGACGAACAGTCCGACCTCGGCGCCGGTCGTCACGCGCCGGCGCTCCGCGACGTCGACTCGCTCACCCTCAGTCCACCGCCGTCGGCCGCGGCCCGGCCACGGTGAGAATCTCCGCGCCCGTCAGCCGGTCCACATCGCCCGAATCCTCGGCCCGCCGCTGCACGCCGCGCACCACCTGGTCGACCGTCACCAGCGGCGCGTCCGCCTCCGCCTTCACCGACACCTCCCATTTGCCGCGGTCCGGCCCCTTGAGCGTGTGCCGGTAGGTGGCGGTGAACACCGTGTAGCGCTCCGGGGCCGGCCGGGCGGGCTCCGGCGCGTACGGCGAATCGTCCACCGGGGCCCGGGACGCGCCGGCAGCGTTCGGCGTGTCGACGTGGTCGGGCTCGGCGGCGTCCGCCAGCGGCAGCCGTGCCGCCACGACCGCCACCCCCTGCTCGACGCCGTTCACCCGCCGCGGGGAGAAGAAGTGCCCCTCGACGATCTCCGCTCCCGCCAGCCGCTCGACGACCGCGGCGATGAACCGCTCCCGCGTCTCGGTCTCGATCACGGAGCCCCCACCGTTTCCGCCGCCGACTCGGCGCGCCGCGCATCCAGCTCGCGCTCCACGTACAGCCGCATGATGTGCATGAAGTCCTGGGCGTTGGTGACCACGCCGAACGCCTGATGCGTCCCGCGATCCTTCAGCTTGCTCACCACGAACTCCGACGAGTCCACGCAGATCGTGATCAGCTCGCGCATCGTGCCGTCCGGGTCGGTCACGAATGCGGGCAGCATGTTGCCGGTCGCGATCGCGTGCAGGGCCGTGGCGATCAGGATCGCCATCGTCGCCTTCACGGTGTGCCGCCGCATGGCGTCCTGCGCCTGGAGCATGTCGGTGATCACTTCCGGCAGCGGGCCATCGTCGCGGATCGAGGCGGCGAGAACGAAGGGGACGTCGTGCAGCACGCAGGCGCGCATGATGCCGTCCTTGATGATCCCCTGCTCCACCGCCGCCCTGATCGACCCCGCGGCGCGCACCTGGTTGATGGCGCGCATGTGCAGGCCGTGTCCGCCCTGCGTCGGAATTCCGCTGCCGGTCATGCCGAGCGTGGTGCCGTAGATCGAGGCCTCGATGTCGTGCGCCGCCACGGCGTTGCCCGCCAGCAGCGCCTTCACGAATCCGTGCTCGATGAACCACACCAGGTCGGCGCGGGCCCGCGCGTGCACGAGCGCCGGCCCCGTCACCCAGATCGGATATCCACCGCGGTCGCGCTCGCGGACCAGCAGGCTCGCCATCAGCGCGTAGTCGATCGGCTTCTCGCGCGAGACCTCGCTGGACATGAACTGGAACTCGTCCTCGCCCCCGGAGTCGAGCGCCCGCTCGTAGACGAAGATCCCCTCGCTCCCGTCCTCGGCCCGCGCCACGGCCACCAGCTCGCCCTTGCGCACCCGGCGCATTTCCCGGGCCCACAGCTCGCCCGCCGCGTCCAGCACCAGGGCGGCGTCCATGCGCGGCTCCCGGGGCGTCCGCCACACGCCGTCCACCCGCGCATAGGTCGGCAGGTTGGTCGTCGAGAAGAACCCGTCCGGCACGACGCCGTCCGCCGGCGCCGCCACGAACCGCGCATCGGGCGCGTTCACCAGCTCCGGCGCATTCAGGTTCGGAGGCGGAATGATGATCACCCGAGAAAGATGACGGGGCGGCAGAGGGGGAACAAGGAGACATAAACGTCCGGCATCGGAAATCGGGACGCGGTCGTCCGTTGGCGGTTCGCTGTTCGCCGTAACCGCCCACCGTCAACCGCCAACCGCCAACGGCTCTGCCCCGGCCCCGGGACCGTCCTCCCTACAGCAGCGAGACCGGATCCCGGTCCACCGTGATCCGCAGTCCCCACGCTGCCGGGACCTGGAATCGCGACGCGAAGTAGCGCCCCACGCGCGTGAGCGGCCCCGCCTGCTCCGCCTTCAGCAGCAGGTGCCATCGCCACCGCTTCTTGACCCGGTCCACCGGACAGGGCGCCGGACCGATGATCGAGATGGCACCCGGCTCCCGGCGTTCCACCAGGGCGTGGAGCCACGCTCCCGCCGACTGCGCCAGCTCCATCGTGGCCGTCTCCGAGAGACCGCTCACGATCACGTTCGCCAGCCGGACGAACGGCGGGTACGTCGGGCTGTGCCGGGCCTCCAGCTCTTCGGCCACGAACCCCTCGTAGTCGTGCGCCGCGGCCAGGCGCACGGCGTGATGATCGGGGACCCGCGTCTGGACGATCACCTCTCCCCGCTTCGCACCCCGGCCGGCGCGCCCCGCCACCTGGCTGACCAGCTGGAAGCACCGCTCCGATGCCCGGAAGTCGGGCAGGTTGATGCCGACGTCGGCGTCCACCACGCCCACCAGGGTCACGTTGGGAAAGTCCAGTCCCTTGGCGATCATCTGCGTGCCGAGCAGGATGTCCACCTCGCCCCGTCCCACCCGGTCGAGGATGTTCGCGTGCGCCCACTTGCCGCTCGTCGTGTCCATGTCCATGCGGGCAATGCGCGCCGTGGGGAAGCGCTCGCCGAGCAGCCGTTCCACCTGCTGGGTGCCCAGCCCGCGCCCCCGGAGCACCGCCCCGCCGCACCGCGCGCACACCGTGCGCATCGGCTCCGCGTACTGGCAATGGTGGCAGACGAGGCGCTCCGGCACACGATGGTAGGTCAGGCTCACGTTGCAGTTGGGACATGCGGCGACGTCGCCGCATGATTCGCACTGCACGAACGACGCGTATCCGCGCCGGTTGAGCAGGAGGATGCTCTGTTCTCCGCGGGTCAGCCGCTCGGCCAGCTTCGCCTCGAGGGACTCGCTGAGCACGTACCGGCGGGCGTACTCCTCGGGGGACAGCCGCCGGGGATGGGTCTGCGGATCGGGACGGCGCATGTCCACGACGTCGACCTCCGGCAGCACGCCGCCCCCCACGCGCTCCGGCAGGCGCAGCAGGTGGTGCCGCCCGCGCTGCGCGTTCTGCCAGCTCTCGAGACTCGGCGTCGCGCTCCCCATCACGACGACGGCGTCGGAGCTCCGCGCACGCACCAGCGCCACTTCGCGCGCATGGTACCGCGGCGTCTCGCTCTGCTTGTACGTCGCTTCGTGCTCCTCGTCGATGACGATGGCTCCCAGATTCTCCAGCGGCGCGAACACGGCCGACCGCGCCCCGACGGCGATCCGCTTCTCGCCGCGCTTGAGCGCCAGCCACGCATCGTACCGTTCCCCGTCGCTCAGCCCGCTGTGCAGCACGGCAATGCGATCCCCGAACACGGCGCGGAACCGGTCCACCGTCTGCGGCGTGAGGGCGATTTCGGGAACGAGCACGATCGCGGTCTTCCCCCACTCGTCCACGACGCTGCGGAGGAAGTCGAGGTAGACCAGGGTCTTCCCGCTGCCGGTGACGCCGAACAACACGAATGATTCGCCGCCGCCGGCCCGGCGCAGCGCGTGGACGGCCACCTCCTGGGCCGGCGTGCGGTCGTGCGCGACCGGCGCCGGGGCCGGGCGATCCAGGAACGGATCGCGGAGCTTCACTTCGCGGTCGAACGCGACGAGGCCGCGCCGCGCGAGGGCGGTGAGGGCCGACGGCGAGGCGCCGAGCTGCGAGACGAGGTGCTCGACCGGAGCGCGTCCGCCGAGCGATTCGAGCATCTCGTACGCGGCGCGCTGCTTCGGGGCGCGTTTGAACAGCGCGTCACGCTCGAGGAG
>JBJKRG010000262.1:0-13553 GCA_046704805.1 Gemmatimonadaceae bacterium
AGATGGAGAATGTGCATCGGCGACGCCGGATGGTGCACGGGAAACGCCGGTGTTCGGTCCGTCAGGCCTCGAGCCGGTACCCCGCCTTCCAGACCGTGAGGATGTGTCTGGGCTTGGACGGGTCGTCTTCCAGCTTGCGGCGCAACTCGGCGATGTGGATGTCGACGGTCCGGGTCATGACGTCGGCGCTGTACCCCCACACTTCCTTGAGCAGCTCGAGTCGGGAGACCACGGCCCCGCGCCGGCGGACCAGGGTCAGGAGCAGGTCGAATTCCTTGGGGCTGAGCGCCACCGGGGCGCCGCCGCGAGTGACGGTCCGGGACGCCGGATTGATCTCCACGGCGCCGAACCGCTCGATCGGCGGGACGTCGCGACTTTCGGCCGGGCGGGCACGCCGCAACAGGGCTGCCACGCGCGCCAGCAACTCCAGCACGCCGCACGGCTTGGTCACGTAGTCGTCGGCGCCCAAGCGGAAGCCCAGGACCTTGTCGGCCTCCTCGCCGCGTGCGGTGAGGATCAGCACGGGCATGTCGAGGCCCTCTTCGCGCATGGTCCGCAGCACCCGATAGCCGTCCACGCCGGGGAGCATGAGGTCGAGAATGACGAGATGGGGCGACCAGTCGCGCGTCCGGGCGAGGCCCTTCTCCCCGTCGGCCGCCACCTCGACCTCGTAGCCTTCGATCTCGAGCCCCGTCTGCAGGCCGTACGCGAGGTCGGGGTTGTCCTCGATGATCAGGATGCGATTCATGTGGGGGACTCCTCCGGGGGACCTGCCGACGCGATGGGAAGCAGGACGACGACACGCAGGCCGTTGCTGGGCGACGTCTCGATAGTACACCGCCCGCCGTGCATTTCTACCAACTCCCGAACGACGGAGAGCCCGATCCCACTGCCGCCGGTCCCACGCTCCGCGTCGCGCCCCAGTCGGACGTACGGCTCCCAGACACGCTCCCGGTCGGCGACCGCGATTCCTGGTCCCTCGTCGTCGATCCAGATGCGGGCCCGGTCCCGTCGCCGGGTGCTTCCCAGCGTGATCGTCTGGCCTTCCGGCCCGTACTTCGCAGCGTTGTCCAGCAGGTTGAGGACGATCTGCCGCAGGGCGTCCCGGTCCACCATGGCCACGAGGCCCAGCTCCAGCTCGGCGCGGAGCTTCATCCGGCGGGAGCGGGCGAGGGGGGCGAACAGCTCGAGGGCTTCCCGTAATTCCTTCTCGAGGTCCGTCGGGACGGGAGAGATGCGGTTCTGCCGCCGCTCTGACCGGGAGAAGTTGAGGACGTTCTCGACGAGATAGGTGAGGCGGCGCGCTTCCTGGTCGATGATCCCCGCCGATCGGACGCGCTCCTCCTCGGTGCGCAGCCGGCCCATGTGGAGTAGCTCGGAGAACCACCGGATCTGGGCGAGCGGCGTGCGCAACTCATGGGACACACCGGACACGAACTCGGTGCGCAGCCGTGCCAACTCCTGCTCACGCCGAAGCTGGACGAGCGCGATGGCCAACAGGATCGCCATCAGCAGCAGCAGGGAGATGAGCATCGGCAGTCGCGAGGGGGGCAGCCCGCCGACGATCAACTGCTCTCCGACGTCGGGGCGCAGCGCCACGCGGAGCACGAGCCGTCCGAAATTCGGCTCCAGGGTGTCGCGGGCGCTGTAGGCCAGATCGTACTGGCCCGGCGAGCCGAAGAGCGGATTGCCGTGCTGGTCGTCCACGGCCAGGGAGAGCACGGAGTCGAGCGGCGTACTGCCGAGCAGGGATGGCGGCAGCAGGGTGCCGCGGCGATAGATGGTCTCGAACACCGGGAGGAGATACGCCAGCGGTGGCGTCTCGTAGCCGTAGATCACCACGGGCTCCCCGGCCGCGTTCCGCGACACGAGGAAGACGAGCAGCCGCGGTCGCAGCTCCAGGCCGCCGAGAATCATCACGTACGAGTCATTGGTGATGATCACCTGCATCGCTTCCGGCGACTGCGGTCCTGCGTCGGGCGACCCGTACGTCTTGGGCAGCATGCTCTTGAGTGGGGGCATGGCCCGCACGTAGGCGAGAATGGTATCGCGCGCCCATCGCATCTCGCCGGACGAGGCATTCGTCGGCGTGGTCAGCAGCCGACCCTCCGGCCAGTCGAGTCGGAAATAGAAGCGTACGCTGTCCAGACACTTGCACCAGCCGGCATAGTCCTGCGCCAGCGCGCCGACCTGCGCAGGCGTCAGCAGCGTCTGGGACAACCGCGCCGGATCGACCTGCATCGCGGCCCAGCCCAGCGACGGAATCATGTTCGTCAGCAGGCCGGTCTTGATCTGCTGGGCGAACTGCCAGTCGGCGAAGGACGCGTAGTCGTGCAGGGCGTGTTCGGCCGTGAGCCGGTGGCCGCGGTCCGCCGCCTGTGCCTGGTAGACCAGCATCGCCGTGACCGCGAACGCGAGCCCGAGGACGACGACGGTACCGAGCAGCCGGGAGGGACGCGGATGGGCCATGATACTGGAAAATGAAATGGGCGGCGGATGCGGCAGCCAGACGGCGGTCGGCGTCTTACCAAAGGCTTACAGCGGTGTAACGGTTCGTCGGCGACACGAGCGTCTTGGCTTGACTGTACGCGGCGATCCGCCAAACTCAACCCATGACCTCCGCGATGCCGTCTTTCGTTCGGGGCATCTTCAGCGGGGCTGTGCACGATGCCCTGCTCTTTCCGTACCCGGACCCTCTGGAGCGTCGCGATCCCGCCGAAGCGCGGCGCGTGGGGGCGCTGATCGACCGGTTGCGGGAAATCGCCCGGGATCTCGTGGACTCCGCGGCGATCGACGAGCAGGAGGCGGTGCCGGAGCCGGTCGTTCGGGCGCTGGCCGACGCCGGCCTGCTGGGCCTCACGATCCCCGAGGCCTATGGGGGACAGGGACTTTCCGTGGCCGGCTACGCACGCGTTTTCGGGGAGTTGTCGCGTATCGATGCCAGCCTCGCCGTGCTGGTGGGCGTGCATTGTGGACTCGGGGCTCGTGCCATCGTGCTACACGGATCGCCCGCGCAGCGGGAGCGCTACCTGCCGCTCCTCGCCCGTGGAGAGACCCTGGCGGCGTACGCACTGACCGAGCCGGAAACCGGCTCCGACGCGCAGCATCTCCACACGGTCGCCGAGCGCGGGAACGACGGCCGGTCGTGGGTGCTGAACGGGCACAAGCAATGGATCGGAAACGGGCAGCGGGCGGGCGTGATCGTGACCTTCGCCCAGACCGCAGTGGAGCGCGCCGGGGGCCGGGTGATGCGCCCCACCGCATTCCTCATTCGCTCCGACATGGCGGGCTTCACGGTAATGAGCACGGTCCGAAAACTCGGCATCCGCGGTTCCACCCAGGCCGAACTCGTCTACAAGAACCTGGCGGTGCCCGACGATCACGTGCTGGGCGCGGTGGGCAAGGGATTCGCGGTGGCCATGCACGTGCTCAACGGCGGCCGACTCTCACTCGCCGCCGGGTGTACGGCAACCACTAAGCAGATCCTCGGTGCGATGACGGCCTTTGCCGAGGAGCGCGTGCAGTTCGGACGGCCGATCGCCGACTTCGAGATCACGCAGCGCAAGCTGGCCCAGATCGCGGCCGACACCTATGCCGCGGACGCCATGCTCGGGGTGCTCGCGGCGCTGGCGGCGCGGCGCGATGCCGACTGGGCGCTCGAGGCGGCATGCTGCAAGGTGTTCGCGAGCGAGTTGCTCTGGCGCGCCGCCGACGAGATGGTCCAGGTGGCGGGAGGGCGGGGGTACGTGAAGCCGTACCCCTACGAGCGGATGCTGCGCGACGCCCGCATCAGCCGCATCTTCGAGGGAACGAACGAGATCCTCCGGCTGTTCGTGGCGCTGAACGGGATCCAGGGCCCGGCGGGCCGGCTGCGTGAGCTCGCCGCGGCGCTGAAGCACCCGCTGCGGAACCTCGGGCTCGTCAGCGGCTTCGCGGCCGGCCGGCTGCGCAGCCGACTCGGGGCCGGCGCGACGTTCGACGTGGTGTTCCACCCGCGCCTCGAAGGGCACAAGCGATACCTCGAGCGGCACGTGGGCCAGCTGCACGATGGCACTCAGCACCTGCTCGAGGTGTACGGGGAGCAGATCGTGGACCGCCAGCAGGAGCTGGAGCGGCTGGCCGACATGGCGATCGAGTTGTTCGCGACGGCCGCCGTGCTGTCGCGTACCCAGCGCTTGATCGCCGAGCGCGGCATCGCATCCTGCACGCACGAGGTGGATCTCTGCGACCTGGTCGCCGCCGGCGCCGGCCGCCGGTTCCGCGCCGCCCGCGAATCCCTGCAGTCGCTGCAGGATGAGACGCGACGCGCCGTGGCGAGGTCCATACGTGACGGAGGCGGGTATCGGGTGGCCGATACCCTGCTGCACTGGCCTCAACGGACGGAGTGACATGCGACGCATCTACGACATCTCGCTGCCGGTTGCATCCGGCGGACTGGTGTATCCGGGCAATCCCGAGATCCATATCGAGCTCCAGCAGGCGATCGCCCGGGGAGCCAGCGCCAACGTTTCGCGCATCGACTTCGGCTCGCACACGGCGACGCACGTCGACGCCCCACGCCATTTCATCGACGACGGCCCCGGCGCGGATGCGCTCCCGCTGGACGTGATGATGGGCCCGGCCCTGCTCATCCACGTCGATCCGGAGCTCCTGGCCGTCACCCCCGAGCAGCTGCGCGAGCACGACCTCACGCATGTGTCCCGCATTCTCATCCGCACCCGCAATTCGTCGTTCATCCATGAACCCGAGTTCCGGCGCAACTTCACGTACCTCGCGCCCGAGGCGGCGGCTTACCTCGTGGAGCAGGGCGTGAAGCTGGTGGGCGTGGACTATCTCTCGGTGGAACAGTTCCATTCCGGACACCATCGCACCCACCACATCCTGCTCGAGCACGGCGTGGTGATCATCGAGGGGCTCGATCTCAACGAGCCGCCGGCCGGGGTGTACGAGCTCCGCTGCCTGCCGCTGAAGCTGGTCGGGCTCGACGGAGCGCCGGCGCGGGTCGTGTTGCTCGCCTCCTGACCGTACACGTTCTGTTTTCTCTTACCGGTACTCATAACGATGCAACTGGCAATGATCGGCCTCGGCCGCATGGGCGGCAATATGGTGGAGCGGCTGCTGCGCGAGCGGCATTCCGTGGTGGTGTTCGACCGGAGCGCCGACGCGATCCAGAAGTCCGCCCGACTCGGCGCCACCCCGGCGCGCGACCTCCCCGACCTCTGCGGACAGCTCAAGGCGCCGCGCGTGGTCTGGATCATGGTCCCGTCCGGCGCGCCCGTCGACGAGACGATCGACGCGCTCGTCCCGCACCTGGCCGAGGGCGACGTCGTGATCGACGGCGGCAACTCCAACTACAAGGATTCCATGCGGCGCGCCGCCGCCCTCGCCGAGCACAACATCGAGTTCATTGACGCCGGCACCAGCGGCGGCATCTGGGGGCTGGAGAACGGGTACTGTCTCATGGTCGGCGGCTCGCGCCGGGCCGTCACGTACTGTGAGCCGATCTTCAAGACGCTCGCACCGCCCGACGGCTTCGCGCACGTCGGGCCGGCCGGCGCCGGCCACTACGTGAAGATGGTGCACAACGGGATCGAGTACGGCCTGCTGCAGGCCTATGCCGAGGGTTACGAGGTGCTGCACGCCTCGAAAACGTTCCCCGAGCTCGATCTGGAGCAGATTGCGTCCGTGTGGCAGCACGCGAGCGTCGTCCGTTCGTGGCTCAACGAGCTGGCCATGCAGGCCTTCGCCAAGGACGCCTCGCTCGGCGCGATCAAGGGATGGGTGGCCGACTCCGGCGAGGGACGCTGGACGGTGTCCGAGGCCATCGATCTGGACGTGCCGGCGCCGGTGATCACCCTGTCGCTCCTGGCGCGGTTCCGGTCGCGGCAGGAGGACAGCTTCTCGGCCAAGGTGATCGCCGCGTTGCGGAACGAGTTCGGCGGGCACGCGGTGAAATCCGAATGAGTGCACAGACGAAGCGCGTCACGGCACGCCCCAGCCAGATGCTGCGGTCGATCGGCGCCGAGAGGCGGTTCGCCGACCCCTGCACGATGGTCGTGCTCGGCGCCTCGGGCGACCTGTCCCGGCGGAAGCTCATGCCGGCGCTCTACCAGATGGCCAAGGACGGACTGTTGCCTGCGCCGTTCCAGCTCCTCGGGGTGGGACGCAATGCCTACGACGACGATGCCTTCCGCGCCCTGATGCGCGCCGAGCTGGACAAGTCGGACGAGATCGAGCACGTGGACGAGGACGTCTGGAAGCGCCTCAGCCAGGACGTGCACTACGTGGCCGGCGATTTCGCGGACGCCGGCACCTATACGGCGATCGGCAAGCGTCTGGACGAGCTCGAGGCCAAGCGCCCGGCCGACGAGCGGAACCGGCTGTTCTACCTCGCCGTCCCGCCGAGCGTGTTCGAGGAAATTGTCCGCCACCTGTCCGGGAGCGGCCTCGCGCCCAAGGTGTCCGATGCCGCCGAGCGCCCCTGGCGCCGTGTGGTCATCGAGAAACCGTTCGGCCACGACCTGGCCACGGCGCAGGCCCTGAACCGGCTCGTGCTCGAACTGTTCAACGAGTGCCAACTCTTCCGCATCGACCATTATCTCGGCAAGGAGACGGTCCAGAGCATCCTCGTCTTCCGCTTCGCGAACGCGATCTTCGAGCCGCTGTGGAACCGGCAGTCGGTCTCCCACGTGCAGATCACGGTCGCCGAGACCGTCGGCGTCGAGCAGCGCGGCGGCTACTACGAGGAGGCCGGCGTGGTCCGCGACATGTTCCAGAACCACCTCATGCAGCTTCTCGCGCTCACGGGAATGGAGCCACCGGTGACGATGAGCGCCGATGCGGTGCGCGACGAGAAAGTGAAGGTGCTGCGGTCGGTGCGATGGATGGCGCCGGCCGACGTCGAGAGCTCGGTGGTGCGGGCGCAGTACCGCGCCGGGAGGATCGGCGGCGCGGACGTGCCCGGCTACCGTTCCGAGCCGATGATCGCACCCGATTCCGTCACCCCGACGTTCGCCGCCATGCGGCTCTATCTCGACAACTGGCGCTGGAAGGGCGTGCCCTTCTTCCTGCGCTCCGGCAAGCGGATGGCCGACCGCGTGTCCGAGGTGGCCGTCCAGTTCCGCGACCCCCCGCACCTGATGTTCGGGCACGAGACGCGCAAGCTGCTCGCCCCGAACACGCTCGTCCTGCGCATCCAGCCCGACGAGGGGGTCTCGCTGTCGTTCCAGGTGAAGACGCCGGGCGCTGCGTACCAGCTGGCCAAGCAGATGGAAGTGGCACCGGTCGCCATGGACTTCGCCTACCGCGATGCGTTCGGCGACATGAACCCGCCGGCCTACGAGACCCTGCTCCTCGACGTGATGCTCGGGGACGCGACGCTGTTCACCCGCAGTGACGAGGTCGAGGCGGCATGGAAGGTCGTCGATCCCATTCTCGACTACTGGGACGCCCATCCCCCGGCGCGCATGGACACCTACGAGGCGGGCACCTGGGGCCCGGCTGCCGCCCACCAGCTCATCGCCCAGAACGGCTTTGCCTGGCGCGAGCCGGGACAGGATTGAGTGGGCGGTCCGGCGGGGGGATCAACCCCCGCCATCGCCATCGCCCCCGCCACCTCCCCGCCGCCCGCGCATGAACGGAACGCCGCGCCGCAACGTCATGCTCGCGCTGAGCGTGTCGCCCCATGTCTCCGTGACCTGCGCCGAGATGATGTGATCGAGCAGGGGGAAGTGGCGCTTCAGGTACGCATTTCCCTCCTTCTCGATCGAGTCCTGCGACGGGCCGTGGCCGCGCGGCGGGCCGTTGCCGTAGCCGCTGTACAGCGAATCGATCACGCCCATGCCCGTGACCACGCGGGCGATCGGCGGGAACCCGATTCCCCCCAGCGTGTCGAGCCGCGGGTTGTCACGCTCGTTCACGAACAACTGCACGTCGCGGGAGTGCGGCCCGCCCCGGGCGAAGGCGACGGTCCCGCGCTGGTTGCTCCGGAGCACGGGATCGTCGGGAATGTCACGACCCCGCCAGGCGGCGTTGACCAGCGGATTGCCCGAGATCCCCCACTGGGCGATGTACCCTTTCACGACGCGGAAGAAGTAGACGTCGTCGTAGTACCCGTTGGATACCAGGAAGTAGAAGCGATCCACGCCGAACGGTGACCAGTCGCGGTGGGCCATGACCGTGAACGGTCCGCGCGTGGTCTGAAACTCCACGCGGAAGCTGTCCGGGGCGGGCGTCATCAACTCTTCCGGCGTCGGCGCCAGCAGCGGCGAGCGGTGCGAGCAGCCAACGATGGCCGTGACCGCCAGACAGAGCGTGAGGGCTGCAGTGCGTCGCATTGGTGCGGATATGAGTAGCCTGGTTTGACGAAAACGTACGGCGCAAGCCCCGCCGCCGACGCGACGGGCCCGCCATCGTACCCGGGCCCTACCCCCGAGGGTCCGTCCGACGCGTCGTCGCCCCCACGATGGACGCCCGTTCCGGCCGACGCAAGCGGCTCAGTGCAGCGCGTCGAAGTCGATATAGCCCTGCCGCGGGTCCGTATGCACGAGCCGCAGGCGCACCCGGTCTCCGACGTCGAGCCCGTGTTGCCCGTGGACGATCATGCCCTCGGCCGGCGGATGGAACAGGCGGGCGAAGGTGCCGTGGTCGGACACCCCGGTGACGATGCCGTCGAACACCTCGCCGATGCGGTGCGCGAGCAGAAGGGCGGCGGCGATCTTCCGCATTGTCCGCTCGACCTTGCCGGCGGCGTCCTCGCGCTCGGTGCAGTGCGCCGCGATGGCCGCGAGCTCATCGTTCGAATACGGGGCATCGACGCCTGCCAGCGCGGCCTTCACCAGGCGCTGCGTGACGAGATCGGCGAAGCGCCGGTTCGGGGCCGTGGCGTGCGAGTAGTCATGCACCGCCAGGCCGAAGTGCATGCCGGGATCCTTGCCCGGCAGATCGAGGGCATACTCGCCGCGTCCCAGGAGTTTCACGACCGTGAGCGAGAGATCGGGGAACCGGACGGGGTCGGCCGCGCGGCGGCTCCGCATGAACCGGGCGAGCGCCCGGGGGTCGGGCCGCGCTGGCAGCTCGGTCCCGTACCCGTGTGCCAGCTGGACGATACGGCTCCACCGTTCGGGCTCGCGCACCACGCGCCGGATGCCCGAACGGCCTTTGGATTCCAGGAAGACGGCGATGGCGATGTTGGACGCGATCATCAGATCCTCGATGAGGTCGCGTGCCAGGCTCTTCCGGGTCAGGGCGAGGTCCACGATTCGGCCATCTTTCGCCACGGGCGAGGCCTCGATGGTGTCGAATTCCAGCGCCCCGTTGCGTTCGCGCTGGTCCTTCAGTCGCTGCGCGGCCTCCGATTGCAGGCGGAGCTGCGCCTCCAACGCGGGCCGGCCGGCGATCCGCGCCGGGGCCTTCGCCCCCTCCAGCCACGTGCCCACCTCGTCGTAGGCGAGCTTCGCCTGGTTGCGGATCACCGCCCGGTAGACGTCGTGCCCGACCGCCGCGCCCCGTGCATCGACCACCGTCTCGATCACCAATGCCAGGCGGTCCTCGTTCTCGTTCAGCGACGTCAGCCCCGTGGAGAGCTTCTCCGGCAGCATCGGGAAGACCTCGATGCCCGTATAGACCGAGGTCGAATTCGCCTGCGCGTGCGCGTCGAGGGGCGAGCCCTTCGGCACCAGGGCGTCGACGTCGGCGATCGCGACGAGCAGCCGGATCCGGCCGTCATCGAGAGACTCCGCGGCTTCGGCCTGGTCGAGATCCAGCGAGGAGTCGTTGTCGATCGATGACCAGAGCAGCGCACGGAGATCGCGAACGCCGGGGGGAATCGGGGCCGGCGCTTCGAGCGTCGCCAGCTGGCGCTGGGCGTCGGGGGCGAACGACGGCGCGAAACCGTATCGGTCCGCGACGCGTCGCGCCGCTGCGTCGAGATCGAACGTGCCCGGGACGCCGTGGGGCGGGCCGTGGCGATTGTGATTCGGGATCGGTGTCCTCCGGTGGGTGGCCTGCCGATTGTGAGAATCTGCGGCGCGGTTCATGATTCGGCCAATGGACGCGACCGATACTCCCGGGACCCGCGAACCCGCCGCCGGGCCACCGCCGGCGGTCGATCCACCCCCGGACACCTGCGACTACTGCGGCAGCACCGATCTCGTGTGGATCAAGTGCAAATTGATCTGCCGGAATTGCCGGCAGATCAACAAGAGTTGCGCGGATCTGTAGCGTTCACGAACGGCGCGGCGATTGGCCGTTCACCGTCGACGGTTCACCGTGGCCCGTGAACCGTCCGTCGTGCCCCGGTCCTCTATTCGAACTCGAGCGCCAGATCCATCGCCGGGGCGGAGTGCGTGATGGCACCGACGGAGATCCAGTCGACGCCCGCCTCGGCGACCTCGCGCACCGTCCAGAGCGTGATCCCTCCGCTCGCCTCGACGATCGCCCGCCCACCCACGAGGGCCACGCACTCCCGCATCTGCGCCGGGGACATGTTGTCGAGCATGACGATGTCGGCTCCCGCCCGCACGGCGGCCTCCACCTGCTCCTTCCGTTCGCATTCGACTTCGATGCGGGTGTCGCGCGGCGCGGTGTCCCGCGCGCGCTGCACGGCGAGGGCGATATCCCCGTCCAGCGCCGCCAGGTGATTGTCCTTGATCAGCACGCCCGAGGCGAGGTCGAAGCGATGGTTCGTGCCGCCGCCGGCCCGCACGGCGTATTTCTCCAGCACCCGCCATCCCGGGGTGGTCTTCCGCGTGTCGAGAATGCGGGCCCGGGTGCCCCGCACGGCGTCGACGTAGGCGGCCGTGAGCGACGCGATGCCGCTCAGCCGCTGCAGGAAGTTCAGGGCCACGCGCTCCGTGGCGAGCATCGGACGGGCATGGCCGGTGATGAACAGCACGGAGTCGTCCGGCTTCACCCGCGTCCCATCCTCGGCGTCGACGCGGATCGCCACCCGCGGATCGAGGAGCCGGAACGCCTCCACGGCCAACTGGACCCCCGCCACCACGCCGCTCCCCTTGGCGGTGAGTGTCGCCCGTGCCCGCCGGTCCGTGACCACCGTGGCGATCGTCGTGATGTCGTTGTAGGCGCCGTCCTCTTCGAGGGCGGCCCGGACGAGATTGCCGAGCATCGCCCCGTCGAGCGGGAAGCGCAGTCGCCCCGTCTCCGGCATCGCCGGCGCGGACAGCGGGCTGATCAGACGGGGCGCACCTTCCGGCTCGCGTCGCTGCTGTTGCATGGCACTATTCTCCCGGATCCCCCACCGTGGCCAACGCGTGCGTGCCGCCGATCGCGACCATCCGCTCGATGGCCCGGCGGGCCCGGCGGGCCACGTCGGGGGGAACGGTGATGTGATGCTCGTTGCGCTGCAGCGCGCGGAGCACTTTCGGCAGCGTGGTCACCTTCATGAACGTGCACGTCGCCCGGTCGTTGGCGGCGTAGAAGGTCTTGGTGGGATGCGCCCGCCGGAGCCGGTGCAGAATGCCCACCTCGGTGGCGATGATGAACTCGTCGGCGCTCGACTGCGCGGGACGCCGGATCATTCCCTCGGTGGAGAGAATCTCCACGCCATCCGCGTCCACGTCGCCCGCCGACATCGCCTCGAACACCGAGGTCGAGCACCCGCATTCGGGGTGGACGAGGAACTCCGCCTTCGGGTGGGCGGCGCGCTGCGCGGCGATGTGCTGCGGGTCGATGCCTGCATGCACGTGGCATTCGCCCATCCAGACGTGGATGTTGTCCCGTCCCGTCACCCGCCGCACGTGCGCGCCGAGGAACATGTCGGGCAGGAAGAGAATCTCGCGCTCCGGCGGAATCGCGTTCACCACGTCCACGGCATTCCCCGAGGTGCAGCAGTAGTCGCTCTCCGCCTTGACCTCGGCCGTGGTATTGACGTACGAGACCACCACCGCGCCGGGATGCTCCGCCTTCCACTCCCGCAGCTGCTCGGCGTCGATGGTGGCGGCCAGTGAGCATCCGGCCGCCATGTCGGGGAGGAGCACCGTCTTGCGCGGCGACAGAATCGCCGCGGTCTCGGCCATGAAGTGCACGCCGCAGAAGATGATGACCTCCGCTTCCGTCTTCGCCGCCTCACGCGACAGCCCGAGCGAGTCACCGACGTAGTCGGCGACGTCCTGCACCTCGGCTCGCTCGTAGTTGTGCGCCAGAATCACCGCGTTCCGCTTCGCGGCGAGCGCGCGGATTTCCTCGTGCAGCGTGGAGACGTCCGGGCCGCCACCCGGTTCGTGTGTCGTCGGCATACCCCTGATATTAGCCGCCGGTGGAGGCCGGTGTTCCGGAATCGGAACGCGCGTTTAGAGCTCGATGTGCCGTCCGCGCCACTCCCCTTTCGCCCGGGGGAAGTCGCTGCGGTAGTGGCCGCCGCGCGATTCGCGGCGCCGGAGCGCGGCGGCGGCGACCAGGCTCGCCGTCTGGATGAGGTTCGCCTCTTCGGTCGCCCCGGCGGGGAGGCGCTGCTCGATGTCGGCGAGGGTGGCCAGTGCGCTCTTCAGCCCGGCGGCGCTCCGCACGATCCCCGCGTACTGCCACATGATCATCCGGACGAGATCGGCGGCCACTTGCGCGGCTCCGCGGTCGTGCAGCACCGGTACGCTCCACCGCGCCCGACGGGGCATCTGCCGGAGTGGGGGCACCGCCTGGAGCCGCCGGGCGATGCGCTCGGCGAACACAAGCCCTTCGAGGAGCGAGTTGGAGGCCAGTCGGTTGGCCCCGTGCACCCCGGTGCGCGACACCTCTCCGCAGGCGTACAGCCGGCGAAGGCTCGATCGCCCATCCAGGTCGGTGGCGATCCCGCCCATCATGTAGTGCGCCGCGGGCGTCACCGGAATGAGATCGTGTTTCGGGTCGATCCCGCGCGCCCGACAGATGGCATTGATGCCGGGAAACCGGCGGGCGAAGCCCCGGCCGAGCCGGCGCGCATCCAGGAACACCCTGTGGCCGGCCCGTTGCTCGCGGAAGATGGCCCTCGCCACGACATCGCGTGGCGCCAGTTCCGCCTTCGGGTGCCGTTCCCGCATGAACCGCTTCCCACGGTCGTTGACCAGCCACGCCCCCTCGCCCCGCACCGCTTCGGAGATCAGCTGCAGCGGGTTCTCTGGGGTGTCGAGCGCGGTGGGGTGGAACTGCACGAATTCCATGTCGGCCAGGGTCGCGCCCGCCCGGTGGGCAATGGCGTAGCCGTCGCCGGTGGCGACGACCGGATTGGTCGTGTAGCGATAGACCTGACCGCAGCCGCCGGTCGCGAGTACGGTGGCGTCGGCGATGATCTCGGTGGGGTGTCCCTTCACACTGGCCCGCACGCCGAGGACGGCCCCCCGCGACACAATGAGGTCGAGGACGCGTGCCTTCTCCATCACACGAATCCGGCGGCTCTCGCGCACGCATTCGATGAGGGTGCGCGCGACCTCGGCGCCGGTCTGGTCGCCGTGCGCGTGCACGATGCGCGACGCGGAGTGCGCCGCCTCGCGGCCGAGCAGGAGGCGGCCGCCGGGTCCGATGTCGAAGGCCGCGCCGGCGGTCTGCAGCTCGCGCACGCGGGC
>JBJKRG010000263.1:0-3260 GCA_046704805.1 Gemmatimonadaceae bacterium
CGTCCATCGGGCGCGCGCCACCCGGAGGAGCTGCCGGCACTGTTGAACTCGGTACTCAGCAGTCCGTCCGCTTTGTCGAAGCGACGGACGGGCACCAGCGGGACGACACCGGCCACGTAGTCCAACAGCCCCTTCTTCTCGACGCGCTCCAGCCCGAACGACGACGCGAGCCAGAGCCCCCCCAAGCGGTCGTCGAGCAGGGTGAAGGCGTCGTTGAGCAGGTCGGTCCCGGCGCGGGCCAGCGAGATCACGCGCCCGTTCAGGAGTACGGCGAGCCCGCCGCCGTCGGTGCTGATCCACACCTTCCCCGAGTCGGGGAGCAGGGCGGTCACCGTGTGGGCGGCAAACGCGTCGGGCGCTCCGACGAGTGTCGCCTGCGACCCGCGCAGCCAGTACAACGAATTCCCGGCCGCCCACACCGTGCCGTCTGCCGCCGACCGCAGCACGCGGATGCGGCGGGCCGCCGAGTCGCCCTGGAGCGGAACGCGGGAAAAGACCCCGTCGTGCAGCCGGACGATGCCGTCGGGGCCGCCGAAGTACACGTCCCCGTCCGGCGCGACGACGATGGAGACGACACCACCACGCGGGGCCCCCGGCCGGTTCGTCCAGTCCTCCACGTGCCCGTTGCGGAACCGGACCAGGCGCCCGGGCCGGATCCCGAGCCACACGGAGCCGTCGGGAGCCGGCGCGATGACGCTGATATTGCTCTCGGCGATCAGGCGGTTGTTGCGCCACGTCGTGAACCGGCCGTCGGCGAAGCGCGTCAGCCCCCCGGCATTCGTCGTGAGCCACACGTTGCCGTGGGCATCGCCCGCCACGCCCCAGACGAGCGGATCCGGCAGGCCGTCGGCGCGCGTGTAGGTCGTGATGGCGCGCGTGTGCAGCCGGTCGAGCCCTCCGCTCGTCGAGGCCCACACGTTGCCGTCGCGATCTCGCATGAGATCGTTCACCCGATTGTCGGTGAGGCCGTCGTGCGAGTCCAGCACCAGGAAGCGACCGTCCCGTCGCACCGCGAGCCCGCCGCCGAGCGTCCCCACCCAGAGCGTGTCGCCGGGGCCGGCCAGGGTGGTGAGGATGTAGTTGGACGGGAGGCCGTCGGCGGTGGTGAGAATGCGGACGTGGGGCGCTCCTCCCGGCTTGGTCGGCGGGGTGAGCCGCACCAGTCCGGCCACGGTGGAGACCCAGATGACGTCGCCGCGGCCGTGCACGATGTCCGTCACACGGTAGAGCGAGGGTGTGAGAATGGGAATCTGGACGAGGGAGTCGGCCTGCAGCCGGTACAGCCCGTAGCTCCCCACGAGCAGCCGGCCCTGCCAATCGGTGCCCAGGCGGAGGGCACGGAAGCCACGGGTGCCCACCGGCCGGCACCGCGGGCCGTCGAGGCGGCACAGGCCCGACTCCGTTGCCACCCACATCTGTCCCGTGGAATCCTGGAGCAGGGCATTCACCTGGTTGCTGGGCAGACCGTTGACCGTGGTCCAGTGCGCGACACTGTCACCCGCCACCCGGAACAGGCCGCCGCGCTCCATGCCGGCCCAGATGGCGCCGTCGCGGGCCTTGTACAGCGAGAGGACGAACGGTGCCTGCAGAGAATCGAGGGCCGGAGAGCGCACGCGCTCCGCCCGGGCCCCGTCGAACCGCAGCAACCCATCGGAGGTCGCCAGCCACAGGTACCCCACGTTGTCCTGGACCGTGGCCCGCACCTGGGCGCCCGGCACCAGATCGCGCTGGTACCACTCCTCGTGCACCGGTCCCTGGTCCCTGGCCGAGGGGAAGCCGCGGCCGGACGGGGCAGACTGCGCCCGCGCGCCCACCGCCACGAGCAGGGCGAGCGCCGAAGCGCGCAACCGGAGGCGGGAGTTCAACATGGCGGGCCGGGGTCGGGCAGGCGATGGCTTCAAAGAAAACACGGGGGGTTGGCCTAGGATACCGCAGCGAGAAGGGCGGGGCCAGTGGACCGGCGGGCCCCCGACGCCCGCGAGCGCCGCCCGTCCGATTTCTCCGATTGCGCGGACCGGTGGTCCCGGGCGATGGTACAATGAACTGTTGCTTGCATACTCCACGGGAGAGTCACGCATGTCTGCCACCACGGCCTCCGCGGCCGGCACGGCCGCCAAACCCGCCGAGCCGCATCTTGCTGCCCCCGACGTCAATCCTTCGTTCACGCGCGGGGTGTTCGTCGGCGAGATCCTGGAAGATCTCGTCTTCCCCTTCCCGGCCCTCAGTCCGGACGAGAAGGAATCGCTGGACGCGATTCTCGATGCGTTCCGGTCGTTCGCGGCCGACCACGTGGACTCGGCGAAGTTCGACCACGACGGCCGGTTCCCCGACGAGGTGCTCAAGGGACTCCACGAGCTGGGGCTCATGGGCGTCAGCATTCCGGAGGCGTACGGGGGCTTCGGGGCCTCGGCCAAGGTGCACACGCGGATCTTCGGTGAGCTCGGCGGCACCGACCCTGCGCTCGCCGTCTACTTCGGCGCCCATCAGTCCATCGGGTGCAAGGGGATCGTCCTGTTCGGCACCGAGGCGCAGAAACAGAAGTATCTGCCGAAGTGTGCCTCCGGTGAGTTGATCGCCGGATTCTGCCTGACCGAACCCGGTTCCGGTTCCGATGCCCAGGGGATGAAATCGGCGGCCGTGTTGAGCGACGACGGCACGCACTACGTGCTGAACGGGCAGAAGATGTGGATCTCCAACGCCGGCTATGCCGACATCTTCACCGTGTTCGCCAAGGTCGCCATGCAGATCGACGGCAAGACCAAGCAGCGGGTGACGGCGTTCATCGTGGACGCGCACGCGCCGGGGGTGCGGCTGGGCAAGCTCGAGGAGAAGATGGGGATCAAGGCGAGTGACACCCGCGGCGTGTTCTTCGAGAACGTGAAGGTGCCGGTGGAGGACCGGCTGGGTGAGGTGGGGCAGGGGTTCCACGTCGCCCTCGAGGTGCTGAACTCGGGGCGCCTCGGGCTGGCGTCCGGCTCGGCGCGGGGCGCCCGGCGGATCATGCGCGAGGCGATCAAGTACGCCAACGAGCGACACCAGTTCGGCCAGGCGATCGGGTCGTTCGAGATGATCCGCAAGAAGATCGCCAGCGATGCCGTCGAGGTGTACGCGGCCGACGCCGCCGTGCAGCTCGCCAGCGGCATGATGGACCGCGGCGGCATCGACTTCTCACTCGAAACGGCGGCCTGCAAGATCTACGCGAGCGAGCTGGCGTTCCGGGCGGCGAACGACGCGATGCAGATCGCCGGCGGCATCGGCTA
>JBJKRG010000264.1:0-19860 GCA_046704805.1 Gemmatimonadaceae bacterium
GTGCCGGGGCCGGTGCTGTCGACGGGGCGGGCGCGGCAGCCGCCGCAGCCACGTGTCCGTCGCCGTTTCCGTTCCCGTTTACGCCAGGCGGGGCTTCCGCCAGCGATGCGAACAACTCCGCGAAGGCCGACCCGCCGCCGTGCCGGATCAGTCCCTCGGCCAGGCGCCGCGCGATCTGCGGCGGATAGCTGGCCTTGAGATCGCGAATCTTCGCCTCGTACTCGGCGCGTACCGCGGCGAGCCGCTGCTCGAAGTCCGCCTCGAGCGCGTCGGCCACGGTGTCGTGCACTGCCGGGGCGATCTCGAGCCCGGCGAGCTGCTTGAGCTGCGACCAGAACAGCAGGCGTTCCTCGGCCAGCTTCACCATCTCCATCGAGACGTCGAGCCGGCGGAGCTTGCGATCCTTGCCCACGGCCAGGACGTAGGCCGTACGCCCTTCGCGCTCGTCGGCCGGCAGCGCGACGAACTCATGGAACGGCGTCATCTCGTCGGTCCAGGCGTCGGCCGGGACCTCGCGGAAGTGGTGCTTGAAGCGCGCCTCGGTGGCCGCCCAGTCGGCGATCGTGAGCGGTACCTCGAGTGCCTGCTCCGCGTCGTCGTCGTCCAGATACTTGATCGTGTACGTCGGCCACGTCGTTTCCGGCGACGGATTGCCGTCGAGGGTCAGGCAGTCGGCGTACGTGCTGCCGGCGTCGGGATCGTAGGTGAGGAAGGGGAACGCCCGGCTCTCCAGGGCCAGCCGTGCGGCCTGCTGCGACCAGTCGTCGGCGAGCCCGTGCTCGACCGGACACGGCGTGTAGATGTTGAACAGCGCCGGCCGCCGCTTGTGCAGCCCCCGGAGGACGCCGGCCACGAGATGCGACGCCGACGCCTGCGACGACTGGTGCACGTACGCCCCGCGGTGCGCGATGGCGAGCAGCGCCACCTCCTTCCGCGCCTCGGTCTTGCCGTGCTGCGCCTTGCCGTAGGCCGCCATGTCGGAAACCTGGCCGGTGTAGCCAGAAGTGCACGCCTGGCCGCCGGTGTTGGAGTACACCTGCGTGTCCAGCACCACGACCTTGATCGGCTTCCCGGAAGCGAGCAGGCGCGACAGGTTCTGGAACCCGATGTCGAGCATGGCGCCGTCGCCGCCCATGGCGACGATCGGCGGACAGAGGGCGAATTCCTCGTCGTCGAACTGCTGCCAGGTGAGCGCGCGGAGCGCCGGCTCGTCCCGCGCCGCGTCGTACGCACCGTCCCGGATCAGCTCGGCACGCCGCACCGTGCCCACGTCGTCGGCCATCTTGCGCATCTGGGCCTCGAACACCCCGATCGCGATCGACGGCGCGTCCTGGAACAGGTGGTTGACCCAGGGAAATGGATAGGGGTTGTACGGCCAGGTGCTGCCCCACACCGACGAGCACCCCGTGCTGTTGGCCATGCCCATCGCCGCGCGGCCGCTGCCGCTCGGGCCCTCCACGTAGCGCCACCGCAGGTCGCGCAGCTGGTGGAGGCTGTCGTTGATCAGCTGCAGCCGTGCCTGCTGCTCCGCGCCCACGGGCACGGCCACGGCATCCCTGGCCGCCGCGGCGGCGTCGAGGTCGGCGCCGGCGGCGAGCAGTTCGCGCGCCTGGGCGTCGAGGGACTCGATGAGCCCGTCGAGCCTGGCCACGTGCTTCGCCACGCGCGGCTGCATCGACGCGTGGATGGACGAGACGATCAGGTGGACGGCCGTCTTCTCGCCGCACCCCATGCAGGCGCCGTCGCCACCGACCATCGAGCGGTAGTTGCCCTTCTTCAGCAGCAGCGACGACAGCACGCCGATGCCCTCGTCCACGTCCGACACGTTCACGAACCGGTCGGCGGTGTCGGGCAGCCGCTCCCACATCGCCCAGTTGCGCTGCAGCTGCGTGAGCGTGGGCTCGTCCTGGTGCACCGTTTCGAGCGCGCCGTCCGGGCAGACCGCCACGCACAGATTGCATCCCTTGCACGCTTCGGGGTTCACGGTGATCGACAGCAGGCCACCCCCGCCCTTCTCGCGCATCTCGACGGCGTCGAAGAACGGCTTGGTGCGCGCCAGTGGGAACGCGGCCAGCCGTTCCTGGATCACCGCGGCTTCCTGGTCGGTCTCGGCGCGCCGGACCTCGTCCCAACCCATCTTGTCGGCGATCGTCGTGTACCCGGCGCGGAACGCCTCCGGCACCGAGAGCGCGGGATTCTTGCCGAGCTGCTTGTGCGTCTCCCGCGCCCAGTGCTTGACGACCGGACGCAGGCGGTCGAAGGTCGTCCCGTTCGTCGACACGTCGATGGCGGTCGACAGCAGGTCCTCGACGCTGTTGACGAGCCCCGGAATCGCCGAGTCCGGGCACTGCGTCCAGCACTGGGCGCAGCCGGTGCAATTCTCGGCGATGAACGAGGGCACCTCGAGGCGCACGCCGCTCATGTCGCGGACGGCGCCAGTCGCGGCCGGCATGGCGCTGACGGCGGCGAACGGATCGGCGATGCCGTCCTGGCCCAGCGAGCACAGCGTGCACACCTGCTCCCAGAACCGGCCGGGATTCCCGATCCCGGGTTCCGCCACCGGCACGTCGAGCAGTCCGGGAATGTGCGGCACGCTGCCCGCTTCCTCCGCCGTCTCGACGGCGCTTGGCGCCACGGAACGCACCTCGTCGAATCCACGGCGGATCACGCGCAGGTTGTCCTCGACGACGGTCTCACCGCGGTGTCCGAACTTCTTCTGGAACTGCTTGCGGACGCCCTCGAAGACCCGGGCTTCCGACGAGCCCTCGCCCTCGATCAGCGACGAGGTCCGGAAGAAGGCGCCGAGGAACGCCGCGCCCTGCATGCGGAACCGCATGTCGGCGTCCGAGGCCTCCTCGCGCGCGATCGCGAACGCGTCGAGCACGTACAGCTTGATGTGCCGCTCGACGATCGCCGAGCGCACGCGCGACGGCAACGAGCGCCAGAACGCGTCGGCTTCGAGATCGCTCTGGATCACGAACACACCGCCGTCGGCGAGGCCGGCGAGCGGATCGCTGTGACGGAACACGTTGGGGTCGGGGGAGAGCACCACGTCCACGTGTTTGAGCTCGCAGTTGAGCAGCACGGGCTCGTGCGCGAGCACGGCATAGAACGTCGTCGGCTGCCCCTTCTTCTCCGAGCCGTATTTCGGATTCGCCTTGATGTGCAGTCCGAAGAGCTCGAAGGCGGTCATCGCCAGGTTCTTGCCCATCGTGATCGCGCCCCAGCCGCCCACCGAGTGGATGCGCACGGCGGTCGACCGCTGCGGCAGCAGGTTGGGCACGTCGGCGGGCTTGAGCGCCAGCTCTTTCACGTGCGGATAGCTGTCGAGGAGCTGCTCCTGCCAGATCTGGAGCTTCGGGATGCGCGTTCCTTCGCGGATGAACTCGACGCCCAGATAGAACTGGCGGCGGCGCGCTCCGCCGGGGAGCATGTTCTCCACCGCGGCGACGAGATCTCCGGGCTGGAGGTCGCGGCTGCCGAGGCCGAAGCACCCGGAGAAGAAATCGGGCACCTCGTCGGGACGGAGCGCCGGCATGCCCGCATGGGGGGCGCCGTCGGTCGCCGCGCGGCCGTTCTCCACGGCCTTCGCCATGGCGGCGCGGATCTCTCGCAGCATCGGCGCGTCCACGGCCAGCGGCTGATCGGTGCGCTCGAGCACCACGACGCCGCGCTTCCCGGCGAGCAGCGCCGCGATGCGGTCGGCGGGGAAGGGGCGGAACATCGTCAGGTTGAGCACGCCGACCTTGAGGCCGCGCGCTTCGCGCAGATGATCCGCCACCGCCATCGCGTTGGGCACCACGGAGCCCTGGCCGACGATCGCCCACTCGGCGTCGTCGAGCCGGTAGCCGGACGCCCGCGCGTAGCGGCGGCCGGTGAGCGCCGCGTACTCCTCGAACGCGCGGTCGGCGAGCGCGGCGACGTGATCGAAGTAGAAGGGACGCTGGGCCGCCACGCCCTGGGCGTAGCTGTCCTGGTTCTGCACGACGCCCAGCATCGCCGGGTAGTCGAGGTCGAACATCTCGGGAATGCGCCGCCGCGTTTCGCCGAACACGAGCCGCTGGGCCGGCGTCGGCGAGTCGATGCGGTCGTTCGGATCGCCCAGGTACGCCTTGACCAGCGCGCGCTCGGGAACCCGTGCGGTCTCGATCACGTGGCTCGTCAGGAAGCCGTCCTGCGCGCAGATGCCCGGATTGAGCGACAGCTCGGCGATGCGGTGGGCGATGAGGTTGAGGTCGGCCGCTTCCTGCACGTCCTTGGCGAAGAGCTGGAAGAAGCCGGTGTCGTCGACGGCGTGGTAGTCGTCGTGTCCGGCGTGCACGTTGAGGGCGTGCTTCGTCATGGCGCGCGCCGCGACGTTCAGCACGTAGGTGAGCCGCTTGCCGGCGGCCGCGTACAGCGACTCGTGCATGTACGCGATGCCCTGTCCGCTCGAGAAGTTCGTGGCCCGCATCCCGGCCATCGACATGCCGGCGGTAACGGCCGCCGCGGCGTGCTCGCCTTCCGGCTCGAAGAACACCAGCCGCCGGCCGTTCACGTTCTCACGGCCTTCGGCCACGGCCGCTGCCCAGCCCTCGCCCATCTGCGTGGACGGGGTGATCGGGTAGGCGCCCGCCGCCTCACCGGCCGCGGTCTCCATGGCCACCACGGCGTTGCTCCCGTCGAGCGCGCTCGGTGTCCCGGGATATGGGGGAGCCGCCGTCTCGGCGGCCGCGGCCTTTTCCTTCGTCCAGAGTTTCATGCTCTCTCGCTCCCGACAGTCTCCGGCACGCCAGCGAACTGGCTGCCGGTCAGCCACACGATCGCGTCGGTCGGGCAGCGCGCCACGGCGCTCTGCTCGGCCAGTGCGACCTTGTCGTAGTTCACCACGGCCACGCCGCTCTCCACGCTGATCAGGCCGGGAGCGGCGTCCTGTACGCACTTGCCGCACGCCGTGCAGGCCACGCGGCACTGCTCCAGGGCGTCGTCGCCGTTGATCAGGTTGCGGCACTGCACCAGCAGGTGCGCGTCGAGCGGCAGGATCGTGAACAGGTCCTTCGGACAGGCCTCGACGCAATCGCCGCACGCCGTGCACTTGACGATGTCGACGACGGGAAGCCCGGTGTCCGTCATCCGGATCGCGTCGAAGGTGCAGGCGACCTCGCAGTCGGCGAGCCCGAGGCATCCCCACGCGCACCCCTTGCCGCCGCCGGCCACGGCGGCGGCTGCCGCGCAGGTCGGCAGCCCGCGATACTCGGCCTGCTTCACGGCGACGTCCGTGCCGCCGGCGCACAGCACGCGCGCCACGCGCCGCGTCGCCGTGCCCGCCTCCACGCCCAGGAAGTCGGCGATCTGCTTCTGCACGTCGTCGCTGGCGACGGTGCATTCGGACGCCGTGATCGTTCCCTGGACGGCCCCTTCCGCGAACGCGCGGCAGCCCGGATGCCCGCAGGCGCCGCAATTGGCGTTGGGCAGCATCTGCGAGACGATCTCGATGCGCGGGTCCTCGAAGACCCAGAGCCGCTTGTTGGCGGCGGCGATGAACACGCCGAACACCAACCCGACCCCGCCGAGGATCAGGATCGCGTGGATGGTGATCGCAAGCGCACCCATGTGGCTACCCCTGGCCGTTGAGGCCCGACTCGCTGAGCAGCCAGGCGGCGATGCGGTCCACGGCATCCGAAGCGCCCGCCGCCGGCCCGCCGGCGCCGGCACCCGCCGGCACGGCGAACGGTGTGCGCGCGAGATCGGACAGCAGCCGCAGATCCTCGCCCATCTGGAAGGCACTGAGCCCTCGGATGCCGCGCCGCGGCGGCTCGGGGAGCGACTGCACGACGGTGAGCCGCTGCCAGGGCTCGCGGCCGCCGAGCGGATCGTGCATGAACACGGCGGCGCCCTCGGGCACCAGCGCGGCGATGGCCGGCCCGTCGTAGGCCACGGCCCGGTCGAGGCCCGATCCGTCCACGGTCTGCAGCACGAAGGTGCCCGGCGAGATGCAGCGGGCGAGCGGGGCCGGGGCGCTCGGGCCGCGGATGACGAGCACCAGCTTCTCACGGCCGTCCGCAAAATCCGTGAGTGCGCCGGCCTGTACGTCCGCTCCATCCACCTCGATCACCAGCGGCGGGGCGAACCGCCGCTCCCACCGGGTCCACGTCTGGAATTCGGCGTCGTCGAGCAGTCCGTCGTGCTCGTCGCCCAGGTAGCGGCCGCCGCGAATCAGCTCGGAGAGCAGCACGGCGCCGAATGCACGACCGAGCGCGGCCAGCGCCGCGTTGACCACGGTGGCCAGCCTCGCCCCGGCCGGGACGTCGACGACGAAGAGGTCGTCGCCGCGGCCCGCCACCGACCGCAGGACGTCCATGGCGCGCCGCAGCGCGTCGATCGCCGCGGCATCCACGTGCCGGGCGGCGGGGAAGAGGCCGGCGAACGCCGCGGCGTCGAACCGCGGACCGCCGAACTCACCGAGCTCGGCGCGCACCCGCGCGGCATCCGCGTCGGCGCCCGGGTTCTGGGCGGCGACCAACGCATCGGCCTGGGCCAGGGCGGCCTCGACGAGGGTTCGGAATTCGGCGATCGGCTGCGCGAGGCTCGCGACCACCTGTGCGGTGCGGGGATCAGACGGCATAGCGATCGAACTCCGCTTCGATGAGGGCCACCCGCTCGGCCGGCGTCCGCGGAGGCACACGCCGCGTTTCCTCGTAGCGGGGCTTCGAGTCGTCGCGGTAGAGGACGCCGAGTTGCACGCGGTCGGTGACCCCCGCCATCCGCCGCGCCGCTTCCAGGTCGTGGGGATCGTGGGCCACCTGATTGGAGTAGAGCTTGCCCAGCTCCGGGACCATCACGCCGTCGTCGTGCACGAGCATCGCGATGTTGGCCGGATCGCGCACGGCGTCGAGGAAGATCGCGCTGGAGTAGACGGGGCAGCGCTGGAGAATGCGCACGAAGCTGAGTCCCCGGTGCTGCCGCGCCGCGCGGAGCGTCGCGTAAAGGTGCGCCGGGACCCACTCCGCGGTCTGGGCGACGAACGACGCGTTCGTGACGCCGAGGGCGACCTGGAGCGGGTTCAGCGCGGGGAGGAAGCTGCCGCGCGGCTGGGTGTTGCTCGGAAAGCCCTGCGGCGTGGTCGGTGACGTTTGCTGCTTCGTCAGCCCATAGATGCCATTGTCCAACAGCATGACCACCAGGTCGAGGTTGTACCGCAGGGCATGAACCCAATGGCCGGCGCCGATCGACGTGCAATCGCCGTCGCCCATCACCACGAAGACCGTCAGATCCGGCCGTTGCAGTCGGATGCCGGTGGCGATGGGGAGCGCGCGGCCGTGAATGCCGTGGAAACCGTAGGTCTTGAGGTAGTGCGGGAATCGGCTGGAGCAGCCGATGCCCGACACGAAGACCGTGTTCTCGGGGGTGAGTTGCTCGGCGGCGAGCAGGCGCTCGACCGCCGTGAGGATCGAGTGGTCGCCGCAGCCCGGACACCACCGGGCGCGCGCCCCCTCGTAGTCGTTCATCTCGTATTCGTAGTCCTCGGCCCGCAGCTCGAGGACCGGGAGGTGTCCGCGCTTGATCGTCATGACGTGCGTCCTCCACGCGGCATGTGGTCGCGGATGGCGTCGACGATCGCGCCCGGCCGCAACGGCTCACCCGGCACGCGCGTCCAGCAGTCCACGTCGCAGAGCGTCGAGTTGCGGAGCAGGATGCTGAGCTGCCCGCGGCGGCGATTCTCCTCGGTGATGTACGGATCGCCGGGATCGTCGCTGTAGTTGATCTCGACGGTCATCACCTTGCCGAAGCGTTTGAAGATCTTCTTCAGCCCCGGCTCGAGCGGCGACAGGAACCGCAGGTGGAGCGACGACACGGCGAGCCCCTCGGCCCGCATGCGATCCACCGCTTCCTCGATCGCGCCCTTCGTGCTCCCCCATCCGACCACGAGCAGGTCGCCGGATTCGGCGCCGTAGACCGCGGGGGGCACGAGCAGGCTCTGGAGCACCGCGAGCTTGCGGCTGCGCATCGTCGACCCGCGCTGGTGCACGCCGGAGCTGTAGGCCACCTTGCTGCCCTCGTCGTGGGAGAGTCCGGTGACCGTGTGCATCCCGCCCGGCCGGCCCGGAATGACCCGCGGCGCCAGGCCGGTGCGTGCGTCCCACTGATACGGCTTCTGCCCCTCCGGCACCGGCGCGAGATCGATCGGCTCCGCCATCCAGCGCTCGTCGGGCTTCGGCCGGGGGAACGGGGTCACCCCCGTTGCGAGGTTGGCGTCGGAGAGCACCATGACCGGCATGCGGAAGGCCTCCGCCAGGCGTCGCGCCGTGATCATCACGTGAAAGCATTCCTCGATCGTGGCCGGCGCGACGATCACGTGCGGGGCGTCGCCCGTCTGCCCGAACAGCGCCGCCAGGAGATCCGATTGCTCCACCTTCGTCGGGAGTCCGGTGCTCGGCCCGCCGCGCTGCACGTCCACGAGGACGAGGGGGATCTCGGTCATCGCCGCGAGCCCCAGGAACTCGGTCTTCAGCGCGAGCCCCGGCCCCGAGGTGATGGTGAAGGCGACCTTGCCGGAATACGACGCGCCGATGGCGACGCCGACCGCGGCGATCTCGTCCTCCGCCTGGTGCACGATGCCGCCGAACCGCTCGAACACCTCGCCGAGGTAGTGCGAGACCGAGGTGGCCGGGGTGATCGGGTACATCGCGCACAGCTCCATGCCGGCGGCGACGGCGCCGAGTCCGATCGCCTCGTTCCCGTTCATCACCACGAGCGCGTCGGCCGACGGGGCCGGGGCGACGTCGATCCGCAGGTCGAGGTGCTCCTCCGCCCACGCATAGCCCAGCTCGACCAGCGCCACGTTGTTCGTGTACACTTCCTCGCTCTTCTTGCGGAAGGTGTAGGCGATCTGGTCGCGAATCCGGTCCATGTCGCGGTCGTAGATGCAGGCCAGCATCCCGAGCGCGAACATGTTCTTCCCCTTGCGCGGATTGTCGACCACGGTGAGGCACTGCTCTTCCATCGGCACCGGAATGATCCGGTAGTCACGCCCCGACAGCTCGGTCATCGCGGCCTCCCACGCCGCGCGGATGTCGGGGTCCTCGTCGGTCGCCCACTTGTTCTCGACCAGGAGGACGGCGTCGGGCGCCAGCGCCTCGAGCCGGTGCCGGGCCAGCAGCACCTGCTCGTTGAAGGCGACGGCGAGGCGCGTGGCATCGCCCCAGTTGGTGACGGGCTGCGAGCCGATGCGGATGCGGTACCCACTCGCCCCCTCCGGCACGCGGGCAGGCGGTTGGATCTCGGCGGGGATGATCTCCACCGTCCACACGCCGTTGCCCATCTTGGCCGACACGGCGCCGAAGATCTGGCCGCACTTCTGCGCTCCCTCGCCGGAATCAGAGACGATCTCGACGGTGTGTTCGGGAACGCGGAGCGCCTTCCGGCGGCGGGTACCGGCGGGCTTTACAGCGGTTTCGGTGAGCATGGTGCCGCGCACGCCTCGTGATTCGTGGTGGCGCGGCAGATGAAATCCGGGGACGGAGCCTGAGCTACCGCGCTACGTGGGACTGGTGTCGCAAACGCAGGCGAGGCGTACACGCCTCCCGCGCACGGGCGTCCGTGGGGGGACATGCCAGCAACCTCGACCGCCTCCAATTCGCCATTCCGGGTGCGGAAAGTCTGTAGGGTCGGGGGTCCATATTTGCCCGGTTTTCCCCGACAGCCCTCGGAGGGGGAGGCGGGCATCGGGCGCCCGGCCCTCGGGCGCCATCAATCCTCGCCGATGCCCGGCTCCGTCTTCGAGGAGTGGCCGTACACGAGCGTGACCAGATCGTTTTCCTCCGTGAGCACGGCCATCAGCGCGTTGAGCTCGACCTGCCGGATCATCATGATCTGGCTGCGCGCGATCCCCGGCACGGATCCGCCGAACGCCTTGTTGGCGTTGCCGATGGCCGCTTCACCATGGGCCGCGATCTGCTTCATCCTGGCCTTGAGGTCCTCATACGGGCCCGCCGCCTTCTTCAGGAACGCAGCGCCGGCCGAGTCGACCGCGGCGTTGCGCTGCGGCGACGGGTCGCAGGCGCCTCCACGCCCTCGCTCGGCCTCCCCGAGACATTTGTCGATCAATGGTTGGTACGCGGCGTTGATCTGATCGACCTTGTCCTCGTAGGCTCTGTCCAACCGGGCGATCGTCAAGGAGTGGTATGTCTGCAACGTCTGCGTGTAATCGCCATTCAGCTGCATCGCCACTTGTGAGAGCTGACCGAGCGCCTGGGCGGCCGCCGGGTTCATCGCGCCACCCTGACCCATGCCGGAATAGCCCATGGCCGATGGCGTGCCCGAGGGCTTCAGCCACCCGTTGATACGCTGCCGCAGGACCTCGCTCTTCGTATCACCCTTCTCGGTTTCGTCGACGGGCTTGGTCACGTCGCCGTAGCGTTTGAAGAGCGCCGGCATGGTCGACGGAAGAGAGGGCACGTCGGCGAACGAGTGGAGCGCGACGATCCTACTCACGTCCGGCACCTGCGCGCTCCCCGCCGCCGCGATGCACGCGAGCAGTGCGCCGACGACCGCGAGTCCCGTTCGATTCGTCATGGCTCCTCCGATGGCGCCGGTTTGGGGGGGCGCGGTGGTTGGATTGTGGTGTGGAACATGTTGGCGGGTCAGTTGTGGGCGCTCGCGAAGTGGCCCGGGAACGCGCTGAGATCGCCCTGGAACGCGGCCCCGGTCGAGAACGTGGCCCCGTCCTCCATAGACGGCCCGCTGCTGCGCATGTTGACGGTCTGCTCGTAGTTCTCGCTGCCCACCAGCCAGTTACCGACGCTCTCATGCACGCCAAGTCCCGCCGTCGTCACGAGGCCGCTCTGGTCGAAATTCGCCTGCATGCCTATGGCCCCCCCTGCCACTCCGGTGATGCTGTTCCCGAGCCCGAGAAACAGCTCACCGTGACGACGGTTCGTCGCCCCGCGGAGTTCCGCCTGAAAGCCGATCGGGGTGTCAGGTATCCCAATGCCGAGTTGGATGTCGTTGCAGTCGACATGGACCGAAATGATGATGTTCAGGTTGATCATCTTCGACCCGCACCTTCCCGCCTTGGCGGCCGCATCCCGCGCCTCTTTGGCCAGGGCGGCGTCCTTGGCGACGGCCTTGCACGTGTTGACGAGGTCCTGGCCCTCCTGTCCCAGGCCGAACCCCTCCGCCGTCGTATAGATGAAGCGCTCGATGTTCACGATCTGTTCCCGGCGATCCGCGTCCGTCCGGAGGCGATCTACGGGGTCCGTCGCGTACATGATCCAGGCGCGCATGGCCTTGTCATAGTTCGCCGCCAGCTCCGACAACCCTCCGAACAGGACCCTTGTCAGGCCCAGATTCCGCGCGTAGGTCGCCAGCCGGAAGGGGATCTCGGCCCTGCAATAGGCAAGCTCGCACCTGTCAGTGTCGTCGGTCTTGTCGTCGCAGCTCTGGCGGGCTCGAATGAGCGCCTCCTCCGATTGCCCTGCGCGCTTGAGGATTGTCATTGACTGATCGTCGTACGCCTTGACGATGAGGGCCTGCCGGGCCCCCATCCGCTGGTCCAGGCGATCGGTTGCCGCGTTCACTTCGCGCGAGTTGTCGATATTCATGTCGAACTCGAACGAACGCGCGGGGCCCGGGGTTGCGTCCCCGGGGTACAGCGTCCGCTGCGCTTCGTTCTCGGCAGCCTGCTCCCGGGCCGGCAGCGCGGCGAGCATTGCCTGGTACTGGCCGGCGACGCCCAGCATCTCCGCGTCGAAGTTCCTCGACTCCAGCCAGTTCCCTGGGAGGTTCGGCATCTGGAAGGGAAAGTTCGGAGGGCGCGGCGGAGGAATGGGAGCGACTGACGGCGGCTTCGGGAACGGCTTCTTCGCCTCCACGTGGTCATCGTCCGACTCGGGGCCGAACACCTGTGCTTCGCGGCTTTCCATCCAATCCACTTGCTGCGCCTGCGTCATCGACGCGACGGCGGCGCTCGCGGCTCCCGTGCACGACTGCGCGCGTCCCAGCGCATCCCAGGCCATCCCGAACTTCGGCGCGAGGTGCGTCGCCTCGGTGAGCAGCGGGATCCCGGTGGACATGTCGCCGAGGTCCGCATACGCCACGCCGAGACCGTAGACGTCGACGGCGTTGCGCGGCCCGATCGCCAGCGCCCGGCGGAAGGCAGACACGGCGTGCGGGTCGTCGCCGGCGAGCTCCAGTGCGGCGCCGAGCCCGGACCAGGCGGCGCGTTGCGTCGCCCCGCCCTTCTGCGCCGCGGCCGCGTACACCACCACCGCCGCGCCCGCATTGCCATTCGCCGCCAGCAGGGCGCCGACGAAGTCGAGTCCCCGCGCGCTCGTGACCCTGGTGGTGATCGCGCCGAGATCATGCCGCCCCGCCGTCGACTCCCTGGACTGGTACGTCTCGCGCATCTGGCCGAGGAACTGCGCCGAAGTCCCCGCGCCGGGCCCCGTGGTCGGGAGGCCGACGAGTGCTGGGGACCGCGCCGGGCATCCGACCTGACGGTTCGCCTTCGCTGCCGCCTCGTTGGTGGCACGCACCGCCTCCCCCATTTTCTGGGCCGCGGCGGCGGCAGCCTTGGCTCCGGCGATGATCGCGGCGCGATGCGCCGTCATGTAGGCCTGGAGCCTCCTGGCTTCAGCCGGCGTCGGCACCCCGCCCGTCATGACCTTCTTCCAGATGGCCAGGATCGCGGGCGGCGCCTTCGACATGTCGGGCATACCCCCCTGCGCGAGGGTGGGGCGTGCGCCGGCAGCCGTGACCAGGATGACCAGGAGCAGCATGAGTCGACGCATTAGTGTTTCACCATGGCTTCGAGGGCGGCCCACGGGAGTTCCTGCATGATGGCGGTGACGACCCTCCGCCGGTCCGCGTCGGCCTCGAAGGTCTTGGGTACGACGCCCGGGATGCCGTATGGCACCCGCAGCACGATGGACTGCGCGCGATCGCGGGGCAGCGAGGGGTCGAAGAACGCGGGGTTGGGATAGAGCACCGGTTCCGCGTCCTGCGTCCCGACCGCCACAAGCGACGAGTCGTCCGGGTCGTCGGTGTACACCGCCGCCGCGCGCGCGCGGTCGGCCGCGCCGGCCGCGTCGGCCACGTGCTGCAGGCTGTCAATGACGTGCTGCTCCGCGGCGAGGATCTGCTGCGCATCCCCCTTCATGCGGGGATTGGCCAGCATGTCCGCCATCTCGGCCCGGTTCTGCTTCAGCGTGGCGTGCATCTGCGCAAGCTGCACGCGCCGGTACCGGTCGCGCGTGACGGGGAGGAACGGCGGTGGCGTGCGGTCGGTGATCAGCACGCACATGCCGTCGAAGCTCGGGTGGCCGTGCACCGAGGGCGTCCGGTCGAGATCCTGCACCATCGGCGGTCCGCCGTCCGGCAGCGAATCCGCCTCCGTCCACGAACCGCCGCACCATCGGTCATTGGCGAACACGCGCAGGTCCACAGCGTCCACCTGCACGATGCCGTGCTCCCCGCTCCCCGGCTCTGCCTCTCCGAAGATGCGCGCCTCGCCCTGGACGCCTGCGAAGTAGGTCATGCCGACGTCGAATCCCTTCGGCATGTCGCCCGAGGCGAGGTTCAGCACCACGTCATACCCGATCGGGTGTGAGATCGCAGAATCGAGCTCGAGGACCTTCAGCACGCTCCTGGCCAGCGTCTCCTGCGCGCGTCGTTGGGCCGCGTTGTGAATCCACGTGAAACCCGAGAACGGTTCCACGATCAACCGCCCCGGCTTGGCGGCGGGCGTCTGGTGCGCGCCACCCTGGGCGGCCAGCCGCGACGCCGTCGTTGGCAGCGCCGCGGCGACCACCGCCGCCGCGACGAGGATTCGTGCCCCCTCGCCGCAGCGTCTCACTGCTTGACGAACTCCACGCGCCGGTTCTGGCTCCGCCCCTCGGGCGTTTCGTTGGACGCGATGGGATGCTGGGATCCGAAGCCTTTGGCGGTCAGGCGGCCCTGGGCGATCCCGAACTGCGAGACCAGCACCTTCATCACCGCTTCGGCGCGGCGCGTCGAGAGGTCCAGGTTGTGGGCGGCGTTCCCGGTGGAGTCCGTGTAGCCGTCGATCTCCACCTTCAGCCCGGGGTGCTTGTAGAGCGCGGTCGAGATCTCCTTGATGACCCCGGCGGACGCTGGCTTCAGGATGTCGCTGTCGGTATCGAACAGGATGCCGTGCGTCACGTACTTGCCGGTCGTGGCCAGCACCAGCCCGGGGTCAGGCGCCGATTCGGCAATGCGCACGCTGCGCAGCCCGAGCGTCGTCCAACTGCGGTGAATCACCAGATGGGTAATCGGCTGATACTTGACCTGGTTGGCGTCCGCCACCCGCTCGCCATTGAGGTAGAGACGCACACGGCCGCCCTGTGCCCACACATCCACCTCACACGGCGTCTTGCATTCGCCCGCTTTCAACCGGCCGGAGCCAAGCTCGCCACTGCGGCTTGAGATGCTGATGCTGCCCGAACTGGCGGGGTCCACATCAAGGTCGAGGCTGTTGTCATCCTCTTTGTCCTCAAAGGCGACGTCCGTCGTGCCGTCGTCTTTCGCCGTGTACTTCATCTGAAACGTGAAGTCTTCCGGGATGTTCAGTGTGGCGGACGTCAGCGTCACGTCTTTCGAGACCTCCAGTTCACGGATACCTCCGCCCATGGCGAGTGAAACCGTTCCCCCGCGCACCTGCCAGTGTGGCGGCGGCTCGCCGGGGGGCATGTCGCTGAAGTCGTCGTAGAAGTCGGTCTTCTCGCCAGGGACGAAGTCGATCCTGGTCGTCACCAGATTCGGCTGACCGCCGGGTGTGGCGCTCGTGCTTGCCCCGGGAGCGGCCGTGCCCTTTGCATTCGCCATGGCCTGAGACGAATCCGCGCTCGAGACATTCTTCCCGTTCGCGTCGGTGATGCGCACCGGTTTGCCGCTCTTCTGCGCCGCCGCGATGCACGCCGAGTTGGTGATCACACAGGTGACGCCGTTCAGCGTCTTGTTGATGCCGGCGTCGGTCGCGCTGTCGACACGTGATTTGACGTTGGCCTTGATCTTCTTCCAGATCTGCCCGTGAGCCGGCGATGGCGCCGCCGCGAACACGAGCGCAGCGGCGAACAGGGTGATCGGTCGGAGGTGGCGCATTGGCGAATCCTCAAGGTGAAGACGACGGCGTGCGGTGCGGCGCGCCGTCATGAGGTGGAGATGGACGAGTAGCCGAGCGCGACGCGGCGCATGTCGCCGGCGTGCTCGACCCGGCGCACGTAGCAGCCGGCCAGGTGGTAGCGGCGGAGCAGGGTGCCGTGTGCATCGCGGACGACGACGTCGCAGGTTCCCAGCGTGCGCCGGCGGCCGGCGTCGGCCTGCACGACGGAGTCGAGCCGTGCCGCGGCATCACCCGGCCGGAGGGTGATCCAGACCTCCCGATCGCCGCCCGCCGAAGCGCCGGGAACGACCACGGCCGCGGCGGAGTCGGGACCGATCACCCGGGCGCCGAACCGGAGCGTCACGGCGAAGGCGCTCGACTGCGCCCGCGCAGACGAGGCGATGGCCAGGACGGCTGCGGCAACGACCGCCGGCACCCGGCTCCGTCTGCCGGTGCGTGTCACGCGATCGAGCCGCCCGCTGCCGTGGCCGGCGCGGTGTAGAGCGCCCGGATCTGGAACAGGATGTAGAGGCTGATCAGGCCGCCGACGACCGCCATGATGAGGGCGCCGTGCAGCAGCGAATCCACGATCGCGATCAGTCTGGCATAGAAGATCAGACGCCAGCCGTGCATCCGTCGCGCGAACAGCCCCGGCAGTGCCGCGATGTCCAGGCCCAGCTCCACGATGACGACGATCGCCGTGAGGCCGAACCCGCCGGTGTGCTGGGCGCCGGCGGCGGCCGCCATCGGCAGGAGCGCGGCGCCCACGCCGAAGGCGAGCAGCAGCGCGGGAAGCGAGAGGACCAGGAGCACGACCGCAATCCAGGGGGCGTACCGCACGATCGCTTCGCGCACACCGTTCGGCAGTTGGAACGGCGCCTTCTCCACGAAGAATTGATCGAGAATCCCGATCAGCCGGTTCACAGGGTGTTCTTCCATGGCGTCTCCTCCGGGTCCGGTAGAGCATGGCGCGCGGAAGGCCGGCTCAGGTTGCGGGCGGTCATGCCGGCGGTATGTTCCGCGAATCGCCCCATCTTGCCGTCCCCTCCTCCGCAGGACCTCAACAAGTCAACATGCGCGCGGACAAGCACTTCAGGCTCCGCACCCTCGGTCAGCTCGCGCTCGAGACGCATGTGCGTGACGTCGTCACGCCCACCGCCGTCCGACCACGTCACCTGGCGCTGCTCGCCGTGCTCGCCGTATCTCCCCGCGCGCTCCGCCGCGAGGCACTCGCCGAGCTGTTCTGGGGTGGGGAACCCGACGCGCGGGCGCGGCACTCGTTGAGCAACGCCCTCTCCGCCCTCCGCGCCGAGTTGGGGGGCTCCGGCATCTCGGCCCGCCGGGACGAGGTGCGATTGCACCCCGACCTCCGGCTGGCGGTCGACGCCGTCGAGTTCGCCGCCGCCGCGGAGTCGCACGACGACTCCCGGGCCGCCGCACTCTACCGGGGGCCGTTTCTGGACGGCGTGGTCGTGCCCGACGCGCCGGGGTTCGACGCCTGGGTAGCCCGTGAGCGGTCGCGGTACGCCCGCGCGTTCCTCGCTGTCTGCGAGCGGCAGGCGCCGAGATTGCTCCGCACGGGCGCCTGGGACGAATGCGCGGAGCTGGCCGAGCGCTGGCTCTACGCCGCTCCGTCATCCCCACTCGCGTTCACGACGCTCCTGCGCGCGCGTTCGGGCCCCGATACACCGGCGGCGCGGCACGCCACGCTGGACGACTACGCACGGTTGCGCGAATGGCTGGAGGATGAGCACGGCCTCCGACCCGACGCCGCGGTCGGCACGCTCGCCGCCGAACTGGAAGCCCGGGTGACCGCCGACGAGCACGCGAGGGCGGTGGCGCTCGCGGTCCGGTCCCCGTCCCCGGCGGCTACCGCTCCACGCCCCACCGGACCGACGCTTCCGCCCAATCGGCCGACCCGGCACTGGTGGCGTCCGGCTCTGGGCATCGCCGGGCTGGCAGGTCTCGCCGTACTCGGCATGGCGCTCGTCCTGCGCCGGCCCGTCGCGGTTGCGGCCACGGCTGGTACACCCGTCGTCGCCATCACCGACATCGTGAACGTTCGCGGCGACACCGCGCTCGACTGGCTGGAGGACGGACTTCCGCAGATCATCACGGAGAGCCTGTCCGGCGAGGGTGGCGTGCAGACGGTGCCGCAGGTGCGGGTGCGCGACGTCCTCCTCCGCCGTGGCGGAGGCCGGCACCGCCGCCTGACGGAAGCCGATGCCGTGGACGTGGCGCGTCGCGTCGGGGCCAACTGGGCCGTGCGCGGCGGACTCACGGGCGGCCGGGGCGTGTACATCCTCGACCTCGACGTCCGCGACGTGGCCAGCGGAAAGCTGCTGCAGAGCTTCACCGTAATGTCCGCCGATCCCGTGCAGCTCGGGCGGCTCGCCGCCGCGCGGTTGCTGGACATCACGACCGCCGGCCTCTCCGGGGCGTCCGAGCCACCGCGGTTCGCGGACGTCTCCACCACGCGCCCCGAAGCGTACCGGCACTACGTCCTGGGACTCACCGCGGCCGCCGAACAGCGCGGGACCGACGCCCTGCACGAGTTCGACGCCGCGATCGCGCTCGATTCCGGATTTGTCGACGCGCTGCGCGAGCGGCGCGGCATCGCCGAAGACCAGGGCGATCACGCGCTCGTCGCCCGACTCGATTCGATGATCGCGCGGCATCCGGACCGGGTGTCGGATTGGGACCGCCAGGTCGACGAGATCGACCGCGCCACCGAGAGTGGCGCCGTGGAGCGGTCCGAGGCGCTCGCCCAGCGGTTGGTGGCTCGCTATCCGCGCGACCCACGCGCCTACGACGTGCGCGCAGGCGTGCTGACCACGCACGGGCGCTGGCTGGCGGCCGATTCGGTCTACGCCCGGGAGCTGGCCCTCGATTCACTGGCCATGGAGGCAGGCAACGGCCCCTGTGCGCCCTGCGGCGCCTATTCCGGGCTGGTGCACGTGAAGCTCGATCGCGGCGATCTCGAGGGCGGCGAGCGCGCAGCGCAACGTTGGGTGGCGCTGCAGCCCGGCATCCCCGGCTCATGGGAGATGCTGTCGATGGCCCTGCAGTTCTCCGGACAGGGCAAGGCATCGGTGGAGGCGGCGCGCCGCGCAGCCGCGCTCACCAATGAGACGGAACCGATCGCGGATCTCGCACGCACGCTGATGGAAGCCCGCCGGTTCGACGAGGCTGATTCCCTCGTGACGGTGCTCCGTCGGCGGCCCGACGGTCAGGAGGATGCCCTGGATATCGCCGTCACGCTGGCCCGCGAACGAGGGCAGTTCCGGCGATCGGCGGCGCTCCTGCAGCCCACCGAGCACACCAGCGGGTTGGAGTTGGTCGAGGCCGACAATCTCATGCGGCTGCACCGCGTCGCCGAGGCGAAGCGCCTGTACGAAGAGGCGGGCCATCGCAATGCACCGGGCAACGTCCAGGCGCTCACCGCCGAGCAGGCCCGCGATTTCACCTGGGCACACGCGCTGGAGGGCGACGCGCTCTGGCGCATCGGGGACACCACCGCCACGCGGGTGCTCCTGGATTCGGTGCGGTACGTGGGTGCACGCAGCTACTACGGCCGGGACTGGAACCTCTACCGGCACCTGGCCGGGCTCCTCGCCCTCTCACGCGGGGACACCACCACGGCGGAGCGCGACCTCTCCGCCGCGCGATGGGGCGTCAGCGGCTGGGTGACGACCGTGATGCAGCTCGGCGAGATCCATCTGGCCCAGGGTGATGCGGCCGGCGCCGTGGCGCTCTTCCGGCAAGCCCGTGAGGGCCCGCTCAACGCCATGGGCCGCTACGTGCCGCACACCGAGATGGATTTCTGGCTGGCCCTCGCATTCGGGCGCGAGGGCCAGCGCGACAGCGCGCGCGTCTACGCCGCCTGGGTCCGCGCAGCGTGGAAGCACGCCGACCCCGAGGTTCGCGCGCGCCTGGCACGACTCCCCCGGTAGCGGCACCGGTCCGGCCGCCCCCGGCTGCTACCGGTGCACGAACGCCGGCTTGGCCCGCGGCCCGCTCTCCTGGAAGGTGCGCACGCCGATCCGCATGTCCTCGGTGGCGCAGCAGGCGCCGAACATCTCCGACTCGAAGCGGAGGCCGTCCGCCAACGGCAGGCGGCAGCCCTCGAGGATCGCCCGGCTGATGAGCGCGTCGATGGCGCGGCTGCGGTGCGCGATGTCTACGGTCGGAAGTGTCGGCCCCACATCGAGCGGTGAGGCGTCGATCGCGTCAAGCACCAATTCGCCCTGCGCCGCCGCACGCACCAGCGCCACCGCGGCCCCCACCACGTCGCCGTCCACCTCCTCACGCAACAGTCCGGCCTCCACGGCCTGGCATCCGGAGAGCGCCCGCCCGGTGCGCAGCATCGACGCGGCCAGCTCCACACCGACGAGCCGCGGCAGGCGCTGCGTGGCGCCGGCACCCGGCACGATGCCGAGGTTGGCCTCGGGCTGTGAGACGGCGATCGACAGGCCCTTCCGGGCGATCCGGGCCGAGCAGCAGAGCGCCAGCTCGCTTCCCCCGCCCATGGCGAACCCGTTGAGCGCGCAGACCACGGGCTTGCCCAGCTTCTCGATCAGATTCCCCGCCTCCTTCGAACGTTGTGCCGTGGCGAACCCCTCTTCGGGCGACCCGATCCTGCCGAGGAAGTTCACGTCGGCGCCGGAGACGAACGCCTTCGTGCCGAACCCGGTGAGCACGGCACCGACCAGGCCCGGGTCGTCTCGCACCTCCGTGAACCGGCGCACGAGCTGCCCGTA
>JBJKRG010000265.1:0-9236 GCA_046704805.1 Gemmatimonadaceae bacterium
GCCATCGGCGAGTTGCGGCACACGGGACCGGCCGCCGCGGCGGCCGGAGCAGGCGGCGGGCTCGGCGACTGGAGACGCTGGCGCCAATCGCTGCAGACGTTGTTCGCGACGGCCGATCGGTGCTGGACCCGCCTGCAACCGGTCGCGGGGCGCGAGTCCCGCGGGCGCGGCTGAGTGCCGGTGCCGGGAACCCGGGGGCCAGGGTGGTACGGACCGTGCGATCCCGATACCTTCTCCCGCCCATGACATTCGGACAGGTCGCCTCCCTCGCCGCCCTGGTGCTGGCGGCCGCGGCGGCAACGGTCGAGGCCCAGGAGCCCCCCGCACGCCGGATGGCGAACATCGTGAGCGTGGCCGTGGAGGAATACGGGAAGGGGGTGGACGCGCAGGGACGGCTCACGACGGCGTCGGAGTACCGCGAGGCGCTGGGCTTCCTGGCCGATGCGAAGGAGATCGCCGATCGATTGACCGGGACCCACGCGGACAAGGCTCGCCCGCTGCTCGACTCGATCATGACGGCTGCACAGGCGAAACGGCCGCCGCGGGTCCTGGCGGAGTTCGAGCGCGCATTCGCGGCGTCGCTGGGAAGCGCAGGGGCGCTGGAGCTGCCATCGGCAACCCTCGATCTCAACCGGGGAATGCAGCTGTACAACGCGACGTGCGCTCAGTGCCACGGCCTTGGCGGAAAGGGAGACGGCCCGCAGGCGGCGGTCCTCAATCCGAAACCCGCGGCGATCGGGGATCCGAAGCTGGTCGCGAGCGTGACGCCGGCCATGATGTATCGCATCGTGTCGGTGGGGGTGTCGAAAACGCCGATGGTCGGCTTTGCCGGGACCCTGACCCCGCAGGAGCGGTGGGACGTCGTGTCGTATGTGATCTCGCTGCGCACGTCGGCGGCCCAGGTGGGAGAGGGGGAAGGGCTGTACATGCAACGGTGCGCGCAGTGCCACGGGGCCACCGGTGCCGGCAACGGCCAGTTCGCGCCGTACCTGTCCAAGCTCCCGTCGCCGGTCGGGACGTTCGCCTGGCAGGTCGAGCGGACGGACGACACGCTGGCCTCCATGATCCGCGATGGGGCGCCGGGCGCCGCGATGCCTGCGGCCCACGAGTTGACGGACGGACAGATCCGGAGCCTGGTGGCCTATCTGCGGACGCTTCCGGCCAGGAACGGCCCGCCGGTGCCGCTGGTGGCCGCGGCGGACACCGGGGCGGCCGGTGCGGCGCGCCAGGTGAGCGCGTTGCTCGAACAGTCGCTCGCGTCGGTGCAGCTGGGCCAGCTTCCGGAAGCGGGCGACAAGGCCTTCGACGCCTATCTCGCGTTCGAGCCCCTGGAGAGTCCGGCCCGGGCCAAGAACCCGGGGCTCGTCGCCCGCATGGAGAAGCTGTTCGCCGATTTCAAGGTGGCCGTGCGTGCGAACGACGTGCGCGGTGCCCGGCACGCGCGAGACGTGATCGAGGCGAACATGCCCGCGATCGTGGAGCTGACGCATCCCGCCAACAGCCCGGTCGAAGCGTTCTGGCAATCGTTCCTCATCATTCTGCGCGAGGGGTTCGAAGCGATCCTGGTGATCGGCGCCGTCGTGGCCTTCCTGCTGAAGACGGGCCATCGCGAGCGGCTCCGCTCGATCTGGGTGGGCGTGGGGCTTGGACTGGCGGCGAGTGCGGTGACCGCGGTTGCCCTCCGGACGATCCTCAGCGCGCTGCCGGCCAGCAGCGAGATCATCGAGGGGGTGACGCTGCTCGTCGCCGTGGTCGTCCTGTTCTCGGTGAGCTACTGGCTCATCTCCAAGGTGGAGGCGGCGAAGTGGCAGCAGTTCATCCGCGAGCGGGTGACCGAGGCGCTGCAGCACGGGGGCGGCCGGGCGCTGGCCTTCGTCGCGTTTCTCGCCGTGTATCGTGAGGGGGCCGAGACGGCGCTGTTCTACCAGGCGCTATTCAGCGAGGGCCCGCATCTCGCCCTCTCCCTGTCGCTCGGCATCGTCCTCGGCTTCGTGGCCCTGGCGGTGATCTTCACCCTGTTCTATCGCTACGGCGTCCGCATCCCGCTGCGGCCGTTCTTCGGCGTGACCAGCGTGCTGCTCTACTACATGGCGTTCGTCTTCGTCGGCAAGGGCATTCGCGAGCTGCAGGAAGGCAACGCGATGTCGATGAGCGTCATTCCGGGCTTCCCGCATGTGGAAGCGCTGGGGTTGTATCCGACCTGGGAGACGGTGCTGGCTCAGCTCCTGTTGCTGGCATTGTTCTTCTTCGCGCTCGTCAAGACGTTCTGGCCCAAGCGCTCGGTGGCCCTGCCGACGATGCCCGACGCGGGTTCATCCGCCGGCGGGATGGCCGAGACGGTCGCCGAGCTGCGGGCCGCCAACGCGGCGCTGCATGCGCGCGTCGAGACGCTCGAGCAGAAGCTCGGTCGAGCATCGAAGTCGGACGGACAGGACTGACGGCCGGCGCCGGTGCCGCTCACCGCGACCCGCGAACGGTCAGCCGCTCACAGGGGTCGTGGCGTAGATCCCCGGGCTCCGATCGGTGACGTTGCGCCGCAGGTACATCCAGACGAAGCCCATGACCACGAAGGCCAGTGCGATCCCCTGGGCGTAGGTGAGTCCTCCCAGGAACCGGTCGTCCTTCGAGCGGAAGAACTCGATCACGAACCGCTCCAGGCCCGCCAGCACGCAGTACACGCCGAACAACCAGCCCTCGGCGTGTTTGTGGTCGCGCAGCCGCCACAGGATGAAGAACATGATCGTCGCCAGCGTGATCTCGTACAGCTCGGTCGGGTACACGGAGACCAGCTTCGATGGATCGGTGCCCGGTGGGAACTTCGTATGGAAATCGGCCATCATGCTGGCGACCGTGGAGGGCGGCTGGCCGTGGGGGAACACCACCGATCCGAGCCCCGTGAACGGGCGCCCGTAGTCGTCGCCGACGGCCCAGCACCCGGTGCGCCCCACGGCGTATGCCGCCGCCACCGCCGGACCGCCCACGTCGAAGATCCGCATCATCGGAATCTTCTTCCAGCGGATCACGGCCATCACCGCGAGGATGCCGCCGACGAGACCTCCCCAGAACACGAACCCACCCCGCGTGAACAGGGCGTCGTAGTTCTTGAGGATCACCACGTAGTACAGCTTGGCCCCGAGCAGCCCGCCGATCACGGCGGCCAGGATCATGTCGGCGATGGGGCGCGTGTCGTGCCCGCGCCGGCCCAGCTCGGCCTCCGAGACGTACTGGGCCACGCCGAACGCGGCCACCACGGCGATGCCGAATCCGGTGAGGGACAGGGGGCCCAGGTGAAGGACCAGCGGATGATGTACGATGGGATTGGTCATGCGTCGAGGAGACCGGGAATCGTGAGGGCGGCGAACGCGTTGAGGCCGAGGTCGGCTCGTTCTCCACGCTCCAGATGGAACAGACCGGCGCGGGCGATCATGGCGGCGTTGTCGGTGGCCAGCCGCGCCCCCGGAGCATACACGCTGATGCCTTCCGGCGCGAGGCGCGCCTGCATCGCAGCCACCAGCGTCCGGTTGCCGGCCACGCCTCCCCCGAGGACGACCCGCCGGCGGCCGTACGCCCGCACGGCACGGGCCGTCTTCTCGACCAAGGTCTCGATGAGCGCGTCCTGGAAGGCCCGGGCGATGTGTGCCCGGTCGGCGTCGTCGACGGCGTCTCGCGTGGCGTTGAGCACCGCGGTCTTCAGCCCGCTGAACGAGACGTCGTAGTAGTCCGCGTCGCCCGGCCGCTGGTTGCGCCGCAGCATGGGCCGCGAGAACCGGAGCGCGCCGGGTCCGGTCGTGGCGGCGAGGCGCTCGACGTGCGGTCCTCCCGGATAGGGCAGACCGAGCAGCTTCGCGACCTTGTCGAACGCCTCGCCCGCAGCGTCGTCGCGCGTACGCCCGAGCAGACGGTAGCGTCCCCAGCGCTCGACGTCGACCAGCAGCGTATGGCCGCCGGACACGAGGAGCGCGGTGAACGGAGGAACCGCGTCCGGATGTTCGAACGTCGTGGCGAAGAGATGACCTTCCATGTGGTGCACGCCGATGAGCGGGGTACCCAGGGCCCAGGCGAGCCCCTTGCCGAAACTCACACCCACCAGCAGCGCGCCGACGAGGCCCGGCCCGTAGGTGACCGCCACCGCATCCAGCGCCCCCTTCGCGGCACCGGCGTCGGCGAGGGCACGCGCGACGACGGGTTGGATGCTCGTCAGGTGTGCGCGCGAGGCGATCTCCGGTACGACGCCGCCGAACACGCGGTGCACGTCCTGCGAGAGGATGACCAGCGACTCCAGGGTCACCGTATCTCCGGTCCCCGCCACCACCGCCGCCGATGTCTCGTCGCAGGAGGTTTCGATGCCGAGGATGCGGCTCATCGCCCCGCCGGCAGCGCTGCGGCGTCGCCGGAGGTGGAATCCCGTGCGCCCCGGGTGGCGTCGCGCCGCTGCAGATACACCTCGACCGTTCGCGGCTGCACGTCCCGCACCAGCACGTCGATCGTGGGCGGGATCTCCACATCACCCGGGGTGAGCACCAGCGTCGTCGAATCCACCCCGCCCGGGATCTCCCGCCGGATCACCGGCGGCGAGGAGAACAGCGAGAAGATCTCCTTCCCCTCGCCGGCGACGAGCGCCCGCACTTCGGGCGGGGGGCCGCTCACCACGTACGCGCTGTCCGTAGTGAGCGCCAGACGGACCGGCACGATCTCCTCCGTGGGCTCCTTCGACGTGGCGATGAACCACAGCACCAGCGCGAATCCAAGTGCCGCTGCCTTCAGCCCGAGGCGCTCGGTGAAGGCAGTGACGAGGTGGCGACGCCACCGCGACGGCACCGGGTTCATGCCGCGCTCAGCGCGGCGCCAGCGCGCCCACCGCCGGCGATGCGTGTGCGTCCGTCCCGGTCCCCGCTGCCGCCGTCGAGGCGGGCAGGCCGAGCAGCGTGCGTATGAGGGCGACGTTGCCCGGCGACGTCCAGTCGGCCGCGCCGAGCCAGATCTTCCGGATCACGCCCGACCGGTCGATCACGTACGACGACGGATACCCCACCACCTGATAGGCCTTCTCGATCCGGTACTGTGGATCGTGCAGGATGTCGAACGTGAGCCCCATGTTCCGTGCGTACGTGCGCACGGAATCGTCGGACGCCGTCTCATCGATGCTGACGGCGACGATCTTGAGGCCGTCGGGCTCGAACATTCGGTACAGGCGTTCGAGCGTGGGCATCTCCTCCTTGCAGGGCCCACACCACGTGGCCCAGACGTTGAGGATCATCACGTGGCCCTTGAAGTCCGCCAGGCGCCTGATCTGATGCTTGCCGTCGACCGTGTACGCGAAGAAGTCGGGGGCCCTGGCCCCGATCGCCGCACGCGCCACCGGTTTACCGGCGGCCCGCTGGAATGCGTAGGAGCCGACGCCGAGCACGACGATGGCGCCGACCACGATGGCCCACTGCTTGCCTGCCGTCATACCGTGACCTCACACGCGCGCCGCAGCGCGCGGACTTCCGCTTCCGGATCGGACGCCGAGAAGACCGCGTGGCCGGCGACGAACGTGTCCGCCCCGGCCTCCCAGACCTCGCCGATCGTCTCCCGGGAGATCCCGCCGTCCACCTCGAGCAGCGCGCGGCATCCCGACTCGGTCAGCCGCCGCCGCGCGCGCCGGATCTTGTCCAGCGAATGCGGGATGAATTCCTGCCCCCCGTATCCGGGATTTACCGTCATCACCAGCAGGAGGTCCAGATCGTCCAGCACCTCGCCAACCGCCGACAGCGGGGTCGAGGGATTGAGCGCCACGCCGGCCCGGCATCCGAGCTCCCGAATGTGCGCCAGCTGGCGCTGCAGGTGCGGCGTCACCTCGGCGTGCACGGTCAATCCGCTGGCGCCCGCTTCGGCGAACGACTGGAAGTGCTTCTCCGGCTCGACCACCATCAGGTGGACGTCGAGCGGGAGCGCGGTCAGCCGGCGGACGGTCTCGATGATCTTGGCGCCGAAGGTGATCGGCGGCACGAAGCGGCCGTCCATCACGTCGATGTGCAGCCAATCGGCGCCGCCGGCCTCGGACCGCGCCACCTGATCCGCGAGCCGCGCGAAATCAGCGGCCAGCAGCGACGGGACGATCCGAATACTCATGGCGAGCTCCCTCCGGAAACGCTGACGGTCACGCGGGCGCCCAACGGGACGAGCGTGGCCGCGGCGGGATTCTGCTGCACCACGGTCGCCTGGTCCTGGTTGCCCCCTCCACTGAGAATCGTAACGTCGCCGAGCACCAGACCCAACTGCTCGAGCAGGATGCGGGCCTCGACGATCGTGCGGCCGGAGAGGTCGGGGACCGGGATGGTCGCGGGCCCGGCGCTCAGGACGAGCGTGACCGCGGACGGCACGGCGGCGCGGGCGCCACCGGCCGGCTGCGTGGCGATCACCGTGCCGATGGCCTGGTCGCTGGCCTGGGTCACGGTGTCCGGCGCCAGCGTGAACCCGGCGTGCGTGAGCGCCGAATCGGCGTCGGCCGGTACCATGCCGACGACGTTGGGCACCGTGCCCATGCGCGGCCCGGCGCTCAGGTCGAGCACGATGGGCGTCCCCAGCGGCTGGCGCGTGCCCTGGTCGGGGGTCATCCCGATAACGCTCATCTTCGGTGCCGATTCCTGGATGCGCATCTCGCCGCGTTGGACCTTGAAGCCGGCCTGTTGCAGTCGCTGGCTCGCGACGTCGAAGCTGAGTCCGATCACGTTGGGCACGGTGGCGTCGCCCGGCGGGGCGCCCGGTGGGAAGACGAATACCGCGATCAGCACCCAGGCCAGCCCGAGTCCGCCACCGACCGCGGCCCCGAACGGCCACACGCGCCGCCACCAGCCACCCCGTGTCACGCGGCCCTCCGCAGTCGTGCCGCGAATGCGCCGTCGGTGCCGTGCCGCTGCGGGAGTACGCGCAGGCGCCCGGCATCGAGCACGTCGTGGGGCACCGCTGCCGCCGGGGGTGGCTCGAGCGTCCATCCCGGGTGCGATGCCAGGAACCGGTCCACCTGCGCGTCGTTCTCTTCCGTCTCGAGGGAGCAGGTGCCGTACACGAGCAATCCCCCCGGCCTCACGATCGAGGCTGCCGACTCGAGGAGCCGCCGCTGCAGCGCGGTCATGACGGCGATGTCGGACGGCTTGAGACGCCAGCGCGCATCGGGATGCCGCCGCATCGTGCCCGTGCCGGTGCAGGGCGCGTCGAGGAGCACCACGTCGACAGGGCGCACGGCCGGCATCCGCGCGTCGGCGGCGAGCAGGTGGACGTTCCGGAGTTCCAGCCGCTGCACCGACTGCTTCAGGCGCTGGAGCCGGTGGAGCGAGACGTCCGATGCGAACACGGCGGCCGCCGTCCGGGACAGCTCCACCGCCTTGCCGCCGGGCGCCGCACAGAGATCCACCACGGTCGCATCCGTCGGGACTGCTGCGAACTGCGTGACGAGCGTGGCCGCGGGGTCCTGGATGTGGAACAGCCCTCGCTTGAACGCACCCAACTCCGTCAGCGCCGGCACCGGGGGCGTCAACACCATGCTGTCGGAAGCGAGCGGCGCGTCGTCGAGGCGGACACCGGCTGCTTCGAGCGAGGTCTCGAGCTGCTCGCGCCCCACGTGCACGGGCCGGGCCACGATCGGCGGCTCGGTGTTGTTCGAGGCGAGCAGGCGCCGAGTGTCGGCTTCCCCCCACCGCTCCAGCCACCGGGCGACTAGCCAGCGCGGGTGGGAATACTCCGTGGCCATCGCGTCGACGGCGTCGGTCGGCGCGGGGAGCGCGAGCGCGTCGCGCTCGCGGTCCAGCCGGCGGAGCACGGCGTTGGCGAGCCGTCCGGCGCCCTCACCCGCGCGCGTCTTGGCGAGCTCCACGGTCTGGGCGATCGCGGCATACGCCGGCACGCTTCCCATCTCGAGCAGCTGGTAGGCCCCGAGACGCAGCAGGTCGAGCAGCTCGGGATCGAGGCGGCCGAGTCCTCCCCGCACCCGCTCGGACAGCAGGGCGTCGAGCCGCCCGCGTGTCCGGAGGGTGCCGTACACCAACTCCCGCGTCCACCGCCGGTCGCGCGCGTCGAGCGGGGCCGTGCGGCGGTCGAACGTCGTGTCGAGCAGCTCGCCGCGGCGCAGGTCCGCGCACACGGTGGCCGCGACGAGCCGGGCGTCGGTCACCGGACTCGGCCGGGGGATCGTGGCGTTGCCGTGTTCTGGGTAGTCCTGTCCCGCCATAAGGTGCGTAGTGGAGCCCGGGAGCCTGCCCCGGTGGTTCGTAGTGCTATGTCGCGTGAGCACTTACGCGCCCACCGCCGAACTGGATCGCTGTGCCTGAAGTCCCCGCCTCAACACTGCCTCAATAATTGTGACGCGCGCGCCGAGGGGCTTAAGAGCATCGCGTCCCACTGTAAAGGTATGGAAGCGAGTCATCCGATCCCAGGGGACCTGCCCAACGCGTGGCGCGCTCGGGCCACCCTGCTCCGGCAACACGGGGCGGGCGACGTCGCGCGCACCTGGGAACTCGCCGCTGACGAAATCGAGGAGGCCTGGGCCACGCTCGGTGAGGACACGCTGTCCCTCGTCGATGCCGCCCGGATCAGCGGCTACTGCGCTGACCATCTCGGTCACCTCGTGAAGACGGGGAAGATCCCGAACGCGGGCCGCACCGGCGCTCCGCGGATTCGTCGCGCTGACCTGCCCATGAAAAAGAAAGGCGGCCGTGGCCGCCCTACCCGTCCTCATCGGGTGCCTACCCGCGAGGACATTTGCAGCATCCACGTTAGCGAGGAGGAAGGATGAAACGCAAGCTGTGGAGTGTCCCGCGGATCACGCATCCGAAGTTCACGCCGCCGCAGTACCCGCGCATCACCGTCCGGGTCGGGGAGTTCGTGCCCGGCAAAGCGCTCCACGTGTTCTGGTTGCGCGACCACAAGCAGCACTCGCGCTCGCTCGGCTGCCGTCGCCTCGACCTGGGGAAGACCCCGCGAGAGCAGGAACGCGAAGCCCGTCGCCTCGCCTGCCTGTTCATCGAGGAGAAGTTGATGCCGCTGTTCACGGGGCAGACCGGCGGACTCACCGCCACGTCGCAGGGATCACTGACCTTGGCCGCGCTGGCCGACCGCTACGAGAAGGACGGCTTTGCCGGTCGCAGCGCGGGGTACAAACGCGACGCCGTCGCATCGGTACGCCGCGTGGGGACATACCTCGGTTCCGACCTCCTGGCCGCCGACCTCAAACCCTCCCATGTCGCCAAGTACATGGC
>JBJKRG010000266.1:0-4277 GCA_046704805.1 Gemmatimonadaceae bacterium
GAGCTTGCCCACGTAGATCACCCACCGCGGCCCCGGATACTGCAGCAACTGGTCGAGCGCTCCACTCTCCAACTCCACCTGATACGATCGGTTGAAGGCCAGCACCCCGGCGAACAACGCCGACAGCCAGAGCGCGCCGGCGGCCGCGTCGCGCAGCGCCTGCGCGTCAGGGCCCAGCGCGAACCCGAACAGCACGAGAATGGTGACCCCGAGGGCGGCGACGCTGTTGAATCCGGCCTTCGACCGGCGTTCCGTCGTCAGATCCTTCCAGGCGATCGCGCGAATGCGGCGCACGTCGTCTCGAAACGCCATCAGCGAGTTCCTCCCGCCCGCGCCTCGGCCGGCGGGCCGGCGCCCAGCCCTCCCGTCACCACGCGCACGCGCGGCACCGGGGCCGGCTTCGACTCCGCCACCCGGCCGTTCACGATCGTGATCGTCCGGTCCAGTACGCCCGCGGCCGGGGCCAGCTCGTGCAGCACCACGAGTGCGGCGCCGCCGGCATGCCCGGCCTCGGTGATGATCTCGTTCATCAGCTTGATGCCGGCCGTGTCGAGATTGCTGTACGGCTCGTCGAGCAGCAGCACGCGCGCGTGACGCAGCAGCAGCCGCGCCAGTGCCAGCCGGCGCTGCATCCCCGCCGAAAATCCCCGCACGCGATCGTTGATCACGTGTCCCAGCCCCACACGCTCGAGTGCCGCGTCGAGGTTGTTCCCCGCCGGCATCCCCAGCATCTCGGCGCTGAAGCGAAGGTTCTCACGGGCCGTCAGGTCGTCGTACAGCCCGGGCGTGTGCGCCAGAAAACCCAACTCGGAGCGCACGGCATCCGTTTCGCGCGTCACATCGTGTCCGTACACGCGGGCCGTGCCGGCCGACGGCTTGAGCAGGGTGCCGAAGATCCGGAGTAGCGTCGTCTTGCCGCTGCCGTTGGCCCCGAGCAGCCCCACGATTTCACCCGGCTTCAGCTCCAGCGATATCCCCCGCAGCACCCACCGAGCGCCAAAGCGACGCGCCACTCCCTGGGCTTCAATGGCCAATTCAGATTGTGCAGTCACCATGCGTCCGGGATACATGAGAGGCCCAGCGGAGACAAGCGCAGCCTAAGAAACGACATCTGTAGCCGCCATCAGCAACCGCCCGAGCCGCCGTCAGGGAATACCCGACAAACGCCGCCGGATCCTATTGTCCCCCAATTCTATAGAAATCGGCGCCGGGCGCGATGGGCTGGACCCCCGAGGGCGGCCGTCCGGATTGCGCTCGGGGGGCCCCGCCGCCACCGTACCCCCGGCTAACCACCCCTTACACCGGTTCCCGCCAGGCCTCCCTCCGGCCCCCCCCAGGCGGCCGCCACGGCGGCCACGTGCCTCCTCCTCGCCGTACCACATGCTCGGGAACCGCGACTGGGTGCGCGTGGACTCCGCGACGGCGCAGTTCTTCGGGAAGCAGTTCGGGATGCCGTGAGGGGGGAGGCGGTGAGGCCGCGAGGCAGAGTTCCGCTACCCACCGCCACCCTCAGAGCAGCAGCGCCAGCGCCACTACGTACCCGATGATGATCAGGATGCTGCTCGGCTCGAGCAGGGCCAGCCGGCCCTGCGTGCGGTACACGAGCGCCGCGATGCCGATGGCCATCAATACCACCGCGGCGAGCGCCGAGATGACATGCATCGGGCTCACGATGCCGAGGATCGGCGGGCCGGTGTGCACGGCGTCGAGGATCACGAAGATCGTCATGTTGAACGCATTGCTGCCGAACAGATTGCCGACGGCCAGATCGTAGGCGCGCATGCGCACGGCGGCCAGCGAGGTGACCAGCTCCGGCAGCGAGGTGGCCAGCCCGACCAGCCAGGTGCCCACGAAGGTGGCCCCGATGCCGGTGACCACCGCGATGTCCTCGGCGGAACGGGCGAACCGGGGAGCGGCCAGCAGCATGACCAGCGCGCCGGCGACGAACAGCAGTACGGCCCGCCGCAGTGAGTGCCCGGGAGCCGGCCCCGCGTCCGTGGTCGCCTTCGTCTCGCCGACCGGCCCCCCCGACATTTCCTCGGTTCTGGCAGCTCGCCGGGCCAGGGCGCTGCGCCGGAACACCGCCCGCGAGCCGACCAGGTAGACCACGACCAGCAGCAACGATCCGGGTCCGAGGCCGAAGTAGGTATGCGTCGGGTGCACGAGGATCACGATGGCGGCGATACAGGTGAGGATGATCGCCAACGACGCATAGAGGGCGTGATCGAGCGTGGCCCTGCGGAACAACTCGCTTCCCGGCGGGAGCAGGTTGATGACGGCGAGGATCAGCATGTTGGCCATGCTGCTGCCGAAGGCATCGCCGACGGCCAGGTTGGGGGCGTTGATGCGCACCGCGGCGATGTTGGTGCTGATCTCGGGAAGCGACGTGGCCAGGGCAAGGAAGACCGAGCCGATCCACACGCCCCCCAGATTCGTGCGGGCGGCGATCGTGTCCCCGCTCCGCGCCAGCATGATGCCGGCGGCGGCGATGAGGAGCGCGGTGAGCAGCACGGTCGCAACGAGGGTCGTCACGGGCGTCACCGTGCGCCTCCCGCATTTTCGCCGGCAGGCGCGGCACCGGCCGCCGGCGCGGCGGATGCCGCGTCCCGGCGCGCCCGACGCATCCGCCGGATCAGCTTGTCGGCTTCGCCGCCGGCGATGACCGTGAGCCCGATCAGGAGGATCACGCCCCACTGTGCCGCGGTGAGGGGCTCCGTACGCAGCACGCGCCGCAGGAACGGCGTGTAGACTGCCGCCACCTGGGCCGCGGTGACGGCCACGGTGCTCAGCAGCAGGAACGGGTTGGTCCAGAGCGGAATCCGGAACACCGAGCGGTCCAGCGACCGGCAGTTGAACACGTGATAGAACTGAAACACGACCATCTGGGTGAGCGCGACGGTGCGCGCGAGGGCCAGATCGCCGGTGGTGTGCAGCGTCCACCAGTAGACGGCGAACGTGCCGACGGTGAGCACGAGCCCCACCGCCCCGAGGCGGAGATAGAGCGGCCCGGTGAGCGCGCCCTCGTTGCGCGGACGCGGCGGCTCGGTGAGCAGATCGGGCTCCCCGCGCTCGAAGGCCAGGGCGAGCACCTCGAGACTGTCGGTCACGAGGTTGATCCAGAGGATCTGCGCCGCCAGCAGGGGCAGGGGCCAGCCGACGATCATCGACACCAGGATCACGGCGATCTCGGCGACCGCCGTGGAGAGCAGGAAGAAGGTCGCCTTGCGGATGTTCGAGAACACCACCCGTCCCTGCTCGATGGCGGCGGTGATCGTGGCGAAGTTGTCGTCGGCCAGCACCATGTCGGCCGCCTCGCGGGCCACGTCGGACCCGCTGGCCCCCATCGCGATGCCGAGGTGCGCGGCTCGGAGCGCAGGCGCGTCGTTGGCGCCGTCGCCGGTCACCGCCACCACCTCGCCCTCGGCTTCCAGCCGCTGGACGATCCGCAGCTTGTGTTCCGGTGCCACACGGGCGTAGACGTTCACGCGGCCCAGCGTCCGCGTCAACTCGTCGTCCACCATCGCGTCGAGGTCGCGCCCGCTCATCACCTCGTCGCCGAGTCCCAGCCGCTTTCCGATCACGCGCGCGGTGTCGGCGTGGTCACCGGTGATCATGAGCACGCGGATGCCGGCGTCGCGTGCACCCCGCACGGCGGCGGCGGCCTCCGGACGCAGCGGATCCTCCAACCCCACGAGCCCTGCGAACACGAAGCCGTCGGCCAGCAACTCCTGCCGGATCCGCTCGTGGGCCACGGACCGGTAGGCCAGGGCGAGCACGCGCAGCCCCTCGCCGGCCAGCCGGTGGGCCGCGTCCAACGCGGCCAGCCCGTCCAGCGGCTCGTCCACGGAGCGGCCGCACTGGGCGGAGCATCGGGGGAGCACCACCTCCGGGGCGCCCTTCAGATACTCGAGCAGCCCGGAGTCCGTCTCGCGCAGCGACACCATGAACCGCCGCTCCGACTCGAAGGGCAGTACGTCGTGCTCGGGATGGCGCTCGCGGAGCACGCGCGGCGACTGCCCCTGCTGCTCCGCGGCGGCAAGCAGGGCGAGTTCCATGGGATCGGCGCTTCGGCCGAGCACGGCACCCGGTTCCGCCTCGCTCGCCAGGACGCCGGTGCGAAGCGCGGCCAGCAGCGCCGGCTCGTCGACGGCGTCTACGGGTCCGTCCGGTCCCACCATGCGGCGATCGGCGGCGAGCGCCGGCGGCGCGTCGTAGCGTCGGCCGCCCGCCCAGACGGTGGCCACCGTCATCTCGTTCCTCGTCAGCGTGCCCGTCTT
>JBJKRG010000267.1:0-4885 GCA_046704805.1 Gemmatimonadaceae bacterium
GGACGGCTGTTTCCAGGACGTGGTGCCGATGGAGCGACTGGTCTGGATTCCCATGTTGTTCCCCGGCGATCACCCGGGGGTCTTCGACGACATTCCGTGGCGCACGTGATGGCGATGCCGTCGTTCCCGGCGAACCCATTGACGGGGCGTCGGGTAGGAGTAGGATAGGAAACCCTCCTGGTCCGCATCTCCTGCACTCGGAGCGCCCGCAAACAGTGAAAGCCTGGCAGGAAACTTCCCTCCTCCTGGCCGAGGCGGCACGTCTCGCCGCGGCCGGCCAGCGTGCCGCCCTCGCGACGGTCGTCCACATTGCCGGCTCGGCGTACCGGCAACCGGGAGCGAAGCTCCTGGTGGCAGAAGACGGTGCACTGGCGGGCAGTGTCAGCGGAGGGTGTCTCGAAACCGACGTCCGCGAGATAGCACTACGCGTCATGCGCGGAGCACCGCCCCGCCTGCAGCGGTACGACACCGGCGGCGACGAGCAGCAGGTATGGGGGCTTGGGCTCGGCTGCAACGGGACAGTCGAAGTGTTCGTGAGCTCCGTGCCGCGTGACGATCCGGCGCTCGCCCGCGCTCGCGAACTGTTGCACGGCGCATCGGCGTTCGCCATGGGGCGTGTGATCGCCGGGGGCCCGGCGCTCGCGGGCACGGTCGTGGTCGAGGAGGACGGTGCGGCCACGGGGTCGACGGGCGACGCGATCCTCGACCGCGCCATCAGGGATGCAGCCCAAATGCAATTGGCGGCCGGGTCGACGGAAACCGTCACCCTTGAAGGGCGCACCGTGTTCGTCGAGGTGCTGCATCCGCCTCCGCGGCTCATCGTCTGCGGTGCCGGGGATGACGCGATCCCGCTGGCAGCGCTGGCCGACCAGACCGGCTTTCGGGTGACCGTTGTCGACCACCGGGCGGCGTATCTGGATCCCGGTCGATTCCCCGGTTCGGTTCGGCTCTGGCACGGTCGGCCCGAGGAGGGCCTGGACGCGCTGACTCCCGGCGCCGACACGTTCGTCGTCATCCAGACGCACTCCCTTGCTCACGATCGCAACTGGGCACGCTCTGCCGCGGCCTCGCCAGTGGCGTACATCGGACTTCTTGGCCCCCGCGACCGGGGGCAGGAGTTGTTGGACGACGTGCCGCCCGAGGTCCAGGACCGCGTCTATTCGCCCGTGGGGCTCGACCTCGGGGCCGACGGCGCCGAACAGATCGCGGTAAGCGTCGTGAGCGAATTGCTGGCCGTGCGTGCAAAGCGTACCCCGCACCACCTTCGCGAACGGGAGCGTGCCATCCATGCCACGTAACGGGAGCGCCGTGTGAAACGGGAAGTGCTCCTCATGGCCGCCGAACTCGCCAGCCGAGGCGAAGCGTTCGCGCTCGCGACCGTGGTGCGCCGTGGCGCGCCCACCAGTTCGCACGTCGGAGACTCGGCGGTCATCACCGCATCCGGAGTCGTGCACGGTTGGCTCGGCGGGAGCTGTACCGAGCCCGTCGTCGTCCGCGAAGCCCGCGCCGCGTTGGCCGCGGGAACACCTCGCCTCATCGCTCTCTCGCCCGATCCCGAGGCCGCCCGCCGGCCCGGCGTCGCGGTCTTTCCGATGACGTGCCACAGCGGAGGAACCGTGGAGATCTACATCGAGCCCATGCCAACGGCGGCGCGCCTGGTCGTGTTCGGGGGTTCGCCCGTGGCGGTCTCGCTCGCGCGGCTCGGCACGGACATGGGATTTGCGGTCGACATCATCGATCCGGACGCCGACCGCGCCGCATTCTCGATGGCGGATCGGGTGCTGACCACCCTCGACGGCGCGGCGCTCGCGCGGCAGTCGGGGCTCCGCGGTTCGCACGTCTACGCCGTGGTCGCCACCATGGGCCAACGGGACGACGAGGCGTTGGCGGCGGCGCTGGCGCTCGAACCGTCGTACATCGGCGTGGTCGCAAGCCGCAAGCGGTTTGCGGAACTTCGCGAGGCCCTGTCGGTGGATGATGCGGCCACGAGCGCCCTGGCCGGCGTGAAGGCACCGGCCGGACTGGACCTGGGAGGGGAACGTCCCGAGGAGATCGCGCTCAGCATCCTCGCCGAGATTACGCAGCGCCGCCATTCGGCTCGGAAATCGGCGGCCGAGCAGACGTCTTCTTCCGAATCCGCGACTCCGGCGGCGAGCGACACCGCGATCGATCCGGTGTGCGGCATGACCGTCGACGTTGCAACGGCCAAGCATACGGCCGAAGTCTCCGGCCGCATGTACTACTTCTGCTGCTCCGGCTGCCGGACGAAGTTCCTGGCCGCTCCCGACCGCTTTCTCGCCGCGGAGGGCGCCCGGTGAGACCGGAGGTCCGCGAGGTCCAGGAGGCCATGGAGGCCGCCGGGTACGTGGCGGACCCTGCCATCGCCACCGCCGTCTACCTGGCGCGCGCGATGCGTAAGCCGCTCCTCATCGAGGGGGACGCCGGCGTCGGGAAGACGGAAGTCGCCAAGGTCCTTGCCCAGATGGAGCACACCGAGCTGATCCGCCTGCAGTGCTACGAGGGGCTGGACGTCAACACAGCGCTCTACGAGTGGAATTATCAGAAGCAGCTGCTGCGCCTGCACATCGCGGAACGCGACGGCGGGCATGGTGACGCGCTGGAGGATGTGATCTTCTCGCGCGACTATCTGCTCGAGCGGCCGCTCCTGCGGGCCATCGCGCGCGCCGAAGGACCACCGGTGCTGCTGGTGGACGAGATCGATCGTGCCGACGATGGCTTCGAGGCATTCCTGCTCGAGGTGCTGTCGGACTTTCAGGTCACGATCCCGGAGCTGGGGACGATCAGGGCGACGCACGTGCCGTTCGTCGTCCTGACGTCCAATCGCACGCGGGAGATCGGCGACGCCCTGCGGAGGCGGTGTCTGTACCTGTACATCGAGCATCCGTCGCTGGAGAAGGAGGTGCGCATCATCCGGTCGCGCATTCCGGACATCGAAGAACGGCTGGCCGTTGAGGTGGGCCGTTTCATCCAGAGGCTGCGGGCAGGGCAGCTCAACAAGCCGCCGGGGGTTGCGGAGACCCTCGACTGGGCGCGGGCGCTGGTCCACCTGCACGCGGATACGCTCGACGTGGAGACGGTGGAGGAAACGTTGGGCTGCGTGCTCAAGGACCGCCACGACATCGGCGAGATGGATCGCGAGGCGCTCGCGGCGCTGGTGCAAGAGGCCGCATCGGGGAGCGAGGCGGCGTGAGCGGCCTCGTCACGCACGTGGCGCGCTTCGGCGCAGCGCTGCGCGAACACGGCGTGCGGGTGGTGACGGGGGACGAAATGGATGCTGCCGAGGCCCTCGGCCTCGTCGACGTCGGGGACGTGGACGAGGTGCGGCTGGCCCTGCTCATCGCGCTCAAGATTCGCGCTCGGGACCGGAAGGTGTTCGACGCACTGTTCCATCGCCTCTGGCTGATGCGCGAGGCTCGGCGATCGACGTCGGGCGCCGGACGTGTCCGCCGGACCATGCCGCCCAAGGCGACGGTCCGACTGGGCGGCTTGCCGGTGAGCGGAGACGCGGCGTCGGAGGAACCACCGAGTGGAGGCGTGCCCGGCTATAGCCCCGCCGCACAGCTCCGCCACAAAGCCTTCGACACGCTGACCCCGCACGAGATGGCGGCCATGGACCGGCTCGTCGCGCGCCTGTCGCGCATCGTGGCCACCGAACGCAGCCGCCGTCTGGTGCCAACGCGCGGTCGCGGGAGTCCTGATTTGCGGCGCAGCTTCCGCCGCGCGGTGGGCACGCGCGGCGAGCTGCTCACGGTCGCCCGCCGGACACGCGCCGTGGAGGATCCCCGCATCGTCCTGCTGTGCGACACGAGCGGTTCCATGGAAGCGCAGACGCGCTTGCTGCTCGCACTGGCGATCTCGCTCAAACGGACGGTGCGGCGCGTGGAAGTGTTCGTCTTCAACACGTCGCTGACGCGCGTCACGCAGCAGATCGCCCCCGGCAAGGTGGCGCTCACCCTAAGACGGCTGGGCGAGGACGTGGCGGACTGGGCCGGAGGGACGCGGATCGGCGATTCCCTGGCCGAATTCGTGACGACCCATTTGAACACCGTCGTGAACGGGCGCACCACCGTCGTGATCATGAGCGACGGGCTGGACCGCGGCGATCCAGACGTTTTGGCGCGGGCCATGCGTGCTATCCATGCCAGGGCTCGCGAGGTAATATGGCTGAACCCCCTGATGGGGGATGTGGACTACGAGCCCACTGCCCGCGGCATGGCCGCGGCCCTCCCGCACGTGGACCGACTCGCCCCGGCGCACAACTTCGACTCCCTGGAGCGTTTTGTCACCATGCTTTCACGCTGATGGAAATCCAGAAACAGTTCACGGTCTCCGCGCCCGCAGACGTGGTGTGGGCCTTCCTCACCGATCCCCATCGGGTCGCCTCGTGCCTGCCCGGTGCGGCGATCACGGGGCAGACGGACGACAACGCCTGGACGGGCACGATCACGGTGAAGGTTGGGCCCGTGGCGACGAGTTACAAGGGACAGATGCGCTTCGCGAAGCTCGACGCCGCCACACGAACCGCGGAGATCGCGGCGCGTGGACAGGACGTGCGAGGCAAGGGCGGCGCGGAACTCAAGATGATCAGCAGGATCGCCGACCTCGGTGGCGGCACGACCGAGGTGACGGTCGATCAGGACATCAACGTCACCGGCATCCTGGCGCAGATGGGGCGCGGGATGATTCAGGATGTGGGCGACCAGATGTTCGAGCGTTTTCTCGCGGCGATGAAGGAACAACTCGCCGCCGCGCAGGCCCCGCCGGCGGCCTCCGGTGCCATGAGCACGCCCGCCGCGGCGGACGCCGCCGGCCCCGCCGCACCCGGAGGGCCTGCCCCCGCATCGGCCAATGAACCGATCCAGGC
>JBJKRG010000268.1:0-13279 GCA_046704805.1 Gemmatimonadaceae bacterium
CGCGGGCCATGGCCTCGCGGCGGGCGTCCACCCATCGTTCGAGCTCGTCGGCGCCGGTCAGGTAGAACCCGTCGAGGAAGGGGCCGGAGTACAGCTCGGCGGCGCGCTGCCAGTCCCGGCGATCCACGGCCTCCCCGAATTCCCATGCGTCGCACGGCAGGCGGTCGGGGTCGATCCGCAGCCCGTCGCCGATGGCGACGAGCGCCTCGCCGCCCACGGCCCGGTTCACCCGGTAGACGGAATCGGAGAGCAGGGCGCGCCCGCGTTCGGGATCGGCGTCGGGCCAGAGCCAACCGATCAGCTTGTCCCGCGTAAGCCCCCGCCCGCGGGCCGCGGCGAGCAGCGCCAGCAGGGCGATGCGCCGCCGCTGCACCGGGCGGCCCGTCAGCGGGCCGTCCGGTCCTTCGATGGAAGCGCTGCCGAACAGTTTGAGCCGGAACACGATGCGGCGTGGCGAGAGGGGGGCGAGAGGGGGACGACGGCCGGGCGAGGCCGCCGCGCCAATGTGCAGCCACGCAAAGACCGGCGGCAAGGTCGCCGCCACCCCCACCCATCAGGAGGTTCCCATGATGAAGGGCAGCACTCCCACTCACCGCTCCGCCGGATCCGGCACCGGCCGCGCCCACGCGGCGTTGACTCCCGTCCTGCGCGCCGCCGCGGTCGGCGCCGTCGCCCTGCTGCTCGCCGCAGCCTGCGACCGGCCGGTGTCCGCCCCGGTCGTCGCCCCTCCCGCCGCTGGCGGTCCGGCGTTCGACGTCGGCAACAACTCGGCGCAGGTCAACCAGGAGCTCGCGGAGCTGCGCCGTGTCACGGCCCCGTTCCATGACATCAACACGGCAAAAGCCGCGGGTTGGAGCGACTCACTCACGGACTGCATGGAGAATCCACCGGATGGCGGAATGGGCTTCCACTTCGCCAACGACGCCTACATCGACGGGACGGCCGAGGTGACGCGCCCGCAGCTCCTGATGTACGAGCCGGAGAAGAATGGCCAGATGCGTCTGGTGGGCGTGGAGTACATCATCCCGTTCTCCGTGGTGGGTCCGACCGATCCGGCGCCTCAACTGTTCGGCCACGAGTTCCATCAGAACGTGGCCTTCGGGATCTGGGGTCTCCACGCCTGGGTGTGGAAGCACAACCCCAGCGGGATGTTCGCCGACTGGAATCCCACGGTTTCGTGCAAGTACGAAGTGTCGGTCACCCCGTAACCTTCTGGGGCACGCCGGCGCCCATCCGGCGCCGGCGTGCCCACTTCCAACCCGAACGAGGAGTGGATCGATGCCGAAGTTCATCATCGAGCGGGATCTGCCGGGTGCCGGCAAACTGACGCCGGAGGAGCTGACGAGCATCTCGCAGCGCTCGTGCGCCGTGCTGCACGACCTCGGTCCGAGCATCCAGTGGGTGCACAGCTACGTCACCGACGACCGGATCTACTGCGTGTACGTCGCGCCGGATGAGGAGATGGTCCTGAAGCACGCGCGGCAGGGGGGATTCCCGGCCGACGTCGTCTCACGTGTGCACCGCATGATCGAGCCCGTGACCGCCGAAGCGGTACTGGCGGCGAGCTGACTGCAGGGCGACCGGCGGCCGGGGCGTCGACGGACGGCGCTCCGGCTCAGCCTCCGCTCGCTCCGAGCCGCTGCACCGCGAGGCCGGCCGCCTGCACCAGCCAGCGGAAGCCGGCCGACTTCGTCCCGGGAATCCTGATCCCGGTCGGAGAGAGGCTGACCTGCCGGTGGCCGACGCGCACCGTGAGGAGGGCCACGGCAGCCGTGATGCCGTACTTCGGGTTGGCCCGCTGGATGGCCGCGGCCGCGTCGTCACCCAACGCGGGTACCCCGACGATCGTGTAGCCGGTGGGGGCCATCTGATTCTGCAGCGATGCCCGGACGCCGGCCGGGTCGGCAGGGCTCACCTCCAGAATCAACGCCGGAATGCCGTGCGCGTTGTCCCACACACACGTGGCGATGCTCGGAGACCCCATGTGTCCCGGGTGCCCACGGCCCACCTTCGGGGCGAACGCGTGGACCTCGGCATCGGTCAGCAGCGTACAGGCCTGCATCCCGCCCGGCGCCTGCGCGGCGGCCGGGGCAGCGGCTGCCGCGGACAGCGCGCAGGCGAGGCCGGCGACGACAGCGGACGGCGAGGGGATGTGACGGGATCGAGTGATGGGCATTGGATTCCTCACGGTCAGCCGGCCCCGGTTCGTGTGAGCTGGTGCAGGCAGCGGATGAGCAGCACGCCGAAGGCGAGCTGGGTGACAAATTCTCCGGGCAGCATGAGATCGGCCGTGTTCACCGCCGACAACATCGAGACGAGAGCGCCGATGATCTGGGCCGCGAACAGGGCGACGTTGCCCGGGCCGCGGCAGGCGCCGTACACGAGCCATCCGGCCAGCAGCAGCTCCACGAGGAAGAGCACGGCGCTGGTCGCGATGTGCGCGCGGTCGAAGAGCAGGTCCACGGAGTAGGGGGTGAGGCACACGCCGACGATCAGCACCGCCAGCACGATGAGCGCCTCCGTGAGATACTGCAGCGTGGTCGTGTGGTGGGGGAGGGTGTGCGCCGCCTTGATCAGGTAGTACCCGGCGAGGAGCATGCCGGCCGTGTACGGAATGATCGTCGTGTGGTAGGTGCCGTAGAAGCTCAAGCCAAGGTTGCCGGTCGCGGCGCGCGGGATGAGCGCGACACACACGAGCAGCATCCCGAAGAAGCTCAGCTCACTGTAGGCGACGTAGCGAACCGCTCGCGCGGCTCTGGTCGGCCGGTATGCCATGTCTGTGTCCCATCTGCCGGCCGCGATCGCGGCCCGCACCCGATGCACGGCACAGGGCTTCCCACGCCGGGGCCCGGTCTCACGATCGTGTGTCGGCGTGGCGCGCACGCGGCGCCCAGGGTCTGTATATACATGAATACACCGATGAAAGGGGGAACACCATGATTTCGGGAAAGCTGTCGGCACTCGCGCTCGGGCTCGTCTTCAGCGCGGGGATGCCGGCCCCGGGTGGCGGGCCGCGGGCGGCGAAGGCCCGGCCGGCGGACGCGCCCACGGACGTGCTGCGGGATACGCTCAGCAACGGCCTGCGCGTGGTGATCGTGCACGATGCGCTCGCGCCGATGGTGACCACCGAGGTCACCTATCTGACGGGCGGGTACGAGACGCCGAAGGGCTTCCCGGGCACGGCGCACGCGCTCGAGCACATGATGTTCCGCGACAGCAAGGGGCTCACGGGGGCGCAGCTGAACGAGATCACCGGCAAGATGGGGGGCGAGAACAACGCCTTCACCACGAACGACGCCACGCAGTACTTCTTCGTGGCCCCGTCGGCGTATCTCGACGTCCTGCTGCACATCGAGGCGTCGCGCATGCGCGGCGCCCTGCTCACGACCAAGGACTGGGACCTGGAGAAGGGCGCGATCGAGCAGGAGGTATCGCGTGACATCTCGAGCCCGGATTTCCTCGCCTTCGAGGCGGCCGAGGCGGACCTGTACGCGGGCACGGGCTACCAGGCGGATCCGCTGGGCACCCGGCCGTCGTTCGACAAGACGACGTCCAGGCTGCTGCACCAGTTCTACAACGACTGGTACCGGCCGAACAATGCGATCTTCGTGATCGTCGGCGACGTGGATCCGCAGGCGACGCTGGCGCAGATGAAGCAGCTGTTCGGGGGAATCCCGCGGCATGCCACCCCGCCGCGCGCCCCGGTGAAGCTCGGGCCGGTGAAGCCGGAGACGATCGCCAAGTCGACGCCCTCAGGCACCGGTTCGGTGGAATTCCTCTACCGGATGCCAGGCATGAAGACGAAGGACTATGCCGCGGCCGAGATCCTGATGGACGTGATGAACAACGCCCGCAGCTCCCTGTCGGCGCTGGAGGTGCAGGGGAAGGTGCTGAGCGCCGACGCGGGCATGCAGCCGTTCAGCGAGGGCGGCATCGGCATCGTCGAGGTCGGGTTCGCGAAGGGGGCGAGCGCGAAGCAGGCCGAGGCGGACCTGAACGGGGTCGTGTCGGGCCTGCTGAAGAACGGCGCCTCGAGCGACCTGGTGGATGCCGCGAAGCGTTCCGAGCTGGCGCAGTCCGAGTTCAACCGCAACAGTGCCGTCGATCTGGCGCAGTCGTGGTCGCAGGCGCTGGCATGGCAGGGGCTGCCCTCTCCGCAGGCGGCCGACGAACAGATCCGGAACGTCACGGTCTCGGACGTGAATCGCGTGGCGCGTGAGTACCTGCAGCCGAACGCCAGGGTGACGGTGATCCTGACGCCCAGCACCAACGGCAAGCGTCCGCCGAACAGCAACGGATTCGGCGGCACCGAGTCGTTCGCGGGCAACGACAAACTGGACGTCGCCCTGCCGTCCTGGGCGAACACGGCGCTGGCGCGGCTGGAGATGCCCCACTGGACGCTCGATCCGGTGCGCATGACGCTCGACAACGGCATCACGCTGATCGTGCAGCCCGAGACGATCAGCAAGACGGTGACCGTGGTGGGGCACGTGGATCACGACGACAACCTGGAAGAGCCGACAGGGCAGAGCGGCGTGGGCCGGCTGGTGGGGGCGCTGTTCGACTACGGGACGACGACGATGGACCGTACGGCGTTCCACAAGGCGCTCGACGCGATCGCCGCGTCGGAGCAGGGCGGCTCCAACTTCCGGCTCGCCGTGCTGAGCAGCGACTTCGATCGCGGCATGCAGCTGCTTGCCGACAACGAGCTGCATCCGGCGCTGCCGCAGCAGGGATTCGACGTGCAGCAGAAGTCGCTGGCGCGCGCCCTGCAGGGGCAGATGCAGTCGCCGCAGTACAAGCTGTCGCGTGCGCTGTACAAGGGCCTGCTCCCGGCCGGCGATCCGGCGCTGCGGCAGGCGACACCGGCGACGGTGAGCAAGCTGACGCTGCAGGACGCCCGGGCCTACTACCAACACGCGTACCGCCCCGATCTGACGACGATCGTCGTGGTGGGCGACGTGACGCCGGCGCAGGCGAAGGCGACGGTGGAGCGCTACTTCGGCGGGTGGAAGGCCAGCGGGCCGAAGCCCGACGTGATCCCGAAGCCGGTGCCGCTCAATCCAGCCAGCTATGCCGTGGTGCCCAACTCGTTCGCCTCGCAGGATGAGGTGCTGATGGGCCAGATGATGGATCTCAACCTGCACGACCCGGAGCGCTATGCGCTGCAGCTCGGCAACGACGTGCTGGGCGGCAACGGATTCGCGTCCCGGCTGATGGTCGACATCCGGGTGCGGCACGGCTATGCCTACGGGGCCTATTCATTCCCGGAAATCAGCCGGACGCGGTCGATGTTCATCGTCGAGTACGGGAGCGATCCCGCGAAGGTGGCGCCGGTGGACGCGCTGGTGCGGCGGGACATCGCCCAGATGCAGAGCACCCCCGTGAAGCCGGACGAGCTGACCAACGCGCGGCAGTACGAGATCCGCTCGATTCCGGTCGGCGTCTCGAGCGAGAATGCGATCGCCGGATCGCTCCTCGACTGGAGCTACAACGACGAACCGCTGGACGAGCCGATGGTCGCGGCGAAGCAATACCTGCACCTGACCGCGGCGGAGGTCCAGGCCGCGTTCCGCAAGTACGTGAACCTCGACCATATGGTGCAGGTGGTGGAGGGGCCGACGCCACCGAAACACTGATGGCGCCGGGGTGGGGCGGTCGGCGCGCGCGGTTGCGCGCCGGCTGCCCCGCGGCGAGAATGCGGTGTACCCTCCACCCCCCAGGACACTCGTCGCCCGGCGCCCCCGGACGGCGGGTCGCGGAGCATGCCGCGTGCAGGACGCTGACTGGCTCAGCCGTCTCAAAGCTGCCCTGGCCGACCGCTACCGCATCGAGCGCGAGGTCGGCCGGGGCGGGACGGCCGTGGTCTACCTCGCCGAGGACCTGAAGCACGCCCGCCAGGTCGCCATCAAGACGCTGAGGCCGGAGCTGGCGGCGTACATCGGTGAGGAGCGGTTTCTCCGCGAGATTGCCGTTGCGGCGAAGCTCTCCCATCCCCACATCCTTCCGCTCTACGACTCGGGGAATGCGGACGGCGTACTCTATCACGTGACGCCGTACGTCGCCGGCGAGTCGTTGCGGGCGCGGCTCGATCGCGAACGGCAACTCGGCGTCGAGGAGGCGTTGCGCATCACGCGGGAGATCGCGGATGCCCTGGCGTATGCCCACGACCTCGGAATCGTGCACCGCGACATCAAACCGGGGAACGTGCTGCTGGAAGCGGGCCATGCCGTCGTGACCGATTTCGGGATCGCCTGTGCGCTGAGCACCGTGGACGGCGAGCGTCTGACCGCCAGCGGCATTGCCCTCGGAACGCCCGCCTACATGAGTCCCGAGCAGGCGGCCGGGGAGTGGCCAATCGACGCGCGTACGGACGTGTATGCCCTCGCGTCCATGCTGTACGAGATGCTGGCGGGGGAAGCGCCGTTCACCGGCCCGAATGCCCAGGTGATCCTGGCACGGAAATCGGTGGCGAACCCGCCCCGTCTGCGCGTCGTCCGCGACTCGGTGCCCGCCGGGGTCGAAGCTGCCGTGCTGCGCGCGCTGGCGCGGGTGCCCGCCGACCGCTTCCCGTCGGCGCGTGCGTTCGGCGAGGCGCTCGTGACGAGTGGCGGCGGGACGACGCTGCCTTCCATCGCCGTGCTCCCGTTCGCGAGCATCGGAGCGGGGGCCGACAACGAGGAGTTCGCCGACGGCATCACCGAGGACGTGATCACGCAGCTCGCGAAGATCCGGGCGCTCAAGGTGATCTCGCGGACGTCGGTGCTGCCGTTCAGGAACCCCGATCGGAACCTGCGGGAGATCGCCGCCCGGTTGGGAGTCTCGACGGTCCTCGAAGGGACGATCCGGCGGGTCGGAGACCGGATCCGGGTGGTCGCGCAACTCATCGATGCCGAGACGGATGCCCATCTCTGGGCGGACACCTACGACCGGCGGCTCACGGACATCCTGGCCATCCAGAGCGAGGTCGCCCTGCGAATCGCCGAAGCCCTCGAAGCCGAGATCTCGCCGACCGAAACGACACGTATCCGGAAGAAGCCGACCGCCGACGTCGAAGCGTACCATCTCTACCTCAAGGGCCGGCACTCGACCTGGCTCATCACGGAAGACGGTGTCCGCCGCGGCCTCAAGTACTACGAGGCGGCGATTGCCCGTGACCCGAGCTATGCGCTCGCGTACGCCGGGCTCGGATACGCCTACGTGCTCGCCGCCATGGGCTATGCCGGGAGCGCTATCCCGACCGTCGAGGCGTACCGGAGGAGCACCGGGGCGGTGGCCCGCGCCCTGGAGTTCGATCCCGAGCTGGGCCAGGCACACACGCTGCTCGGCTGGATCAAGTTCGTGTTCCAGTTTGCGTGGTCGGAGGCCGAACGGGAGTTGGTCCGGGGCCGTGATCTCGATCCCGGCCACAACCTCGGCCTCGCGCTCACCGGGCTGATGATGTCGGCGCTCGAACGCTGGGACGAGGCGCTTGACTTGCACCGGAGAGCGCGGGACATCGATCCCCTGGCGCCGGTGCATGCGTCGGATATCGCGTCGACCCTGCTGCGCGCCGGGAGGGTTGGCGAGGCGCTCACCGAAGCCGCGAGCCTCGTGGAATTCCATCCCGAATACCCACTCGGCCATTCGGTACTCGGCTGGGCCCACGTGCTGACGGGTGAATACGAGCCGGGCCTCCGGGAGCTGTGGTGCGCCGTGTCGCTCGCGCCGCACAACACGATGCTCGAGGCGCAGCTCGGCGAGGCGTACGCGATGTCAGGAGATGCGGGCGAAGCCCGCGCCATCCTCCGGAAGCTCGAGACGTCGCCCGACGGACGCCACATCCAGCCCTACCACAAGGCCTACGTCCACACCGGTCTGGGTGAGCTGGACGCGGCCATCGACTGCCTGGAGCAGGCACTCGCCGAGCACGCCGGTGGCCTGTACGGTGTGAAGGGATCGTTCCTGTTCAGGCCGCTGCACGGACATCCGCGGTTCGTAGGCCTGCTCAGGAAGATGAATCTGGCGTGAGACGGCGGCAGACACACGACGGGCCCCGGACTACGTCCGGGGCCCGTCGTGTGTCAGGGTGAACGGCGGCTACTTGGCGTAGAACCAACCGGTCGTCGTGGAGCCGTCGTTCCAGTAAGCAGTCACCTCGTAGTAATGCCCCGAGGTGAGATTCGACGTGTCGAACCCGTAGCTGTAGTTCTTGTTGTTCTGCTGCACGAAGACGTTGTCCTGGTCGAGCACCACGACGCCGGGACTGTTGCCGTCCGTTCCCATGTCTTGGATCCTGAGACTCCCCGTCGCACCAGTGACCGCGCTCCCCGTAGCGGTCTGCAGCGTGCACTTGATCGGCAGGTTCGACCCGATCTTCTGGTACGACTTGGTAGGCGGCTGCGAGCTGTAGATCGGCGACGCGAAGCAGTCGTTCTGCACGTAGCGAACGGCGAGGTTCCCGTTCACCAGCGTCATTGCGTAGTTCGTTGGATTCGTCGGCGAGACGACGGGAGTCGTCACGTTGTTGCCGGGAACCAGCGTGGCCGGCACCGACGTTGTGCACGTGACGGATCCGGTGTCGGGGCTGAGCAGTCCGACGACCGTGCAGGAGATCGACGGCACGGTGCCACCGTACTGCATCGAGTCGCTGCCGGCGGTCGCCGTGGCGCCGAGCTTCGTGACGGAGAAGGTCGTGCTGCCAGTGCTTCCGAAGTGGTTGGGGTCGCCCCCGTACGTCGCGCTCGCGGTGTACGTGCCCACATCGCGCACCGTCGACGGAGTGTAGGTAACGGCAACGGCCTGAGTCAGCCCGCCGACGCCAGTTGCCGTGCCGGTGCACCCGGGCCCCTTCAAACCCGCCGAGTAAACGATCGACGTCGGGCAGGATACCGCCGTCGTCGATGCGGCCTTGGTGATCCGGAACGTTGCGGACCCGCTGGCCGCTGTGTAGTTGCCTCCAGCCGCAAGCGAGACGGTCGCCGTCGCCGTTCCCACGGCCGTGTTGTTCGTATACGTCGGCGTCGGGGTGAGATTCAGCTTCGGAGCGGTCGCCGTCGCCGTGCACGGCGTGAGCGCCGATCCCGTGTAGATGGCCGAATCCGGGCAACTCACTGCCACCACCGGTGTGGCTGGATTGATGAGGATGGGTCCCGTGGCCGTCGACACCGCATAGACGTTTCCGCCGCCGCAGGTGACTGTGAACGTGTACGGCCCGGCATTAACCGGCGCCGACCCATCGGTCGTGTTGTAGGAAAGCTCGGGAGTCAGACCATTCGAGCAGCTTCCGCTGCCGTCGTGGGCGAGCCCGTCATACGTGACGGTGTCGCCGGTGGCGGTGGCCGTCGTCGTGATCAGGTCGGCGGTCGCGGTGAATTCGACACCCGTTTCCTGGGAGCCGGAAGCCCCGACGAAGATGACACCCTGAGGCGCGTCACCGCCGTACGTCGGCGTTGCCGTTACCGTGTTCGTGCCAGCGGTGTCCCCCAATGTCCAGCAGACGGCGGCCTGGCCGTTCACGTCCGTGGCATTGTTCGCCGTCGAGGCGAAGGTCCCGCATCCGTTGTCGGAGAGCGTGTCGGTGGCGATCGTCCCGCCACCGGCCGTCACCGCCCATGCGACCGGGACGTTGGTCATGAGCGTCCCCTCGTAGGTCTTGATCGTAATCAGCGGACGGCACAGCGGATTGAGCTGCACACCCGCCGTAGTGTCGGCCGAGATGCAGCTCCCGCTGGCGTCGTAGACCGAGTAGGACGGGGAGCTGGACCCGCTCGTTGCGGCCGGCTTGCCGGACGAGGCCTTGCCAGGCGCCGACGTGCCGGTGCTGCTGCGGTTGAGCGACGGCATGCGCTGGAACTGGACGGACGAGCCGCCCACACCGCCCGTGGCGTACAGGCTGTTGTCGACGGCTCCGAACGGACTGAACTGGATGGCCGAGCCGCCCACGCCGCCGGCCGCATACGCCGCCACCGTGTTCGCGTACAGCGGCTTCGGCAGGACGAGGCTGGCGAGCTCACGCAGCCAACCTGGCATGCTGCTCTTCGAGGCAACCGACGTGGGGCACCCGAGGAAGTCTGCGCTGGCATACGGCGTGATCTCGAACCCGGTGCTGGCCTGATGGCCGAGGCGAAGGTGGGAGAAGACCGTGTTGCTGACTTGGAGCGAAGCGGGAATGCACACCGCCACGGCCGCAGGATACAAGAGCTGCGAGGATACGGTGATCGCGATGAACGTAGGATACTTGTCGAGTTTTGTAACCAGCACGCCCGAGCTGTCCGGGGGCAGCTCGTCGATCGTGAGCAGCGTCGGCACCGAGACCGTATGGGCCTGCAGGGAGACGCCGGAATTGCCGGTGTTCGTGATCAGGTTCTGAGCGTTGTCGGTCGGCTGAATGAGGAACGTGTTTGGGGACAGCCCGGCGTAGCAGAGTACGCCGGCGAGGAACTCGTCGATCTGCGCCGTCGTGCCCGGGAGCGTCCCCTGCTCGGCCTTCATCTGCACGAAACTGACGATGTTCTGAGCCTGGGCCTGTGCCTGCGCGGTATCGGCCAATTGCACGAAGTGATCGAGGTTGTTCAGCTTCCCGATCGCCGACTGCGCGTTGGGCGAACCCGAGCCGAAGACCTCATTGGCGAGCGTAGTGAGCGCCGAAAGCGTGGTGCACGCCCCCATGCCACCGGTGACGTCCGTTCTGATTCCGCTCCCGCGTGGGCCGGCGATGCGGCCGCTATCGGCGGCGGGGCCGACGCATCCGGAGACGACGATCAGGGCAGAGAGAGCTACGGCGCTCGTGAGCTTGCGCATGATTCGGTCTCCCAGTGGCTGCGGGCGAAGGTGAAACGATGGGGAGAACTCGACGACCAGGTTCGTGACCGACGGAGCGCGAAAACTAAGGAGATCGGTCGGGTATCGTCACCCCCCTACTCCGAGAATTGCCTCGCACGCAACTCGCATGCCGTGGGGCCGGCGGGCATTCTCCGGATGCATGGGAGCCTCAGCACGCCAGCGCAGTTGGCCCGGCGTCGCGTTCGCGCAACACTCGGCGATCCAACCGTCTAGTTTCCGGTGCCCATCAACTGTTTGAAGGCCGGATCGTTCTTGAGCGGATCGAGTTGCCAGCCGGGGTCCTGCTGATACGCGGCGACGCGCTGCGGATTCACCGCGAAGTACAGCTTGAGCAGACGCACGGCAGCGGAATCGTCGCCCATGGCGACGTACGCCATGGACCCGTAGAGCGCCAGGTTACGGCCGGGGTCGACGCTGGCGTTCCCCTGGGAGCTTTCGATCACGTGACGTGCGCTGTCGGCGAGCGCCGGATCCGTCTTGCTGGCTCGCGCGATCACCCAGCCCACCAGCGTGCGGCCGATCAGGTGCCACAACTCGCGTTGGGAAGGGGGCGCGACGGCGGTGAGCGAGTCGGCGATGCGCCACGCTCGTGGCACGTTGGGCGGGTAGGCGGACTCGTTCGCGGTGAGCATGAACAGCTTGCACTCCACCGCACGGTAGTCCGCCGGGAAGCGGCGATTGAACGTCATACACCAACGCTGCGCCGCGTCGAACTGGCCAAGGTCGTACTCGGCGAGAAATAACCGTTCCAACACGAGGTCGACCCCGGCCTGGAACTCGTCCGCCTCGTACGCCCGTTGGGCGTCGATGATGACGTCGGCGTTGGTCGTGCTCGGATAGTTGTAATCGAGGCTGGACAGCACGGCGTAGGCGCCGGCCTGGTTGTGGTTGATCGAGGTCGACTTCTGGAGATCGTTCCTCGCCGCGGTGAGCAGCGCGGCCTTCTTCGCCGGATCGGTCTCCAGGTTCGACAGCCAGCCCCAGTACTCCAACGTTCCGCGGAGCTGCAAGGCATCGGCGTCGTTGGGGTCGATCTTCAGGGCGGTGTCGGCGAACGCGAGGCCGCGGGTGACCCATTTGCGAAGAGACACCGGGTCACGCGCCAGCCGCGACCGGCGGTATGCGATCTGCCCGCGATCCGTCACGGGGTCCGGCCACTTGGGGTCGAGCACGGCGGCTGCCGCGTAGAGCGAATCGGCCCGCTGATAGGCGCTGTCGGTGCCGGCCGTGTCACCGGCCGCGGCCGCCGCCTCCATCGCCCGCTGCGCTTCCTGCCCGCGCTGCAACAGCAGCCACGCATCCGAGTTCGACGCCTCGATGCGCTGCTGCTGCAGATGGAGCTGCGCGCCGAGCTGCTGCCGGATGAAGTCGGCCACCACACCCGACAGCTTGTCGCGGATGGCCAACAGGTTGGTCGAGGACGAGGTGAAGCTGCGGCGATTGAGGTCCACGCCGCTCGCGTCGTCGAGACGCACTGCCACCCGGACCGAGTCGCCGTCCCGCTCGACCGAGCCGCGCACGAGGTAGCCGACATGCAGGGCCCGGGCGATGCTGTCGGGTCCCACGGACGTGCCGCGGAACGGCGCGACACCCGCGGTCGAGATGACGGTGAAGCTCTGGGCGCCCTCGAGCGAGTGGATCAGTCCATCGGTGAGACCGTCGGCGATCGGGCGCAGCGAGTGGTCCTTGCTCAGGTCCTCGAAGTAGAGGACGGCGATCCGGTGCGCGTCGGGTCCGGCATTGATCAGGCGCTGGGTTGCGGCGGCCGCCGCCGCGGCGCGCCAGCGCCAGACGCCGGCCGAAGCACCGATCACCACGAGGGCTGCGATCACCAGCGTGAGCGGGCGGCGCCACACCGGGACGGGAGCAGTGGGCCGCCACGACTGCGCGCCCGAGGGGATGCGCCGCGTTCCCGTCGGCGTCATCCGCAGCGCACGCATGGTGGCGGTTGAGCCGGGCGCCAGCCCCAGCAACTCGCCGAACTGGGCGGCGTTCTGGGGGCGATCGGCGGGCACCTTGGCGAGGGCGGAGTAGATCGCGTCCTCGACCTCCTCGGGCACCGTGTTGCGGACGATGCGAATGCTGGGCACCTGCTCCATGGCGTGCCGGGCCATGATCTGCATGGAGTTCTTCCCGGTGAACGGCGGTTCACCGGCGAGCATCTCGTAGAGCATGCAGCCGAGGCTGTAGATGTCCGCGGATGGCCCCACGGTCTCGCCGCTCGCCTGCTCGGGCGCCATGTAGTACGGCGTGCCCATCGACATGCCGGTCTGCGTGAGCTTCCGGTCGCCGCCCTCGGAGACGGCGCGGGCAATGCCGAAATCGGCGACGAGCGCGTGGCCGCCGCTGAGCAGGATGTTCTCGGGCTTGATGTCGCGGTGCACGATCCCCTGTTCGTGCGCGTAGCCGAGGGCGTCGGCCACCTGCAGGGTGATCGCCACCGCGTCGTCGATCG
>JBJKRG010000269.1:0-21326 GCA_046704805.1 Gemmatimonadaceae bacterium
TCGCGGCCGGGATCATGTAGCCGGGCAGCGACCGCCCGCACGCCTCCCGCAGCACCGCCGGGTCCGGCGCGGCCCCGGCCGCCGGGACCACGTACCCGGCCAGCCGCCGGTCCCCCGGGGTGTCCTCACGCACGACCACCACCGCCTGGCCCACCCCCGGGCAGCCCGCCAGCACCGCCGCGACCTCACCAGGCTCGACCCGGAACCCGCGGACCTTAACCTGGTCATCAGCGCGCCCGGCGACCACCAGCTGACCGCCCGGCGTCCACCTGGCCAGGTCCCCGGTCCGGTACATCCGCTCCCCCGGCCCCCCGAACGGGCACGCGGTGAACCGCTGCGCGGTCAGCCCCGCCCGCCCCAGGTACCCCCGCGCCAGCTGCGCCCCCGCCAGGTACAACTCCCCCGCCACCCCCGCAGGCACCGGGCACAGCCACCGGTCAAGCACATACAACCCGGTATTAGCCACCGGCGACCCGACCGGCACCACCGCGGCTGCCTCCTGCCCCGCACCGACCTCAAACACACAGCACCCCACCACCGTCTCGGTCGGCCCGTACTCATTAACCACCACCGACCCCGGCACCCGCTCCAGCCACGACCGCACATCAGCACCCGCCAGCGCCTCCCCGCCCACCACCAGCCGCCGCACCCGGTCCCCGCCCGCCAGCCCCGCCAGCAACGGCAGATGCGCCGGAACCACCTTCACCAGCCCGCACCACGCCCCCCCGGCCAGCAACCCCGCCAGCCCCTCCACCCCGCCCGCCACGCTGACCGCCACCCGCGCCCCCGACACCAACGGCACCAGCACACTGGTCACCGTCAGGTCAAAAGCCAGCGACCCGTGCAACGGCACCTGATCCCCCGCCGCCACCGGGTAAGCCCCCGCCGCCCACCCCACATAATTCGCCAGCGCCCCGTGCGGCACCGCCACCCCCTTCGGCACCCCCGTCGACCCCGACGTGTACATCACATACGCCAGCCCCCCCGCCGCCACCCCCGCTCCCGCCGCCGGGACCGCCGCCGCCACCGCCGCCGCCGTCACCCCCTCACCCAGGTCAACCACCGGCACCCGCCCGGCCGGCAACCCCTCCAGCGCCCGCCCCGCCGCCGCCACCAGCGCCGCCCGGCTGTCGGGCAGCATGAACCCCACCCCCGCCGCCGGCCCCCCCGGCCCCCCCCCCACGTCCCTGCGCCGCCATGCCATGACCGAACTCATCGATCCGCGCTCCGTGCACCGGCACGTCCTGCGCAACGGGCTCACCGTGCTCGTCCGCCGCGACCCGTCGGCGCCGGTGGCGGCCATCGCCACGCACGTGAAGGCCGGCTACTTCGACGAGACGGACGATGTCGTGGGCATCGCGCACGTGCTCGAGCACATGTACTTCAAGGGCACGCCGCGGCGCGGCGTCGGCGAGATCGCCAAGCAGACCAAGGCGGTGGGCGGCTACCTGAATGCCGGCACGATCTACGACCACACGGTCTACTACACGGTCGTGCCGTCCTCGGGATTTGCGGAGGCGCTCGACATTCAGGCCGATGCGTACGCGAATTCGCTGCTCGATGCCGGCGAACTGTCGCGCGAACTCGAGGTGATCATCCAGGAGGCGAAGCGGAAGGCGGACAACCCGTCGGCCGTGACCACGGAGAGCCTCTACCAGCTGCTGTTCGACCGGCACCGCATGCGCCGGTGGCGGATCGGGCGCGAGGAGGGCCTGCGGGCGCTCTCGCGCGGCCGCCTGATGGAGTTCTACCGGAACTACTACCGGCCGGGCACCACGATCCTGTGCGTGGTCGGCGACGTGGACGTGGACGATACCCTCCGCCTGATCGAGGAGCGCTACGGCGCCCTGCCGGCCGGCGAGCCGGAGCGCGCGCCCGGCCCGGAGGAGGATGCCCCGCCGGGCTTTCGATACCGCGAGTTGGCCGGCGACATCGGGCAGGCGCAGCTCGCGTTCGGCTGGCGCGCGGTCCCGACCCTGCATCCGGACACGCCGGCGCTCGAGCTGCTGGCCACCGTGCTCGGCACGGGCCGCGCGTCGCGCCTCTACCGGGCCGTGCGCGAGCGGAAGCTCGTCTCGTCCATCACGGCGTACGACTACACGCCCACCGAGACCGGCGTGTTCGTGGTCCAGAGTGAGGGACGGCCCGATACGCTGCGCGATGCGGCGCGCGCCGTCTGGCGGCAGCTGCTGGGCGTGCGCGAGCACGGCATCGTGCCGGTGGAACTGGATCGCGCCCGGCGGCTCATCGAGGCACGTGTCATCCGTCGCCTGGAGGACATGGAGGGGCAGGCCAACCATCTGGCGGCCTGGGAAGCGCTGGGCGGCTGGCAGCTCGGCGACGAGTTCTTCGATCGGCTCATGGGCTGCTCGGCGGACGACCTGGCGACGGTCATGCGGCGGCACCTCGATCCGGCGCAGGCGAGCGTGCTCGTGTACCGTCCGGCGGACGCTCCGGTCGTGGCGCCCGACGCGGCGGCGATGCAGGCGCTGCTCGATGCCGTGCACCCGGCGCCGCTGCCGCCGCCGACCGCGCACACCGTGGAGCAGCGACCCGTCGGGCTGCCCGGTGCCGTGTTCGAGCGCGAGGAGGCCGGGGTGCGCGTGTACCGGACCGTGCGCGGAGTCCCCGTGCTCGTGCGGTCGAAGCCCGGCTCGCCGATGACGCACGTGGGCGTCTTCGTGAGCGGCGGGGCCATGGAGGAGCCCGAAGCCATGAACGGCCTCACGCTGCTCATGACGCGCACGGCGGTGAAGGGCACGCGCACGCGGTCGGCCGAGGAGATCGCGGAGGCGGGCGAGCTGCTCGGCGGGACCGTCAGCCCGGTGGTTGGCGGCGAGGTGTTCGGGTGGTCGATCTCGGTGCCGACGCGCAGGTATGCCGAAGCGGTGGCGCTGCTCGCCGACGTGGCACAGCATCCGACGCTGCCGGCCGACGGGCTCGACACGGAGCGAGACGCCGCGATCTCCGAGGTCCTCTCGCTGCGGGACGACATGTACCGGTATCCGATGCGACTCGCGCTGCGGGCGGCCTATCCCTCGCACCCGTACGGTCGCCCCGCCGGCGGCACCGAGGGAACGCTGCGCGCCATCACCCTCGATGCGCTGCAGGCCTGGCACGCCGAGCGTGTGGAGCGGGCCACCGCGGTCATCGGGGTCGTCGGCGACGCCGACCCCGACGCCATGGCCGACGAGGCGGCGCGCGCCTTCGCCGATCTGGAGTTCCGGGAGGCATCACCGCTGGCGTCGCCGGAGTGGCCGCAGCAGGCGGAGGCGGCCATCGAGTCGCGCGACAAGGCGCAGACGGCCCTCCTGCTGCTCTTTCCGGGACCGGCGCGCGCGGACGACGATCGGTACGCGGCCGGACTCGTCGCGGGGATCGCGAGCGGCCTCGGGGGCCGCTTCTTCGACGAGCTGCGGGAGCGGCAGTCCCTGGCCTACACGGTGCACGCCTTCGCGTCGGAGCGACGCCTGGCGGGGGCGTTCGGCGCCTACATCGCCATGTCGCCGGAGAAGGAGGACGTCGCCCGCGCCGGCCTGCTCGCCGAATTCCGCAAGCTGCGCGAGGCCCCCGTCTCGAGCGACGAGCTGGTCCACGCGCAGACATACGCGCTCGGCGTGCACGCCATCCGGCTGCAGCGCGGCGCCGCCGTACTGAGCGACGTGATCTCGGCGTGGATGAATGGCCGGCTCGAGGAACTGGTGCAGTTCGAGGATCGGGTGCGGGCCGTGACGCCGGAGCAGATTCAGCGGCTCGCCCAGGCCTACTTCGATCCCGGGCGGCGCGTCGAAGGCATCGTGCGCGGCGTCGGGAAGTCCGTCTGACCGTCAGAGCCGCTGTGCGGCGGGCGCGCGGCCGCCAGCCGGCGGCAGTCACTCGAGCCGCTGCTCAGAACATGGACATGGCGAGGAACGAACGGAGCGAATCGTTGGTGTGGCGCAGCCGCGAGGACAGCAGCCGCACCACCGAGCGGAGCACCTTGTTCGCCAGGTCGCGGTTGAGGTCGAGCAGGATCTCGAAGTCCGCCCGGCTGATGGTGAGCGCGGTGGTGCCGCCGTTCGAAATCGCGTGCGTCGAGCGCTGGCTGTGGTCGAACACCGCCATCTCGCCGAACAGCGCACCCCGCTTGAGCACGGCCAACGCTTCCTCGCCGCTGCCCGGGACGTCGCGACTGATCCGGACCTCGCCGTCCGTGACCAGGTACAGGCGGTTCCCGGCATCGCCCTCGTGGAAGATGTACTCCCCCGGGTTGAACGTCTCCTCCCGGCACACCTCGGCGACGGCGCGGATCTCGTCGTCGTCGAGATCCTCGAAGATCGGCGCGTGGCGCAAGTGCTCGATGAAATCGGGCATCCAACCCCCGGCAAACGGAACGCGCGTGGCAAGCTAGGACGGCGTCGGGACGGTGGCAAGCGCTCGGGGGGCTCCTTAGGTTGTGGCCATGCACGCTGGGCGGAGGCTGCGGCAGGTCCCCAACTGGATCTCGTTCTCGCGGCTGTTGATGGCGGGCGCCTTCGTGGCGAGCGACGCGGTGGAGAGCCGGATCGCGCTGATCGGACTCGCCGCGTTCACCGACTTTCTGGACGGCTACATCGCCCGTCGCGCCCACGTCACCACACGGTGGGGCGCCCTGCTGGATCCGATTGCCGACCGGGTGTTCGTGCTCACGGCCGTCTCCACCTTCCTGTTGACCGGCCGCCTCGACACGCTCGGCTACTTCGTGATCCTGTTCCGCGACCTGATGACGGCCGTGGGATTCCTGGTGGCCCGGATCGTCCCCTGGCTCCGGCCCGTGGAATTCCGGGCGCGGCCGCTGGGCAAGGTGGTCACGGTGCTGCAGCTGGCCACGTTCGTCTCGGTGCTCGTGCGCCCGGAGTGGGTGGCCGGGATGCTGGCGGCCGTGGCGGTCACGTCGTGCTGGGCGGTGGTGGACTACACGCTGGCGCTCTGGCGCGCGCGGCCCCGGTGAACCATTCCGCCCGGCGGCCGTTGACTCCGGCTCTGCTGCTGGCGGCGGTGCTGCTCGCTGCCGCGACGGGACGCGCGGCGGCACAGAAGATCCCCGCCCGCCAGGAGGTCCGCCTGGACGTCCTCGGCGCCGCGCCGTATTCGGTACAACTCGGGGGCGGCGTGAACCTCGGCGCCGGCTACTACCAGCGGGTGGAGCTCGACGCGGGGGCGGGGGCCCTGCGGCGCGACGGAGTGCTCAAGGGCACCGGTCGGGTGGACGCGCTCATGCGGCTGCTGCTCGACCCGTTCGGACGACAGCGCTGGGCGCTGTCGCTGGGCGGGGGGCTGAGCATCCGCTACGAAGCGGGAGACAAGCTCCGCCCATATCTGGCAGGCGTGCTGGATTTCGAGGGACCCGTCCACCGCGGGATGCGCGTGGCGTACCAGGTGGGGTTCGGTGGCGGCCTGCGCCTCGGCGTGGTGCTCCGGCGCAGTCCGACCATCTGGCGCTGACGCCGCGCGGCGGTGGCGGGAATGACGAACCGCCGACGGCGGACGGCGCGCGGGCGCTCCGCTATCGGCGGTGGTGCTGCTGCCGCGGAAAACCGCGGGTCAATCGTCAGGCCGCGTTGTACGCGCTTTCTTCTTCGACAGCCGGGTTGGTCTTCGGGGGCTGCGCGAACCGCGCACCGAGCTGCTTCAACTCTTCGAAATCACGCTCGGCCAGCTCCGGATACCGGTCGGCCATGTACTTCATCGTATCATCGAACCATTCCTGCTGGTGCTCCGGTGCGGAGCCGATCACGTCACAACGGATGATATGCTGGAACAGTTCGTCGCGGGCTTCTTCGAAAGGGCTCGGCGTCGAAGGCGACGACGGCCCATTGCGTCTATTCTTGCTCTTAGCCATGAAACTCGGTGAAAGGTGAAAGAAACAGGACGCCCGTAATTTAACCCATCGCGCGAGGTCCTGCACGCGCGGGGCTCCCTTCACAGATACGAGCCGAACCGCGTAATCGTTCGTTCGTCGATGCCCGAATCTCGACGCGGCGAGGTTTCCTTGCGTGGCCCTTCCGGCGCCGCCTAGCTTTGACGAGACAGCACCACGACAGTGATCCCAGCGCCACTTTCCCGAGGGTGAGGACGACCGGAAGCGATGGCCAAAAAAACCGCCAATTCCCGACGCCGCAAGGCACCGCCGAAGAAGGCATCGACCAGCCGGGCGATGCGTCGGTTCTACATCCTGATCGGCGTGATCGCCGTGGCCGGCATCACCGCGCTCGCGTACCTCACCGTCAAGCCCCAGAGTGCCGCCTCGCAATGGGACAGCACGCTCCCCAAGCTCGACGCCATGGGCCACACCGAGGGGAGCGACAGTGCGCAGGTGAAGGTCGTCGAGTTCGCGGATTTCGAGTGTCCCATCTGCGGCGAGTTCGCCACACTCACCGAGCCGGACATCCGGACCCACCTCATCGACTCCGGCGTCGTGCAACTCCGGTACATGGACTTTCCGCTCTCCCAGCACCGAAACACCTGGAACGCCCACCGCGCGGCCTGGTGCGCCGGAGACCAGGGGAAGTTCTGGCAGATGCACGACATGCTCTACGATCGCCAGGACCAGTGGGACGGGGAGGCCACCGACCATCCCGACAACGTGATCGCCGGCTTCGCCCAGGGGCTCGGGCTGAACATGCAGCAATTCAACAAATGCGTGGACACGCGGAAGTACCAGGCGCAGCTCCAGGCAAACGAGCTCGAGGCCGAGCGCCGGCACATCGACCAGACCCCGACGTTCGTGTTCGGGAACACGGTGGTGCCCGGCTATCTCACGTACGACCAGTTCAAGGCCAAGGTGGAACAGCAGCTGAAGCGGCAGGCCGCGGCGAAGGCGGCCGCTAAGAAATGACAAAGCGGATGGTGCTGGCCGTGCTCGCCCTGTGCGGCGTGCTGCTCGCGTCCTATCTCGCCCTGCACGACCTGGGCTACATCGGCACGCTCGCCTGCGGCTCGGGGAGCTGCGAGCTGGTGCAGACCAGCCGCTGGTCGCGGTTCCTCGGGATCCACGTGGCGGTCTGGGGAGTGGCCTACTACGTGGTGGTGCTCGCCGTCGCCCTGGTCGCAGTGCAGGAGCGGTTCGCCGACGACCCCCGGCTCTCCATGGCGCTGCTCGGGCTCACCGGCTGGGGGGTGCTGTTCAGCGGCTGGCTGACCTACCTGGAGCTGTTCCGGATCCACGCCATCTGCCGGTGGTGCGTGGGGTCGGCGAGCCTCATCGTCGTGCTCTTTGGCCTGGCGTTGCTTGACTATCGCGCCCGCACGGCCACAGTAATAAGCAAGTAGTTCGAGCGGCGCTCACCGGGTATGGGGGTGCCGCGCCCGGGTCCCCATTCGCGGCGCCGGACCGCCGGTGGCCGCTGGAGCGAGTCCCATGCCTTCGTTCAATCTCACCGTGAACGGCGTCAGGCATACGGTGTCGGCCGACGCCGATTCCCCGCTGCTGTGGGTGTTGCGCGACAAACTCGAGCTCACCGGCACGAAGTTCGGGTGCGGCGTGGGGGCGTGCGCGGCGTGCAGCGTCCACATCGACGGTGATTTCGCCCGGTCGTGTCAGTGGACGATCGCCGATGCGGCCAACCACGACGTCACCACGATCGAAGCCCTGGCCAAGTCCGACATCGGGCACCGGCTGCAGCAGGCATGGATCGCCGAACAGGTGCCCCAGTGCGGCTACTGCCAGTCGGGGCAGTTGATGGCGGCGGCCGCCCTGCTGGCCACGACGCCGCATCCGACCGACACCGACATCGCCAACGGCATGAGCGACAACATCTGCCGCTGCGGCACGTATCTGCGCATCCGGCGCGCCATTCATCGTGCCGCAGGCGATGCGCAGGGGGAGGCGAAATGAGCGAGAAGACGATCAGCCGCCGGCAGTTCGTGGCCGTGTCCGCCGGGACCGGCGCGATGCTCGTGCTCGGCTTCAGCACGCTCGAGGCCCTCGCGACGAAGGTGGTGGCGCGCGGCCGGCCCGCGCCGGCCGGATGGACGCCGAACCTCTGGCTCAGCATCGATTCCGACGGCACGGTCACCATCGAGTCCGCGAAGTCCGAGATGGGGCAGGGCGTGTGGACGGCCATGCCGATGATCGTGGCCGAGGAGCTGGACGCCGACTGGAGCCGGGTCCGGGTGGTGCGCGCGCCCACCAACGGCAAGTACGACACCGGGACCGGCGGCAGCCGGAGCACGCGCAGTTCGTACATGCCCCTGCGGCGGGCGGGTGCCACGGCGCGGGCGATGCTCGTCGCCGCGGCTGCCGCCGAGTGGGGCGTCCCGGCGTCGCAGTGCTCGACCGACGCGGGAGTCGTCGTGCACGCGGCCTCGAAGCGCCGGGCCACCTACGGCGACCTGACCGCGCTGGCCGCCAGGCAACCGGTGCCGACCGGCGACGTGCCGCTCAAGGACCCGCGCAACTTCCGGATCATCGGCAAGTCCACGCCGCGCCTCGACATCCCGGACAAGGTGAACGGCACGACGCAATTCGGGATCGACGTCCGACGGCCGAACATGCTGTTCGCCAGCGTGGCCCGGTGCCCGGCGTTCGGCGGATCGCTGAAGAGCGTCGACGACAGCAAGGCCCGCGCCGTCACCGGCGTGCGCCAGGTCGTAAAGCTCGACGCGGTGCCGCACCTGCTGCCGGCCCGGGTGGCCGTGCTGGCGGACGACACGTGGGCGGCGATGAAGGGGCGCGACGCCCTGGTCATCGACTGGGATCCGGGCCCCAACGCGAACTACTCGACCGCCGCCGCGACCGCCGACTACCGGAAGCGCGTGCACGACGACGCGCAGGTGACCGCGAGCAAGGGAACGGTGCGCCCCGCCGCCGCGGGTGAGAAGACGGTGGAGAGCATCTACGAATACCCGCTCCTGGCGCATGCGCCGATGGAGCCCATGAACTGCACGGCCGACGTCCGCGCCGACGGCGTGGACGTCTGGGCGCCGTCGCAGTCGCCCGACGGGCTGCGCGGTGCCGTGGCGCGCTTCCTCGACGTGTCGCCCGAGAAGGTCAACGTGCACATGACGTTCCTCGGGGGCGGCTTCGGACGCCGCTCGCAGACCGACTTCGGCATCGAGGCCGTGCAGCTGTCGAAGGCCGCCGGTCGGCCCGTGAAGGTGACCTGGTCGCGCGAGGAGGACATCCAGCACGACCTCTATCGGGTGAACGGCATCCAGCGCATGCGCGCGGTGCTCGACGCCGACGGGAACCTCGTGAGTTGGGAAGATCGCGTGGTCGGCTCGTCGATGGAGGCATACGCCTTCCCGGGGCGGGCGCGCGGTCGCCACTTCGATGCCGCGCACGTCCCGCCGTACGAGATCCCGAACTACAAGCTCGACATGGTGTTCGTGCCGAGCCCGGTGCCCCTGTGGTTCTGGCGATCGGTCGCGAACTCGCAGAACGGCTACTGCATCGAGGCGTTCCTGGACGAGTGCGTGCGCGCGGCGGGGAAGGATGCCGTGCAGTACCGGCTGGGGATGCTGAAGGGCAATCCGCGGGCCATGCACGTCGTGCAGCTGGCGGCCGACAAGGCGGGGTGGACGACGCCCCTGCCCAAGGGGCACGGCCGCGGCTTCGGGTATTACGACTACGACGGCACGCTGGTGGCGCAGGTCGTGGAGGCCCACGTGCCGCCCAGCGGCAAGGTGAAGGTCGATCGCGTCGTCTGCGCCTTCGACTGCGGGCAGCTGATCAACCCCGACACGGTAGTCGCGCAGCTGGAGAGCGCGGTGGCCTGGGCGCTGAGCATGGCGCTCTACGGGGAGATCACCGTCAAGAACGGCGCCGTCGAGCAGAGCAACTTCCCCGACTACAAGGTGGTGCGGATGGACGAGATGCCCCCGGTGGAGGTCCATCTCGTCGAGAACCACGAATCGCCAACCGGCGTCGGCGAGCCGGGCGTCCCGCCGTTCGCACCGGCGCTGTTGAACGCGATCTTCGACGCAACGGGCGTGCGCATTCGCACGCTGCCCATCAAGCCCGAGCTGCTGAAGGCGGGAGCGGCCACGGACGACTGATCACGGGGGGTGATCGGGCGGGGGAGCGGTGTGGCAGTGAAGCGGTGCAGAAGGGGCGGATCGCCGTTGCATACGACCCGCCCTTTCCTTCCGCTTCCCCGTCGTTTCGGTCCTGCGCAGTTGCGGCACTGCGCTGTTACGGCATTGCGTAGTTACGGCGTTGCGTGGTTGCCGCCGGGCGTCGTTTCCCCGTTCAGCTCTCCAACCCCTCGTACTGCTCCTTGAGCTTCGCCACGACCGTCGGATCCGCCAGCGTGGTCGTATCGCCGAGGGCCCGTCCCTCCGCGATGTCGCGCAGCAACCGCCGCATGATCTTGCCCGACCGGGTCTTCGGCAGATCGGCGGAGAAGAGCACGTCATCGGGCTTGGCGATGGCGCCGATCTTCTCGCCCACGAAGTCGCGCAGCTCGTCGTGCAGCGCCGGCGACGGCTTGTGGCCTTCGCGCAGCGTGACGAACGCCGCGAGCGCCTGTCCCTTCAGCTCGTGCGCCTTGCCGACGACCGCCGCCTCGGCGACGGCCGGATGCTCCACGAGGGCCGACTCCACCTCCATGGTGCCGATGCGATGGCCGGCGACGTTGAGCACGTCGTCCACCCGGCCGAGGATCACGTAGTAGCCCTCGTCGTCGAGCTTCACGCCGTCGCCGGGGAAGTACAGGTCGGGCCGTCCGGGCCACTTGGAGAAGTAGGTGTCCACGTAGCGCTGGTCGTCACCCCAGATGGTCCGGAGCATGGACGGCCACGGATGCGTGAGCGCCAGCAGGCCGCCGCCCACCGGGATCTCCTTGCCGTCGGCATCGAGCATCGCGGCGGCGTACCCCGGGAGCGGCCGCGTCGCGCTGCCGGGCTTGGTGGACGTGAGGCCCGGGAGCGGCGAGATCACGATCGCGCCCGTCTCCGTCTGCCACCATGTGTCGACGATCGGACACCGCTCGTTTCCGATGACCTTGTGGTACCACATCCAGGCCTCGGGATTGATCGGCTCGCCGACCGAGCCGAGCAGGCGCAGTTGCGACAGGTCGTGCCTGGTCGGGTACTGCGTGCCCCACTTCATGAAGGCGCGGATCGCCGTCGGCGCCGTGTAGAGGATCGTCACGCCGTACTTCTCGCAGATCTCCCAGAACCGGTCGCGGTCGGGCCAGTCGGGCGCCCCTTCGTACATCACGCACGTGGCACCGTTGGAGAGCGGTCCGTAGGTGATGTAGGAATGGCCGGTCACCCAGCCGATGTCCGCCGCGCACCAGTACACGTCGTCGTCCTTCAGATCGAACACTTCCCGCGCCGTGGCCGTCGTCCCCACCATGTACCCGCCCGTCGTGTGGACGATGCCCTTCGGCTTCCCGGTCGTTCCCGAGGTGTAGAGGATGTAGAGAATGTCCTCGGCGTCCATCGCCTCGGGCTCGCACCACTGGCCGGCCTTGCGCATGAGCCGGTGCCACCAGTAGTCGCGGCCCTCCTTCATCTCGGCGAACGCCTCATCGCCGCCCGCCCCGGGGCGGCGCTGCACGACCACCACGCTCTGGATCGACGGCGTTTCCTGCAGCGCGACGTCGCAGTTGCGCTTGAGCGGCACGATGGCGCCGCGGCGATACCCGCCGTCGGCCGTGATCAGCACCTTGCACTGGGCGTCGTTGATGCGGTCGCGGAGCGATTCGGGCGAGAAGCCGCCGAACACCACCGAGTGCGGCGCTCCGATGCGGGCGCAGGCGAGCATCGAGATCACCGCTTCGGGGATCATCGGGAGGTAGATCGCCACGCGGTCGCCGCGCTTGACGCCCAGCGACCGGAGCACGTTGGCGAACTTGTTGACCTCGACGAACAGGTCCCAGTACGTGAGCGTCCGGCGGTCGCCGGGCTCCCCCTCCCAGATCAGCGCCGCCTTGTTGCGCCGCGCACCCCGGGCGTGGCGGTCCACGCAGTTCACGGATGCGTTGAGCTTTCCGCCCACGAACCACTGCGCATGCGGTGGCTTCCAGTCCAGCACGGTCTGATACGGCGCGATCCACTCGATCTCCTTCGCCTGCTCCGCCCAGTACGCGGGAATGTCCTTCGCCGCCTGGTCCCAGATGCCGGGATCGGACACGACGGCCGTGTTCTTGAAGGAGCGGGGCGGGGGGAACTTGCGGTTTTCCTGGAGGAGGACGGAGATGTCAGTCATGGGAAGAAGCGTGAAAGGAGAAACGGCGCAGGGCCGATACGACGCAACACCGAAACGGCGCAATACCGAAACAGCGCAGGACCCAAACAGCGCAGAACCGAACGGGCGGAGGAGAGGAGGTTAGCTGATACTGCGAATTGGAAAGGGGTCCGGCAAGGTTCGGGAACCGTTGGAGAGTGACCGCCAACCGCCAGCCGCCAACCGCTCACTGCCCACCGCCAACTGCCAACCGTCATCCCCATCGCACCAATTCCGCACTATCTTCCGAAGACCCCACGCCCTTCGACACTCTGCCAACGGGGGCCGCATGCCGGAGCCCGCACACGACCCCATGAGCACGACCGCTGCGCGTGCCCTCGCCGGGACGCGGGTGGTGGTGACGCGCTCGGCGGACCGGGCGGCGACACTGACCGGGCCGCTCGCGGCGCTCGGAGCGGAAGTGATCGAGATGCCGGCGACGCGCGTGGAGCTGCTCGACACCGCTCCCGTGCTCGAGGCCCTGCGCCATCTCGCCAGCTACGACTGGCTGATCTTCACGAGCCGGAACGCCGTGACGTTCTTCTGGCAGCTGCTGCGGCGGTCGGGACAGGACGCCTCGGCGCTCACGACGCTGCGCGTCGCGGCCGTCGGGCCGGCCACCGCCGGGGCGCTGCAGGAGCTCGGCATCGACGTCGCCGTCACGCCGCGGCGTTTCGTCGCCGAGGGGCTGCTCGAAGCATTCGCCGACCGCGACGACGTGACGGGAACCCGTATCCTCTACCTCGTGGCGCGCGGGGCGCGGGAGGTGCTGCCGGCCGGCCTCCGGGATCTCGGCGCGCGCGTGGACGTCACACCGCTCTACCGGTCCGTGCCCGACGTGCAGGGGGCTGCGGCGCTGCGCGAGCGCCTCCTGCGCAACGAGGTCGACCTCGTGACGTTCACCGCGGGATCGTCCGTGCGGGCGTTCGTCGACGCGGTCGGCGCCGACGCCGCGGCCCACGCCGGCATCGTCAGCATCGGCCCGGCCACGTCCGATGTCGTGCGCGAACTGGGCCTGAACGTGCGCGCACAGGCCGACCCCTCCACGATCGAGGGACTCGTCCGCGCGACGGTGGCTGCGCGCGGTTGACGGCGGCTACATTTCGGCAACCTCGCACCACCCCCACGCCATGGTATCTCAGGGCCCGATTCGCATCGCCACCCGGTCTTCCGACCTCGCGCTGTACCAGGCCAACCTCGTGAAGTCCATGCTCGAGGCGCAGGGACACGCCGCGGAGCTCGTGACCTTCAAGACGGTGGGCGACAAGAAGCTCGACGAGCCGCTCAGCGCCATCGGCGCAAAGGGGCTGTTCACCAAGGAGCTGGAGCGGGCGCTCGGCAAGGGGCGGGTGGACTGCTGCGTGCACTCCCTGAAGGATCTGCCGACCGAATCGCCGGACGGGCTCACGATCGGCGCCGTGCTGGCCCGGGAAGATCCGCGCGACGTGCTGGTGATCAGCGACGTGATTCAGGCCGAGTCGCTTGACGAGCTGCCGCGCGGCTCGCGCGTCGGGACCTCGAGCCTCCGGCGACGGGCACAACTCGCCGCCCGGCGGAAGGACCTCGACATCGTCGAGCTGCGCGGCAACGTCCCGACGCGCGTGAAGAAGGTCGATACGGGGGTCGTGCACGCGGCGATCCTCGCCGCGGCCGGCCTCCACCGCCTCGGCGTCTCGCAGCGCATCACGGCCACGCTCGATGCGCCGGACTGGCTGCCGGCCCCGGGGCAGGGCGCCATCGCCGTGCAGATCCGGAGCGACGACGCGCCCATGCAGGCGCTGGCGGACGCGCTGAACGACGTGCGCACGCACACCGACGTGCGGGCCGAGCGGGCCTTCCTCGGCGCACTCGAGGGAGGGTGCCAGGTGCCGATCGGCGCGCTCGTCATGCCGCGGGACGGCGGCTTCGTCCTGTATGGACTGATCGCCGATCTCGAAGGCGGCCGCGTCGTGCGCGGCAAGATCGCCCTTGACGAGACCGACCCGGAGTTGAGCGGCGTACGCCTGGCCAACCACCTCCGCGGCCAGGGGGCGACCGAGATCCTCGAGGGCCTGCGTCGGGCACAGCGCCTGCCGTCGCCGCAACCCGAGTAGATTGCACGCTGGACGGCGCCAGGCCTCGCGCGGCCCGGTGCCCGAACGCAGAGCCCTCTATGCCAAGCTTCCCCGAATACCGTCCGCGGCGGCTGCGCCGCACCGCCTCCCTCCGCCGCCTGGTGCGCGAGACGCACCTCGCGGCCTCGCAGCTCGTCCTCCCGATGTTCGTGCGGCCCGGGAAGAAGGTGCGCGTACCGGTCGAATCGATGCCTGGCGTGGCCCAGCTCTCGGTGGACGAGCTGGTGCGGGATGCCACCGCGGCCGCCGGGGCCGGCGTCGGCGGCGTGCTGCTGTTCGGCATCCCCGAGCACAAGGATGCCACGGGAACCGGGGCATGGGACGACAAAGGCCCCGTGCAGCAGGCGGTGCGGGCGCTCAAGCGCGAGGTCCCCGATCTCGTCGTGATCACCGACGTCTGCATGTGCGAATACACCGACCACGGGCACTGCGGGGTGCTCCGGGACGGCGACGTGGACAACGATGCCACCCTGGAGCTGCTCGCCCGCGAGGCCGTGTCCCACGCCGGCGCCGGCGCCGACATCGTCGCACCGAGCGACATGATGGACGGACGCGTCGCGGCCATTCGCGCGGCGCTCGACGGCGAGGGATTTCAGAACACGCCCATCCTCAGCTACGCCGCGAAGTTCGCCGGCCCGTTCTACGGACCCTTCCGTGACGCCGCCGAGTCGGCCCCCCAATTCGGCGACCGCCGCGGCTACCAGATGGATTCGGCCAACAGCGACGAGGCGCTGCGCGAGGTCGAGCTCGACATCGCCGAGGGGGCCGACATGGTGATGGTGAAACCCGCCGGTCCGTTCCTCGACATCATCCGCCGGGTCAAGGATGCCACCGGCTATCCGCTGGCGGCGTACCAGGTGAGCGGCGAGTTCAGCATGATCAAGGCCGCGGCCGAGCGCGGCTGGATCGACGGGGATCGGGTGATGATGGATGCGCTGCTCGGCATCCGCCGCGCCGGCGCCGACGTGCTGATCACCTACTTCGCGGTGGACGCCGCGGCGGCCCTGGCCCGCGGGGAGCCCTGAGCGATGCTGAACCTCTGGCGCGACCTCCCCCCGGGCGCCAATCCGCCGGAGGAAGTCACGGCGATCATCGAGATTCCGCAGGGCAGCCGCAACAAATACGAGCTGGACAAGACCACCGGCCTCATCAAGCTCGACCGCGTGCTCTACTCGGCGGTGCACTATCCGGCCGAGTACGGATTCATTCCACGCACGCTCCACGACGACGGCGATCCGATGGACGTGCTCGTGCTGCTCAAGGAGGAGACCTTCCCCGGGTGCATGATCGACGTGCGCCCCCTGGGCGTGCTGCACATGCTCGACCGCGGCGAGCCCGACGACAAGATCCTCGCCGTGCCGCTGCACGATCCCTATTCGGCCGAGTACTTCGACATCGCCGACCTGCCCCAGCACCTGCTCCGGGAAGTGGCGCAGTTCTTCGTGAGCTACAAGGAACTGGAGGGGAAGAAGGTGGAGATCGTCGGATGGGGGAAGAGCGAGGAGTCGCTGCGCATGATCTCGCGGTCGATCGGGCGGTACGAGAACGCCTACCTCGCGGTCGGGCCGTGATTCCCCGGGAACCCCGGTCGACCCTCGCCGCCATCCGGCGGACCGTAGCGTCGGCGGGCGCCGCCCGGATGGGCGACCTGTGCTTTGTGTCACGAAGTACTTGACATAATTGCGCCCGCTGCGCTAACGTGTCGCCATGGCCGGCCTCGTCCACGTCCTCTTCCCCGATCCGCCGCTGATCCGGACGCCCCTGCGGCTCCTCCGCTGGTGGGAGGCGCACCGCCTGACCTACAACCTGGTGGTCGGCGCCGCCGGCCTCGTGACGCTCGGGGTCGCCACCCTCGTCCGCGCCCTGCCGGGCCCCCTGCACCACGGCTTCATCCCCTGGCAGGTCATCGTGGTCTACGGACTGGCCGCCAACGTCTGCTACTCGGCCGGGTGGATCGTCGAAACGGTCGTGCAGCGGTGGCTCAAGCGGGAGACGTACGGCCTCGGCCCGGCGCTCTTCCGCCACGGGCTGGTGTTCTCCGTAGGGCTGACGCTCCTTCCGGCGGTGCTCGTCAGCGGCGTCTGGATGGCGTGGCTGCTCTTCCACTGAGCCGCCCCCTCACCACCCGGTCGTCTCACATCTCGTCGTCGGCGTCGAACTTCCGAACGCTCACGTCGGACATCAACGCCCAGCCGCTGACGCGAATCACCGGTGCGCCGCGCGGCGGCGCGGCAGCCCCCGTCGTGCGCTCGCTGACCGAGGCGAGGATCGGCGTGGTCTCGATGACCACGTGCACGTGCGGGGGCACCACGATGTGGACGGCGGCCATGGTCGCCTTGACCCGGATTTCCGTGACCCCCGCCGAGAGCTGGGCCTCGCGCAGGTCGAGGCGCGTGTCCGACATGACCGCCACGAGATCGAGCTGCTGCGGCGGAACCCAGACGCCGCTGCGCACGCGGCTGCCGAGGACCGACACCAGGCGGCGGCGCACCGCGCGTGACGGCGGCGGGGCGGGACGGACCGCGGCGATGCCGGCCGGCGTGTCGAGGTCGGGAAGGTCCGACGCGAGAGCGCGGATCTCGGCGACCGACGTGGCGCGGTAGACCATCTCGAGCCGGGCTTCGAGGTCGTCGATCGACAGGTCGTCGTTCGCGAAGTGCCGCGACAGCGCGGTGACCACGCGCTCACGCTCGCGTTCGAGCGACTGGACGGGCGGGGGCTGGTCGGATCGTGGCATGAGTGACGGTCAGGCGGCGTCGGCTGCGGGGGCCGGTTCATCCCTGAGGAACGCCCAGTTGTACAGGAGGCCGGCCGCGATACCGCCCAGGAGCGGGCCGATCCAGTAGATGAGGTGCCCGTTGAAGTTCCCGCTCACCAGGGCGGGTCCGAACGAACGGGCGGGGTCCATCGAACCGCCGGTGAGGGGACCGATGGCGAGCATGCCGGCGGTGATCGTGAGGCCCACGGCGAATCCGCCGACCCTGGGCCCGCGGGGGTCGACCACCGTCCCGAAGAAGACGAACACGAGGAAGAACGTCGCGATCGCCTCGAGCGCGATGGCGGTTCCCGTCCCGACGTTGCCGGCCACCCACTGCCCGCCGAGCCGGGACGCGTGCGCCACCTCGGGGGGAAAGAGGGCCTTGAGCGCGAGCGCCGCGACCACCGCGCCGGCGCACTGCGCGACCACGTAGATCATCGCGGCCCCGGGGCTCAGCCGCCGCGTGACGGCGACCCCGATCGTGACCGCCGGGTTCAGATGCCCGGATACGCGCATCGTCGCCGAGACGAGCAGGGCCATGATGAGTCCATGGGCGATGGCGATGTCGATGAGCGGCACGGCAGCCTTGGCCACGTACCCGTTCATGATCGTCGCGCCGCCGATGAACACGAGGGCGAACGTGCCGACGAACTCGGCAACGATCGGCCGCTGGAGGTCTTGCATGAATTGGCTCCGCTGGTAGGAACTGGGGGACCGCTCTCCGCACTCAAGGCTAAAGGTGGCGCGTCGGCAGGTCCAGTCGAGCGGCTATGGGTTCCCGGTGAGCAGCACGAACCGGCCGTCGCCCGCCGGCGGTGCGGCGTTCACCTCATGCCCGGCGGAACACGAGCGCTGCGTTGATCCCGCCGAACCCGAACGAATTGCTGAGGACGTGCTCGGCCGACGCGGCACGTCCCTCGTTGGGGATGTTGTCCAGGTCGCACCGGGGGTCCGGCGCGTCGAGGTTGAGGGTCGGCGGGAGCCACCCGCGGGCGAGGACCAGCGCGGCGATCGCCGCCTCGATGGCGCCCGAAGCGCCCAGGGCGTGCCCGTAGTACGCCTTGGTGCTGCTCACCTGGAGCCGCGATGCGTGGTCGCCGAACACCCGCTTGATCGCCGTGGTCTCCGTAGGATCGTTGAGCGGGGTCGAGCTGCCGTGCGCATTGACGTACGACACGTCGTCCGGCGAGACATGTCCGTCGGCGAGGGCGAGCCGCATCGACCGCGCGGCCTGCGATCCGTCCGGGCGCGGCGCCGTCATGTGATGGGCGTCGTTCGAAAATCCGAATCCCACCACCTCCGCGTACACCGGTGCGCCCCGGGCGAGGGCGCGCGTCCGCTCCTCGAGCACGAGCACGCACGCGCCCTCTCCCATCACGAACCCGTCGCGGTCGCGATCGAACGGACGCGAGGCCCGCGCCGGCTCGTCGTTGCGCGTGGACATCGCGCGGATGATCGCGAACGCCCCGAAGCAGAGTGGGGCCAACGGCGCCTCGGCCGCGCCGGCGAACATCACGTCGGCGTAGCCGTCGCGAATCGCACGGAACGCCTGGCCGACGGCGATCGTGCCCGACGCGCAGCTCATCGCATTCGTGCTGTTCGGCCCCTGCACGCCCAGTTCGATGGCGATATTGCAGCTCGCCGCGCCCGCGAACACCGTGAGCGCCAGGGAGGGGTCGACCGCACGGAGCCCCTCGCGCGTGGACACCCGCATCTGATCTTCGGCGAAGGCCACCCCGCCAAGCGCCGAGCCCATCATCGCGCCCACGCGCTCGGGGTCTTCCACGTGGAGGTCGAGGCGGGCGTCCTCAGCCGCGAGGCGGGCCGCGACCACGGAAAAGTGGCCGAATCGATCGAGCCGCCGCGCCCGCTTCTCCTCCAGGAAGTCCCCGGGGTGGAAGTCGTCGACTTCGGCTGCATTGCGACTGCGGAACATCGAGGGATCGAACCGCGTCACCGTCCGCACGGCGCTGCGCTGCCGCCGTAGTCCCTCCCACAATCCCTCGCGGGCCATCCCGATCGGGGTGATCGGGCCGATGCCCGTAACGACCACGCGCCTTCCGTCCGTCATGCTGAACTCCGCGAAGGGGACTCCGCCGTCTGCTCGGCCGCACGCGCCAGCCCGGCGAGCGTGCGCGACGCGATGCCGTGAATGAAGATGGGCCCGATCACCCGCCGTGCCGCCACGTCACCAATCGCCGGCCAGCGGGGGCCGTTCCACATGTGGAGGATCGTCACGAGCGTGCCGGCCGCTGCCGGGCGGAACGCCCAGAGCACCTCCATCCGGCGGGTGATACCCCGGATGTGGCGAAATCGGATCCACGGTGCCGCGGCCTCCGGGGGCGACACCTGCATCTCGGAGGTCCACGACGTGGGCCAGTCGAACGGGCCGAAGGGTCGCACGGCCGCCATCTCCACCACGCCTCCGCCGTCCGTGGTGCGGGTGATGAACCGGACGCGCGAGTAGTGCGGCAGCAGGGCGGGCCACCGCTCGACGTCACGGGCGAGCGCGAAGATCACGTCCAGGCCCGCCCCGACGGTGCGCCGGTCGAGCGTGATCATCCGCGCCGTCGGCGGCATCGGACCGAGCTCGAACGGCGTCGTCCGGGGATCGGTCATCGGCGGGGCTCCGCGGTCTCCCACCGTGCGGTGAGCCGGAAGCCGGCATGGCGAGCGACGGGCACGGAGGCGCCGCTGCCCTCGGCGACGATCGCCTCCAGCTCGCCCGGGGTGAAGCCGCGCAGGACCGACGTCACGCCGTCGTGGCGGGTGACGGGATGGAAGCGCAACGGGTAGCTCACCAGCCAGAACCCGGTCACGGCAACCCAGCTCCGCCGGAGGTCGGCGATGACGACGGCGTGCCGAGCCACCCGGTGCAGCTCGCGCACCAGGCGCACGGCGTCGGCCCGTTCGAAATGATGCAGCAGCTGCGAGCAGGTCACGAGATCGACGCTGTGCGTCGCGAAGGGCAGCGCCAGCGCGTTGCCGCACACCGCGTAGTGCACGACGCCGCGGTCGGCGTGCAGCAGCGATGCCGCCACGTCGTAGCCGATGGTTGTGAGCGTGACTCCGGCCCGGGCCGCGGCGGCCGCGGCGCGATGCGGCAGATCGGCCAGCCCCGTGCCGACGTCGAGCAGCGTGGCCGACGCGCCGGCCGGAGGCAGCACCCGGGCCAGCTCCCGCACGAGCGCGTTGGCGCCTCCGAGCAGGGTGTTGGACCGGACGACGTCGCGGATCGACCGCTCGCGCACGTCCGGCGGCACGGTGGGATCGTCGAGGTACTCGAACCCCCGGCGACGCCCAGGGGTGAGCGTCGCCATCAGCGCTCGAGCTGCGCGTATCCGCCGCGATAGTAGAGCAGCGGGCGGTCCTGGCGCGTTTCGGCGCGCTCCACCTCGCACACGAACACCGTGTGGTCGCCGGCCGGATACCGATCGCGTACGCGGCACTCGAGGTGCGCGAGCGCATCCTCGAACAGCACCACGCCGCTCTCCCCCCGGGCATAGCCCAGGCCCTCGAACCGGTCCGATTCCAACTCGGCGAATCGGCGCGACAGCGCCTCCTGTGCCGACGAGAGAATGCTGACCCCAACGGCGTCCTGCTGCAGCAACAGGTCGTGCATCTTCGCGGTGTGGTCCACACACGCCAGGACGAGGGGCGGCGTGAGGCTCACCGAGCAGAAGGCACTCACGGTCATGCCGTGGTCGTGGCCGTCGGAGCTGCGCGCCGTGAGGATGGTGACGCCCGAGGCGAAGCGTCCGAGGACGGCGCGGAAGGTGTCGGAATCGATGCTCATACGCGGCTCGCGGCGGGTGGCGCGGGAAGGGGGCGTGCGAACAAGGTAAACAGAAAGGCCGGGCGCATCACGGCGCGGGGCGGCACGAAATCGCCGGCCACACCGACGAGCAGGTCCGCCATGGCGGGATAGGCCTCGCACGCCCGCGCGGCCCGGTTGATGAGCGGCGCGTGCGCGATCACCGCACCGATGGTCCGTTCCACGGTCCACTTGCCGCCGAATTCCCGGCGCCGAGCTCCCTCGTACTTTTCGAGCGCCGCGTCGGCATCGCGCGCGGACCGGGTGTCGAGGGCCGCGTGGATGTGACCCGCCGCCAGCTCGCCGCCGCGCAGCGCGGCATAGATGCCCTCGCCGGTGAACGGATCGAAGAAGTCGGCGGCGTCGCCGACGAGTAGCGCGCCCGGCGCCCAGGCCCGCTGCGCGTGGGACGCGAACGGGCCCACTGCCCGCACCTTGTCGATGCGG
>JBJKRG010000270.1:0-3072 GCA_046704805.1 Gemmatimonadaceae bacterium
CGGGCCAGCTCCTCGAACAGCGAGTCCTTGGAGCCGAAGGTGCGGAACAGCGTGACTTCGTTGACGCCGGCCTCGTTGGCGATCAGCCGGGTGGTCGAGCCGCGGTAGCCGTGAAGGGCGTAGACGCGCGCGGCCGCCTCGAGAATACGTTCGCGGATTTCCATAGGACCCGCAGGCTAGCGGGTGGCCGACCTGAAAGCAAGTGGGTACTTGCTTCGTTCCGGTAACGGTCGGTCCGGGCGGATTCAGCCGGCCGGTTCGCGGGGAAACATCAGCCGGTATTCCCGCCACACCGCCCAGATCACGAACAGATCCAGCGCCGTGAGGACGAGCAGCGGCAGGGAGTGGCCGAGCACCACGCGGTACGACTGATACACGACGAAGGCGCCGAGCACGGTGAGCGCCGTCGGGAACGCCCAGTGGCGACGACGCAGGAGCCCCATGACCAGGACGAGTTTGATCAGGCCGTGGCCGATCAGGTACGCGCTTGCGAACTCCGTGGTCCCGTGCGAGAGGTGGGCAACGGCATGGCGGAGTGCGTTGGCGACGATGTCCGAGGGATCCTCGGACAGCTCGTTCGCGGTGAGGAAGCGCACGAACGCACTGAGGGTCGAGGGATCGACGACGAGGAACATGACCCCGCCCATCACCTCGAGGACACCGTCGACGCCCTTGAGGAAGACGCTCAGCGTGAAGAGGCGTTCGATCGTGCGCCGGCGCAGCGGGTGCGGCGCGGCGGGATCGGGCGGCGGAGCGGGGGCGGAGACGGGATCGCTCAGCGTACCTGCCCTCCCCTGCCTCCTCTTCCTGGACCGCGCCCCCGTCCCCGTCCGCCCCGGCGCCCGCGTCGCGACGGATCCAGTCCGTCGTGCACCTGCTGCAGCGTGCTCTCGGCGACCTGCCCGGTGAAGCACCCCAGGGTGTACGGATACTCGCGGGTCAGGTGATACGCGTACGCGTAATGGCGGCCGTCGGCGGTCACCGACTCGGCGCGTCCGTGGCAGGCATCGAGCTCGGCGTTCGTGGTCCAGGCGCCGTTGGCGTCCTTGAGACCGAGGATCGGGAACCCATCCAGGGCCCAGCCGACGACCGCGTCGCTGTACACGCCGGGAATGCAGGGCGACGCATTGTGGTAGTGGTATTGCGAGTTCGCCTGGGGGTGCCCGTCGCAGTCGTCCTGGATCTCGTGGGCAGCGGCGTCGCGGCCCGCGTCGTCGAGCGCGCTGTAGAACGCCACGCCGGTCACGGTGAAGCCGATCATTCCCATCGGCAGGCATCCCGGCTGCGCGGCCGGCACGGGATCGGCGGGGATCGCGAATGCCAGGTGCTGCGCCGCGATGTGATTCGGGTTCGTGTCGTACTGGTAGACGGTGTCGGAGGGCTCGATCGGGAACTCGCCGGTGGGCTCCCGCACGGGCAGCCCGTTGCTGCGCACGTCGAGCGAGCTGCCCTGCGCGGTGAGCGAGAACGCCGCCTGGGGCCAGAACACGCGCCCGGCCACGTGCGGTTTCTCGAGCGGATTCCACGTGTCGCCGTGGAACCAGGGTCCGGCGTGCCGCGCGCCGCCCTGGCGGAACATCGCGCGGCAGGAGTAGACGTTGCCCACGGCCGGATGATCGGTCACGTGGCCGTCGCCCAGCGGCAGGCTCTGCGCGCCGGCGGCAGGTGCGGCCGCGAGCAACAGGGCGACGAGCAGCCCCGCCCCGCCCCGGCGCCGGGAGTGTCGTGTCGTCATCGTCATCTCGGATGCTCCCCGGGTTGAGGTGATCGGCGAGGGGAGGTATCAGAACGACGCGCCAGCGGCCGGCGCGTTAACGGATCTGCGCGCTCACTGCGGGCGGCACGGCCGTCGGCGTGGACGACGGAGCGGCCCTACGCTCCGGCTCCGTCCGCCCGGATGATCCGTACCCCGTACACCGGCGCGATGTGCCCGTGGTCACCGGCGTCGAACTTCACCGTCACCTGCTGCCGGCCCTTCGTGAGCGCGGCGGGAATGGCGTAGCGGGTATCGTAGAATCCGTGTGCCGTCTCGTCGGGCGCGAACGTGGCCACGGCCCTCCCGTCGACGAGAATGCGGAAGTCACCGGTGGTCGGGGTGAGTCCGGGGTCGTTGTAGTACGTGACGACGAGTGCCATCGCGGCGGCCGGATCGACCGCGAGGTCGTACGAGAACCACCCCGGTCCGCCGCGCCCCGTGCGTCCGGCATCGTACTGCGGGCGCCGGTTGGCGGGGTCGCTCCGGTAGCCGTACTTCGGCTCGTCGGTCCGGTTGCCCGGCCGCACGAACGAGACGGTCGCGGCATCGAGCTTCGCCTGGTGCGCCCGCTCGGCCGCGAGCGCCGCCACCCGCGCGTCGAAGTCCGCCTCCGACCAGAGGTCGTAGTATACGCTGTAATTGCGCTCGTACATGCGGTAGAAGGGGACGAGATGGAGATCGGTCGGCGGCGCCGGCGCCTCCGCCACCCGCGCTACCTGTCGCGCCGTGAAGTTGCCCGGCCGCTCGGGCGACGGCTCCATCCAGTCGTCGATCGGGCGGCCGGCCGCGACGAGCGCCGGAACGAGCCTGCGCGCGGCGAACACCGCACGGCCCTGGAGCCGCGGGCCGTGGTCGGCGGCGAGTGCCAACGGGCCCCACATGATGGCGGTCGCCTTCTCGTCGTGCGGCGCGTACTCGTAGCGCAGCGTCTTCGGGAGCGTCAGCTCCACGGTATCGCCCGACTTCCAGGTCCGCGTCAGTTCCATGAAGGTGCTCGGCGGCAGCACGCGGGGATCCTGGGTCACCAGTCGTCCGCCGGCGCGGCCCGGCTGCAGGCTCGCCAGCGTCGGCTGTGGGACGTCCTGCCCGTTGATCCGCACGCGGAATCCGTCGCCTGCCCAGCTCGGGCGGCGGATGGCCAGAGTGAACTTCTTCGCCGCCGGCATCGAGAGCGTGAGCTTCGCGTCGCCACCGTCGGGGAAGCTCGTGTCCATCGCCACGTCCACGCCGAGCCCCGGGACGTGGGCGCGCGACGGCGCGAAGATCGTCGCGTACAGCGTGTCGCCGTTCTCGTAGTAGATGCCGTACCCGTGCAG
>JBJKRG010000271.1:0-14031 GCA_046704805.1 Gemmatimonadaceae bacterium
CTCGTCCTGTTCGACGTGGGCCTCGTGTGGAACTGGATACAGGGCGTTCAGGATGGCTTTGGCGAGAAGAGCTTCGGCAACAAGGTGTCGGCCGTCGGAACGCCGTTCGTTCTCGTCGGGTTTGCGATTCTGTTTTGGGGTGTGCTCGCGGGCGTATTGTAAGAAGGGCCGGGCAATCCGTGGAGTACCGCTACGCATGCGATTCATTGGCGGCCTTCACCAGGAACGCATCACCAAGGCCCGTCAGCGTCAAGCGCGTGCTGGGCCGTGGGTCCGTCGGAATCAAAACGCCTCCGCCGCGCCAATGGCGAGCCTTTCACATCGCGACCGCGCTGAGCACCGGGCCCACCACTCGACTGGCGACGCGATAGGGCGGGAGATCTTCCCATGTCGGGAGGCGCCTCCTCTCCATGTAGTCGCCGATCGCCATAATTGCGAATGCGCTCAAGAAGCCCGCGGTGAAAACGGCAACCATGGTCTGTCGCCGTGTCAACTGTCGGTCCCAGAAGCTCATCGTCGCCCTTTAACGTCGCGGCGGTCTGCGGCGGCGGTCCATAACAATTGCGGCGGGCGAGCGCAGCGAGTCGGCTGGCTCCTTCCCCAGCGCCGCCAGCAGTAGCGCCTCATTATGCAGTCGGCGGCTATGCGCCGTAACCTTTCGATCTCAACGATTCGAGGATGCGCGCCTCGAGCGCTGCTTGCTGGCTCTTGGACTCCAAGTCGTTCGGCGAGAAGCGCACCGTGGCCGCGGACCCACCATCGTAGTCCACCACCCAGACAAGGGTGGACACTTTCGAAGGGGCGCCTTGGGGAGCCACCATGGCCCCACCTCCAGCTGCTTCGACGTGGCACTTGTACATACGTCCGTCATGCTGGAACTCAAACCGATCTTTCACGTCGACCCTCCCACCGTAAGACGCTCCGGCGTGCTCTGAACGCCGTGACCTGCATAACGTCGCGGCGATCTGCCGTGGCGGTTCGTAACAATTGCGGCCTGCGAGCGCAGCGAGCAAGCCGCCTCCTCTCCTGCCGTCGGCTGCAGCGCCTCGTTATACCGCCGCCGGTACAACGGTCGGATAGGCGGCCCCATGAATGCGTAAGTCATTCGGAAGGCAGGGACGTGATTGCTTCATCAATGTCCCAGACCTCGAGCTCAAACCCGTTTACCTGCAATCGCTCGGCTACTTGCCGAAGGCCCAGATCCTCTGTGATGAGTGGCATGTGGTGCGTGAGAGCGATGAATAGATACGGCAGGTCGCCGCCACGAGGCATTGCATCAACAGGAATCATGCCATGAGGGACAACGAACTGGTCGACAAACTTCTGATCGATTGGAATTATGAAGAGATCGAACGGCCAAACGTCAGTGAAAGGCCTACCAGTCGACATCGGTATCGATCCGCGTGCCTTGAACTCTTGCGCCCCAGCTGAGAACATCTCGACCAGAACCGTCGCAGGCGCATGAGCCGAGATCCTCTCGGTGGCCAGCAACTCGGCGAGTACGCGCGCCTTACCGTGCCTCGGGCGCGACGCGAGCATCATATCCAGCATCACACATGCATCCAGAACAACCCTAGTCATTGGCTGGCTACCCGGAGCTCCAGACGACGTGCACTGCATGGGACCTGCAATTCCCCAGCCGATTGCCGGCCACCAGGATCTTCATCGGCGTCGGCTCAGAATGCCACAGCTTCCCGTGGCGGTATAACGTCGCGGCGATCTGCTGCGGCGTTTCTTAATGACGGCGGCAGGCGCCCGCAGGGCGCCTGCCGCTTCCTCAGCCCCGCCGCTGCAGCAGCGCCAAGTTAGACAGCAAGCGGTAGAAGACTCACTTTGTGACGAGTACGTGCACGGCGGACACCGCGCCCCCACCATTTTCATAGCGCGGCGTAACTGTCGTTGTTCCGGGTTGCACGCCAGCAACAAGCACGTGGATGGAGTCCCGTGCAACTAGACTCACGATCGTGGAATCGGACACATTCCAGACCATCAAGCGGGCGGGCGGCTGGGTCTGCGCCCCGGTGCACGTCGTCTCCCAAATCGCCCCCGCCGTCGCGACGAAGGACTGTCCAACCGCAATCGTTGTATCCTGCGGCTGGGTGTAGAGACCCAGCCCTGTCCCTGCGCACACCACATGGTCTGGTGCGGCACATGCAGCGGCGCCCACAAGACCGAGGAACACCACCGCCCTTTCGATCCCCGACATGCGAGCGGTCCCCTGTATGCTGTCTAACGTCGCGGCGATCTGCCGCGGCGGTCTATAACAATTGCGGCAGGCGAGCGCAGCGAGCCAGCCGCTTCCTTGCCCGCCGACGGAGCAGCGCCTCGTTAGGCAGCAGGCGCCGAGAAGGTCAGTGAAAATGATCGTAAAGCTGCTTTAGTCCCCAAACAACCCCGCTAGCCACAACCGAAGCGATGATGCCGCTCGCAAAGCCAATGAAACGTTCGCGCCGAATCGCCGCTGGAGAAGGCACGCCAGCGAGTTGCTGGAACGTCGTGATGTCTGTCGCGACCAGCTTCTTGACCTCATCGCGTTGATGTTCAAGCGACTCCTTATCACTCTGCAATCGCGCTAACTGTGCTGCCGCGTCTTCAATCTTCTTCTTGTTGTCGGCCGCTTCTTTCCGCAACTCATCGATCGCTTGAATGCCCTGGGCGAGGTTTGTTCGCGCTGCATCGATGAGTGCCAGCCGCTCATCAGCCGACTTTTCCGCCTCTTCTTTCAGCCGAAGCGAGACGCCGAACGGGCCGGCACTGACCTCAAGGCGGTCGATGAGCTTCGCAATTAGCTCAACGTACCAGGCCAGGACGGATTCGAGCGCCATATTCTTAAGTGCTCCTTTCGCCGGAAGGAAGGTGCTGCCTAACGCCGCGGCGCTCTGCTGCGGCGGTTCATAATACTTGTGGCAAGCGGGCGCAGCCCGCTAGCCACTTCCTCAGCCTCCGCCGTCGGCAGCAGCGCCTCGTTAGACAGCGCGTTGCGCGCGCTTCATCAAGCTGGCACTCACCACAACCTGAATGCTAAATGCGATTAGAGCACCCCACGTTGCGGCGTTTGCTCCGGACGCCAGCATTCGACGCCCCACGGCGAGCAATCCGCTGAGAGATGCAAATAACCAGACGGTAGTGGCGACGCCATACAAGTTCGGTTTGTTCATCGTTCCTCTGCGGTCGGTCGCCTGTCTAACTACGAATTATGCAGTCATGATATGCTGCAAAGCCGCGTGAATCACTGCGGCTCTCTGCTGTGTATTGTGCGGGGCGGTCCACCGGGGGGCAAGGGAAATCGCGCGGCCGCACGATATTAGAGGGATTAGAACGCGGATGAGGTCGGGGAATATGCTGCGAGGGCCTGCAGCGTAGCGCGCGAGGTTGTCTCCCACGGGCAGAACTCGGCTGGGAGGGGCCTAGAGCCGATCCGCCGGACTTCGGACACCCAGGCCACCCTTGTTCAAGACGTGCGTGTACATCATGGTGGTCCGCACGTCGGCATGCCCGAGCAGGGTCTGCACGGTCCGGATGTCGGCGCCGGCCTCCAGGAGGTGGGTGGCAAACGAGTGCCGCAGCGTGTGCGAGGTGATCCGCTTCGTCAGCCCCAGCTCGTGCACCGCTTGCTTCACGGCCCGCTGAACGACGGTCTCGTGCAGGTGATGCCGCCGCAGGACGTGTTGAGCATCCACGAAGGTCCGCGTCGCGGCAAACACATACCACCACGCCCACCCGGTCTCGGCGTCCGGATACTTCCGAGCCAGTGGCGCCGGGATCCCCGTGCACCGCACCCCCGCCTTCCGATCCCGACGATACGCGACGAGCCCCTCCGAGTGCCTCCGCTCGAGCGCCGGCACACACGACTCGGCGAGTGGGGTCCGACGGTCCTTGTTCCCCTTCCCACCGCGTACGACGATTTCTCGACGGTCCAGGTCCAGGTCTTTCACGCGTAGGCTCAGACATTCGGCCACGCGCAATCCGCTGCCGTACATCAACACGGCACACAGCCGCACAGGGTCGCTCAGCTGCCCCAACAGCGCTCGGACCTCGCGCTGCGAGAGCACGACGGGGATGTGGCGAGTCCGCCTGGCGGGTGCTATTCCGTCGATCCTCGGGAGAGGCTTTCCCAGAACCCGCCCGTACAGAAAGAGCAGTGACTGCAGCGCCTGATTCTGGGTACTCGCCGCCACCTGCTGGGTGACGGCGAGATCCGAGAGGAACTTCTTGACGTCGTCGGGCCCCAATTCCGCAGGATGCCGCCGCCCGTGAAACTCGATGTAACGGCGGATCCAGTGGACGTACGCCTCCTCGGTCCGCTGGCTGTACCGGCGCTCGCGCATCTTGCGGCGCGCGATCTCCATCAGCCGGAGGCGACGCTCCGGCTGGGGCGGGCCGGTCAGATGCGACATCGGGATTGGCGGCAAGGGCACCGGACGATCATACCTGCGTCGACCGGGGCCCACGTCACCAAATCAATGCGATCGGGTGTGGAGTGTCGCCGGCCAACCCCGCACTGTCCGCCGGCGCGGACCGGCGGGCCTTACGACAACCCGACGATCACGCCCTCCTCGTCGATCGACATCCCTTCCGCCGCCGGCACCTTCGGCAGCCCCGGCATCGTCATGATGTCGCCGGCCTTCGCCACCACGAAGCCCGCCCCCGCGCTCCCGTACACGTCGTTGATCGTCATCCGGAACCCGGTCGGCTTCCCCAGCTTCGACGCATCGTCGGTCAGCGAGTACTGCGTCTTCGCCACGCACACCGGCGTCTCGCCCATCCCGATCGATTCCAGATAGTCGATCGCCCGCTCGGCGGCCGGCGCGTAGTCCACGCCGTCGCCGCCGTACACCTTCCGCACGATCGTGTCGATCTTCTCGCGGATGGGCTTCTTCTCGTCGTACAGCGGCGCGTACTTCGCGCCGCCCTTCTTCAACAGGTCGAGCACGGTCTTCGCCAGCTCCTCCCCGCCCTCGCCCCCTTTCGCCCACACGTCGGTGAACACCACCGGCACGCCCAGCCCGGCCGCGTAGTCGTGCACCATCTTCGTCTCCGCGGGCGTGTCGCTCAGGATGTGGTTGATCGCCACCACCACCGGCACGCCGAACTGCTTCACGTTCTCCACGTGATGCCTGAGGTGCGGCAGCCCCTTTTCCAACGCGTCCAGGTTCTCCGTGGTCAGCGACTTCTTGTCCATCCCGCCCTGCATCTTCAGCGAGCGGATCGTCGCCACGAGCACCGCCGCCTCGGGGTTCAGCCCCCCGGCCCGGCACTTGATGTCGAAGAACTTCTCGGCGCCCAGGTCCGACCCGAACCCCGCCTCGGTCACCACCACGTCGCCCAGCGCCAGCGCCGAGCGCGTGGCCAGAATGCTGTTGCACCCATGGGCGATGTTCCCGAACGGCCCCGCGTGGATGAACGCCGGCCCGCCCTCCAGGGTCTGCACGAGGTTCGGACGGATGGCGTCCTTCAGCAGCATCGTCATCGCCCCGCTCGCGTTGAGTTCCCCGGCCCGCACCGGCTTCCGCTCCTTCCCCGCCGTCGCGCCGACGATGATGCGCGACAGCCGCGCCTCCAGATCGGCGCGGCTCGTCGCCAGCGCCACGATCGCCATGATCTCGCTGGCCGGGATGATCACCCAGTGCTCCTCGCGCACCACGCCGTTGGCCATCCCGCCCAGCCCGATCACCGCGTTGCGCAGCGCTCGGTCGTTCATGTCGATCGTCCGCGGCCAGGTGATGCGCCGCGGCTCGATGTTCAGCGGGTTCCCCTGCTGCAGGTGGTTGTCGAGCATCGCCGACAGCAGCGAGTGCGCGCTCGCAATCGCGTGGAAGTCGCCGGTGAAGTGCAGGTTGATGTCGTCCATCGGGATCACCTGCGAGTAGCCGCCGCCGGCCGCCCCGCCCTTCACACCGAACACCGGACCCAGGCTCGGCTCGCGCATGCACAGGATGGCGTTCGTGCCGAGCCGCCGCAGCGCCTGCGACAACCCCACGCTCACGGTACTCTTGCCCTCGCCGGCCGGCGTCGGACTGATCGCCGTCACCAGCACCAACCGCCCCTTCACCGGGCGGGTGGACACCTCCAGGGGAATCTTCGCCTTGTACTTGCCGTACAGATCTATCTCGTCAGCGCCGAGGCCGATGTCCGCAGCCACGTCCACGATCGGACGCGGCCGCGCGGCCTGCGCAATCTCGATGTCGGAAGGAACGTTCTTGCCGGTCAACTCTGCTCCTGCGTGAGGGGAGCGCCCAGGCGCTCCGGGTGAGCATACACATTCGCGGTCCGCCCGCGCAGCAACCCCACGAGCCCCATCCCGCAGCGCTCGGCAAGGCGCACGGCCAGACCGGTCGGTCGCGAAACCGCGGCGAGGATCGGCACGCCGAACACCGCCGCCTTCTGCACCAGCTCGAAACTCGCACGGCTGGTCACCACGAGAAAGCCCGTCGATGCATCGACGTCCTTCCGCGCCAGCGCGCCCAGCACCTTGTCCAGCGCGTTGTGGCGGCCCACGTCCTCGCGCACCACCTGCAGCTCGCCGTCGGCCGTGGCCCACCCCGCTGCGTGCACCGCGTGCGTGTCCCGGTTGAACGGCTGCTGCGCATCCAGCGCCTCGCCGGCCCGCCACAATGCCTCGGGGTCGATGGCCAGCGACGACGTCACGGTTCTCGGCGTGCGCACCGCATCCTCGATCGCCTCCACACCGCACAACCCGCACCCCGTGCGCCCCGAGATCGCCCGCGCCCGCTCGGCCAGCCGGTCCACCGCCGCCGGCGGCACCTCGATGGCCAGCTCCACGCCGCGGCTGTGCGGCGACACACTCACCCGCCGCACCTCGCGCCGCGTCTCCACGATCAGCTCGCTGAGCGTGAACCCGACGGCGAGATCCTCGAGGTCGGTGGGGGTCGCCATCATCACCGCGTGCGCCCGCCCGGAATAGACGAACGCCACCGGCACCTCCTCGGCGACCGGCGCCTGCTCGGCATCGCGGCTCCCGCCCGCGAGCCGGACGAACGAGCGCTCTTCCACGGGGGAACCGTATCCGACCCCGGGCGCGGGGCCCAGCCCCGCCGCCCCGGACCGATCAGGGTCGGCCATGCGATGCGCCGTTCCCGCCGGCGCCACCAGAGGCCGGCACGCCGGCCCCCTTCACGGCGCCGCGCACGAACTGCCACCCGAACCGGCCCTTGATGCACAGGTTCCCGACCGTGATGTCGTTGTCCAGCGGCGTCGTGGCCTTCACGATCTCCCCGTCCTGCACGTGCAGCGTGAGCGTGCACCCCACCCCGCAGTACGGACAGATCGTGTCCTGTGTGGTCTGCTTCGATTCGTCCCACCGGTCGTCGGCGCGCATGTCGAACTCGGTCTTCGCCATCAGCGCGCCGGTGGGACATACGGCAATGCAGTTGCCGCAGTACACGCACGCCGATTCCGGCAGCGCCACCGCGAACTCCGTCGAGATGCGCGCGTCGAACCCGCGCCCGGCCACCGCGATCGCGAAGGTGTTCTGGTGGTCGGGACCGCACGCCTCCACGCACTTGTAGCAGAGGATGCACTTGGCGTAGTCGCGCACGTAGAGGGCGTTGTCCACCTTGGCCGGCTGCGCCACGGTCGCCGCGTGCACCGCGTCCGGAGGCTCATGGTGACCCGGTACCAGCGCGTCGCGCGCGCCCTCGGCCGCCGCCGGCGCCTTCGGCCCGAACCGCTCCGGCGTGGCCCCGTACTCGGCCATCCACTCGGCCACCTTCGGTGTCTCCGACAGGTCCACCGACGACGCCAGCATCTCGAGGATCAGCTTGCGGCTGTGCCGCACCCGTGGCGAGTCGGTCAGCACTTCCATACCCGGCTCGACCAGCCGCGAGCAGCTCGGCACCAGCACCCGCGCGCCCTTCACCTCCACCACGCAGATGCGGCACACATTCACCGGCCGCAGCGTCTCCAGGAAGCAGAGGGTCGGAATCTCGATGCCCAGCTTGGTGCACGCCGCGAGGATCGTGGTGCCCTCCGGCACCTCCACCTTCTTGCCGTCGATGGTCAACGCCACCTGCGGTACCTCGGCGCCGCGCCGGCGGCGGATCCGTGCGAGCGGAACGGGAGCGATACCGGTCATGTTCTGGCCTCGTACAGTCCGAGCCGCTTGATGGCGGACTCCACGGCCGAGTAGGCCGTCTGCCCGAGCCCGCAGATGGACGCGTCCTTCATGGAAAGGCCCACCTCCTCGAGCAGCGCCAGCTCCTCGTGCAGTCCGCCGATGGTCTTTCCCGACCTGATGCGGTAGAGCGCCTCTTCCTGCCGCACGGTGCCCACGCGACAGGGGACGCACTGGCCGCACGACTCGTCGCAGAAGAACGCGGCGATCCGGAGGAGCACCTCCTCCATGTCCACGCTCTCGTCGAAGGCGACGACGACGCCGGAGCCGAGGGTGGCCTGGGCGGCGCGCACGCCCTCGAAGGTGAGCGCCATGTCCAGCTCCTCGGGACGCACGAACACGCCCGCCGCACCGCCGAGCAGCACCGCTTTCAGCGTGCTGCCGGTCCGCACGCCGCCGGCCAGCTCGATCACGTCGCCGAGCGTCGCCCCGAACGGGACCTCGACGACGCACGGCTTCTCCACGGCGCCGCTCACGCAGAACAGCTTCGTGCCGGTGGACTGCCCCGTGCCGATCTTCGCGAACGCCTCGCCCCCTTCGAGCACGATCATGGGCACGTTGGCCAGCGTCTCGACGTTGTTCACCACGGTGGGACAGCCGAACAGCCCGGCCTCCACGGGGAAGGGCGGCTTGTTGCGCGGCTCGCCGCGGTAGCCCTCGATGGAATTGAAGACCGCGGTCTCCTCGCCGCAGATGTACGCCCCGCCGCCGCGCCGGATCTCGATGTCGAAGCGCACCCCGCGTCCCAGGATGTCGGCGCCCAGGAAGCCACGCGCGCGCGACTCGTCGATGGCGTGCTGCAGCCGCTGAGTGGCCAGCGGATACTCGCCGCGAATGTAGATGAACCCCCGCTCGCATCCGGTGGCGAAGGCCGCGATGGCCATCGCCTCGACGATCGCGAACGGGTCGCGCTCCATGAGCACGCGGTCCTTGAAGGTGCCGGGCTCCGACTCGTCGGCGTTGCAGATGAGGTAGTGCGGGGTCGCCGACTGCGCGGCCACGGCCTCCCACTTGCGCCCCATCGGGAACGCGGCGCCGCCCCGGCCCAGGAGCTTCGACGCCGAGACCTCGGCGACGATCGCCGTCGGGTCCATGCCGAGCGCCTTCTCCAGTGCTTCGAACCCGCCGGACTTGGTGTACGCGTCGATGCTCGACGGGTCGGTCTGCGCCGCGATCCGCTTGAGCAGCCGCGCTTCGCCCTTCACTGCAACGGCACCAACAGCTTCAACCACAGACGACACAGAGGACGACGCGACGCCTCTGCTCGGCTGTTGTTTCTGTGTGTTCTGCGTGCTCTGTGGTTCACGACCGCCGCCGAGAATCCCGACCGCCGCGTCCGCCGTCAACGCGGAAATCTGACGCTCGGCGGGGTTCGGCCCGAATTCCTGCAGCAGCGCCGCCGGCGCGTGGTCGCACATGCCAAGGCACGGCGAGCGGACCCAGACCGCCGCGTCGTCCGCGATCGTCACCTGGTCGCCGTCGGGACCGTGGGTGTGTGCGGGACCCACCTGCTCCTCCAGCGCCGCGCACAGCTCGTCGGCGCCGCGGCACTTGCAGGCGATGTCGTCGCACACGTGCAGCACGCGCTTCGCGCGCGGCGTCGTGGAGAGGAGCGCGTAGAAGGTCGCCACCCCCCAGGCGTCGGCCGGCGGTACGTCCAGCCGCTCGCACACGTAGCCGAGCCCGCCCTCGCTGATCCAGCCCACGCGCGCCTGGAGCGCCTGCAACGCGGGCAGCAATTCGTGCCGTCGGTCGCGCATCGACTGGCCGCCGTAGGCCAGGTGCTGGTCGCGGGCGTTGCCGCGTGCGCCGCCGTCCCACGCCGAAGCCGGCGGGCCCAGACAGGCATCGACCGCTTCCCGCTCCTCGGCGGTGGGGGCCGCCTCGATCGTGCGGATGTCCATCAGTCGGCCGCCTCCGCGCCGGCCCCGGCCCGCTCCACGCGCACCGCGCACGCCTTGAACTCGGCGGTGCCCGACCGCGCGTCGGCCTCATCGATGGTCAACAGGTTGGTCGCCACGTCGTCGGGGAAGTGCAGCGTCATGAACACCACGCGGGGGCGGAGCCCGCGATCGATCCGCGCGGGTGCGGTCACGTGCCCGCGACGCGACGTGATGCGCACTTCGGCGCCGTCCGACACACCCAGCCGCGCCGCGTCCTCGGGCGAGATCTCGAGCGCCTCGCCCAGGTGCAGCGGCGAGTCGTAGCCGCCGGACTGCACGCCGGTGTTGTACGATTCCAGCCGCCGGCCGGTGGTGAGCAGCAGGGGATACTCGGCGTCCGGCGTCTCGACGGGTCCCTCCTGCTCCACCGGCGAGAACGGCGCGGCGCGTCCGCCCCGCGGCTGCTCCCACAGCCGGGCGTGCAGGAACTTCGTGCCCGGATGCGACTCGTCAGGACAGGGCCACTGGATGCCACCCAGCGCTTCCATGCGCTTGTAGCTCATGCCGCCGCAGAAGTGGGGCGCCACCTTCCGCACCTCGTTCCAGACGTCCTCGGCCGTGGGGTGGCCCCAGTCGTGCCCCATCCGGCGCGCCAGCTCGGAGAGAATCCACAGCTCATCGCGCGCGCCCTCCGGCGGCTCGACCGCCTTGTGCACCCGCTGAATGCGACGCTCGCTGTTGGTGACGCTCCCTTCGGCCTCGCACCAGCTCGCCGTCGAGGGGAGCACGACGTCGGCCAGCTCGGCGGTCTTCGTGAGGAAGATCTCCTGCACCACCAGGTGGTCGAGTCCCGTGAGCAGCTTCTGGACGTGATGTCCGTCGGCGTCGGACTGCGCCGGGTTCTCGCCGATCACGAGCAGCGACGTGAGGTCGCCGCGATCCATGGCGCGCAGCATCTCGGTGAGGTTCCGCCCGTACTTCGGTGGGATCGTGCACCCCATGATCTTCCCGACGCGGGTTCGCGCCTCGTCGTCCAGAATGTCCTGGAACCCGGGCATCTTGTTGGGCAGGCCGCCCATGTCGCCGCCGCCCTGCACGTTGTTCTGCCCGCGCAGGGGACTGCACCCCGATCCCCAGCGCCCCACGTGGCCGGTGAGCAGCGACAGGTTGATGAGGGCCAGCACGTTGTCGGTGGCGTTGTGGTGCTCGGTGATGCCCAGCGTCCAGCAGACCATGGCCTTGTCGGCCGTGGCGTACGCGTGCGCGACGTCGCGGATGACGTCCGCGGGCACGCCCGTGATCCCTTCCACGTGCTCGAGCGTGTAGGGTTCCACCGACTCGCGGTAGGCGTCGAAGCCCTCGGTCGCGTTCGCGATGAACGTGTTGTTGGTGAGGCCGGCGTGGATGATCTCGCGGGCCATCCCGTTCGCGAGGGCAACGTCGGTTCCCACGTTGAGGCCCAGCCACGCGTCGGCCCAGCGGGCCGACTCCGAGCGCCGCGGGTCGATGACGTACAGCCGGGCCCCCTTCCGGATCGCCTTGAGCAGATGGTGGAACCAGATCGGGTGGGCGTTGCGCGCGTTCGACCCCCAGAGGAGCACGACGTCCGTGTCCTCCGTTTCTTCGTAGGAGCTCGTGCCCCCGCCTGCACCAAACACCGTCGCCAGACCGACGACGCTAGGGGCGTGTCACGTTCGGTTGCAGCTGTCGATGTTGTTGGTGCCGAAGGCCACGCGGGCCAGCTTCTGCGCCAGGTAGTTCATCTCGTTCGTGGACTTCGAGCACGAGAAGATGCCGAGCGCGTCGGGCCCGTTCCGCTCGATGTTCCGGCGGAACCCCTCGGCGGCAGCGTCGAGCGCCTCGTCCCAGGTGGCGGGACGAAGCTCCCCGTCCTTGCGGACGAGCGGCTGGGTCAAACGGGTGTAAGCGCTGGTGGATGCTGCAGTTGCCATTGCGAGTCCGATCCTCCTCCGGGGACGGTCCGACCGGGCGGCTGGGGGGGCGTCCGGGTGGTCATGAACCCACGTCCGAACGTTGCCGAATGGACACCCGCGGGGCAAGTCGTTGGCGCATCACGCGTCCGGGCCCAGACCGGCCCCAACTGATGGAACGACAATGCCGCGGAGATGACGGACGGGCACGGACCCTCCGCCGCGCTCGGGTTCGGAAGCGACGGGGCCGGCAGGCTCCAGGACAGGCACCAGGAACCGAGGGGGCGGACTCGATACACCCGGATCACTCGAGATGAGCCCGATATCCGCGCCCGTCCGCGCCTTCCGCGGGATTGTCGTTCAATCGGTTGATGCGTCCCGCCCCGCTATGGCTTGGCCGCCGACTCCTGCGCCGCGAGCCGCAGCGCCGCGTAGGCGTTGACGATGCCCCCGGTGACCGACAGTGACCCGAAGGGCACCAACGCCGTACCCGCCTTCGACCCCGGCAGCGCCACCTGCTGCGACGCGTAGCTCGTGGCCGACTTGAGGATGATGTTCTTCACGTCGGTCGCGGTCAGGTTCGGATAGTACGACATGATCAGCGCGGCGAGTCCCGTCACCACCGGCGAGGCCATGCTGGTGCCGCTCTCGCGCTCGAACTTGTTGTGGGCGACTGTGGACAGGATGTCCTGCCCCGGCGCGAACACGTCCACGCGCTTCCGGCCGTAGTTGCTGAACGACGTGGCCAGCGTGTCGCCGCCCTTCCACGACGACGCCCCCACCTCGATCCAATTCACGGCATGGCCGCCGTCCAGATAATAGGGCGTCGGGAAGTTGTGCCCCTGGTCGATGTCCTTCCCGTCGTTGCCCGCGGCGTGGATCATCAGCACGCCGTGCGCGTCGGCGTACTTCACCGCCGCGTCGACCACCGACTTCTGCGGCGAGTACGGTTTGCCGAAGCTCATGTTGATGATCTGCGCGCCGTTGTCCACCGCGTACCGGATGGCGTTCGCCACGTCCTTGTCGCGCTCGTCGCCGTCCGGGACCGTGCGCACCATCATGATGCGGACCGACTGCGCGATGCCCTGGATCCCCTCCTTGGGATCGGGAATGGCGCCGATGATCCCCGAGACGTGGGAACCGTGCAGCGCGTCGGGCCCGGTCACGTCGCGGTTGCCGTAGTCGCGCTGCGTGAGGTCCATCAGGTTGTCGCCGACGATCGACGGCCGCGGATCGTAGGTCGTGTCGTACTGGAACTCGACCTCGGAGGTGTACTCCTTCAGCGCCTCGTCGATCACCTGGCGGGTGATGTGGTTGTCGGCGAGCTGCAGGTAGATGGCCTTCGCCTGCTCCTGGAGCGTCGTCGCCGGCGTGTACGCGTTCACGCGCGCCACGGTCAGCGAATCACCGATCGCCGCGCCGAGGATCTGGTTCGCCCGCGTCATCGCCTGGCTGGCCGACTTCACTCGGGCGAAGATCAGCTTGGCCGAGTCGCGCTCGACGGGGAACTTGGCCTCGACGGTCGCGCATTCCGCGGCCGAGGGCGTGGGCCCCGCCACGCTGAGCTGCGGCACCATGTGCTTGCAGCGCGTGTACAGGCGCGTCACTTCCAGCGTCTCGTGGTTGATGTCCTTGCCGCCGGGACCGCCGATGAAGTTCCACCCCCACGTGTCGTCCACGTACCCGTTGTGGTCGTCGTCGATGCCGTTCCCGGGAATCTCTCCGGGGTTGTGCCACAGGTGCGGGAGCAGGTCGACGTCCGCCGTGTCCAGCCCGCCGTCGATGACAGCGACCACGACGATTTTCTTCGGCTGCTTCCCGGCCAGCAGGTCGCGCTCGGCGCGCAGCACGCTGATTCCCGGCAGGTGGTTGTTCAGCTCGTCGAGGAGCTGCCAGTCGCTGGGGGGCGTGTCGACGGTCGCCGCCGGAACGGTGGTCGGCTCGATGCGGGCGCCGGCGCCCACCGAAGACGCCGGTGCGCGCCCCGGCGTCGGGGCCGGGGTGGCACCCGTGGAGGTGGAGCTCGCGGCGAGTGGGAGCGCGGCTGCGCCGCGGAGAGGATGCCGCTTCATGTCGCGCCCGG
>JBJKRG010000272.1:0-9730 GCA_046704805.1 Gemmatimonadaceae bacterium
GAATTCCGCCGCGGCCCCGTCCGCCCCGGCCGCGCCCGCCGCGACCTCCGAACCCGCCCGCCGCGGCCGCCCGTCCAGCCGCGCCGGTTTGCGCATCATACGTTTCGCGCACGGCGCCGCTCTCGTCGAGGATCTCGATCCGGGTGTCGGGGGCATCGGACTTCAGGTAGTAGTCGATGTAGGCCCCGACCGGCGGATTCGGCGTCTGCGGCTCGTCCTTCTGCAGCGGCGTGCCGTTGTCCGCGCCCTGCATGTAATTGTAGGCATTCGCGGGCTTGAACAGGTAGGCGTCGGATGCCGCGATCGCGTCGTTGATCTGGCGCAGGGCGCTGATGTCGTCGATCACCCAGATGCCGCGGCCGTGCGTCCCGACGATCAGGTCGCCGCCGTACACCTGGAAGTCGCGGACCGAGGTGTGCGGCATGTCGAGCTGGAGCGGCTGCCAGTGGTCGCCGTCGTCGAACGAAACGAAGGCGCCGCGCTCGGTGCCCGCGAACAGCAGCCCCTGGCGTTCCGGATCCGAACGGACCGTGTGGACGTACACGCCCGCCGGGAGGCCGTTCGTGATCTGCGTCCAGGTCTTCCCCATGTCCCGGGTCCGGTAGATGTAGGGGTCGAAGTCCTGGAGCTGGTGGCAGTCCACGCTGGCGTAGGCCGCGTTGAAGTCGAAGTGCGAGGCCTCGATCATGGTCACGCGGTGCCACGGCTTGAGAGCGGGCGGCGTGACGTCCGTCCACGTCTGCCCCTCGTTCGTCGTGACCTTGATGAGTCCGTCGTCGGTGCCGGCCCAGATCATGGGCACGAGCAAGGGCGAGGGGGCGAGCGTGTACACCACGCCGCCGCGTCCGCGGTTGGGGTCGAAATCGGCAGCGGCCGCCGCATCGAGCGTGGACGGAATCTCGGGGTTGGGACGCGTGAGGTCGTCGCTGATCCGCGTCCACGACTGTGCCGCGTCGGACGACTTGAACACGTACTGGTTCGCGTAGTACAGGTTGCGCGGATCGGCCGGTGAGAGCACGAGCGGTTGCGTCCAGTCCGTGCGCACCTTCGCATCGTCGGGAACGCGCGGCGCCGTCGTGCCGGGCACGCTCCGGTTGAGCATGATGTCGAACCGTCCGCCGGTGCCCCCGTAGATGATGCCCGGATGCAGCGGGTCGCCGGCCGTGTAGCCGCTCTCACCGCCGGCACCGATCGGCACCCAGTCGCGGGTGGAGATCTCGCCGAACTTGCCGCGGGAGCGCACCGCGACGGCACCCGAATCCTGCTGGGCCCCGGTGACCCAGTACGGGAACCGGTAGTCCACGGAGATGTGATACATCTGCGCCGTCGGCTGGTTGAGCCACGAGCTCCACGGAATGTCGCGCGGATCCTTGGTGCGCGCATTGCGGGTGATGATGCAGCCCTGGTCGCTGGCCAGGATCATCGTGTTCGGCTCATCGGGCGAGATCCACGCCTGGTGGTAGTCGTCGCCGCCCGGCGAGCCGCGGATCACCACCCACGTCTTTCCGCCGTCCTCGGTGCGCGAGACCGCCACGTTGGAGACGTAGACGATGTCCGGGTTCTCGGGATCGCAGACGACGTGCTCGAAGTACCAGCCGCGTCCCCACAGCGCGCCGTCGCCGGACATCTTGGTCCAGTGCTCGCCGCCGTCGTCGGAGCGGAAGAACCCACCCTGCCCCACGGCGCCCTCGCCGTACGGACTGCGCGTCGCCGGCGGCTTCTCGCCCGGCGCCAGCTCCAGGTTGTCGATGCAGGCGTACACCCGGTTGGGGTGGCTGGCGGAGATGGCGATGCCGCTCTTGCCCATCCCCTTGGTGGGCAGCCCGTGCGTGAGCTCCTTCCACGTGTCGCCGCCGTCGGTGGACTTGTAGATGCCGCCGCCCGGGCCGTTGCTCGGCGCGTACACGAACCAGGGAGGCCGCCGGGTGTTCCAGAGGCCGGCATAGACGACGTTGGGATTCTTCGGGTCGATCTGCACCTCGATGGCCCCCACGTCGTTGTTCTTGAACAGGACCTTCTTCCACGTCTTGCCGCCGTCCTTCGTTCGGAAGATTCCGCGCTCGGGGCTGGGGGCATAGAAGTGGCCGACCGCCGCCACGAACACGATGTTGGAGTTGTGGGGGTGCACGGCGATCTTGCCGATGTGCTGCGTCTGCTCGAGGCCGAGGTGCGTCCACGTGCGGCCGCCGTTCGTGGACTTGTACATGCCGTTGCCGAAGCCCACGGAGTCGCGCAGCGTGCACTCCCCGGTGCCGACGTAGACCGTATCGGGCGCCGAGGGCGCGGTGGCCACGGCGCCGATCGATGCCACCGGCACGGAGTCGAAGACCGGCTCCCACACGCGGCCGGCATCGATCGACTTCCACAGCCCACCGTTCACGGAACCGAAATAGAACTCGTTGGGGCGTCCGTATACCCCGGTCACCGCGTCCACGCGACCGCCGCGGAACGGGCCCAGCAGGCGCCACCGCAGGCCGGAGAAGAGCGCGGGATCGACGGGTGCCGATGTGGTCGCGCGGAGAATGCCGTGGCGCAGGTCCTCGGGGTCGGCGACCGGCACGAAGCCGGTGTGCACGACGCTCGCGGCGCGCGGCCAGAGCGAGCGGCCGAGGAACGGCCCGGCCAGCGAGGCGGCGAGACCGTACTGGCCCGCCCGGAGGAGGAAGTCGCGGCGTGAGAACGCGGGATCGTGGGTGGGGGCCGGAGCCGAGGCGGGCTCGCGGGACGTTTCGCTGCCGACCGCGTCGGCGTTCGTGGGCTTCTTGGCCACAGAATACTCCCGATGCGTGCGAGGCACGCGTCACGAGAAGGATCGAAAAGCGATGACTGCCAGCCGGCGGGGGGACCACGTGCAACGCAGGGGAATTACACGCCGGTACGGAGAGCGTCAAGCGAACGCGCGCGGCCGTTCCCCCTGGCGCGACCGACGGGAACCGCAGATGCGAACGCCGGCCGGCCCCACCCCGGGGACCCGGCCGGCGTCCGTACCACGGCAGGCTGGGCGCCGGTACACTATCCGAGGTCCCTTCCGATCAGCGCCTCGATCTGCGCCTTGGCCGTGCGGGCGTCGAGACGCGCCTGGATGAGGGCCTGCCGCGCCTGGGCGAGGGCGGTCTGCTGGGTGAGGACGTCGACGAGCTGCACGGCCCCGGCGCGGTACTGCGCGTCCTTGGCCGCCACGCTCGCCTCCGCCGACTCGATGGTCAGCTGCTGCAGCTCGATCTCCGTCTCCGCGGTACGGAATTGGGCCAGGTACTCGGCGATCCCCTCGCGGGCCGCCAGGCGCGCGTCGCGCAGGCTGGCGGCGGCGTTGTCGCGGTCGACACTCGCCGTGACCACTCGCTGCTCCCGCTGGAACCCTGAGAAGATGCTGTACGAGACGCCGAATCCGAGGTTGTTGCTGGTCGACCTGGTTCCCCCACCGCCGCCCCCGAGGACGAAGTGCTGGGACTGCCACGAAGTGCCGGACGAGTACCCGACGCTGAGTGTGGGGAGATACGCCGCCAGCGAAGCCCACCAGGACGACCGATTCGCCGAGACGAGATGTTCGGCCTGCTGAACCGCCGGGCCATGCAACGCGAGCTGCACGAGCTGTGCGCTGTCCAGACTGATTTTCGGAACGAGACCGGTATCCGACGGCGTGGCCGTGACCTCGTGCGTCGCGCCCACGAGCCTCGTGAGCTGCGTCCCGCCGGTGATCAACGCGCCCTTCGCCTTGGCGAGGCCGACGCGCGCCAGCGCGAGGGCGACCGCACTTGCCAACGAATCCGCGCGCGACTTGGATCCGCCCGCGAATTCGGCATCGGTGACGGCCATCTGCTCGTTCGCTTCCTTGAGCTGCTGCTCGGCCGCGGCCACCCCTTCCCGAGCCGCGAGCACGGCGAAGTACTGCTGCTTCACCTGCAGCGCGATCTGGTAACGCTGCACGATCTGGTTCTCCTGCGCGGCATCGAGGCTGGCTCGGGCCGCCCGGTAGTCGAGGACGTTCTGACCGCCGTTGAAGAGGACGATGCCCGCCTGATAGTTCTGATTGTACCCCCATCCGCCTGTCGTGGGGATCAGGTTGCCCTGGAGGTAATAAGAGCCCTGCTGGTGACCAGCCCCCCGGTAGATGCTGAGCGACGGCAGGAAATTCGCGATCGATGCCTTGTACGCCGCGCTGGCGACCCGGGTCTGCCCCACGGCCTGCATCATCAGCGGCGCATTCGCCTGCGCCTGCTGCACGGCCTCGTCGAGCGAGATGGGCACGGGCCCGCCCCCGCCTCCGCCCCCTGAAGCGTCCTGTGCCGCTGCGGGCAGCGCTGGAAGCACGAGGGCAATGGCCAACGGAGCGAACAGTCGACTGAACACACGCACGGGTACCTCCGGGGTGGGAATCACTGAGAGTCGTGCAAGGCGCGTGCCGATGGGTGGAGCACGGAAGTCGGCCGCCGGCATACGGTTGCCCTACGGTCGCACGGCACGAACGGATTCGTGGTGGTCGGAATTGGGACGTGCCGTCCCACGAGCGGACACCGCCCGGGTTGACAGCGGCGGGCGGCGGAAGGTTGCGGGCGCCCGGGCGGGGGCGATGAGCCACCCGGCCCTCGTGTCTAGCCGTCCAGCACGCGTCGGACCGCGGTCGCCAATTCGTCCACGGTGAACGGCTTCCCGATGAACGGCTGCGTCATGGCAGGGGCCGCTTCGCCGAGGCCCGAATCCTCGGACGATCCGCTCATGAACAGCGCGCGCAGTCCGGGCCGCTGGTCGCTGAGTCGTGCGATCAACTCGCGACCGTGCATTCCCGGCATGTGAAAATCGGTCAGGACGAGATCGATCGGGCCGTCGTGCTCCGAGGCCACGCGCAGCGCCTCGCCCCCGTGTGCCGCGGCGAGTACCACGTATCCGCGGCGGGCCAGCAGCCGCGTGAGCGCGGTGCGGACGGCATCCTCGTCCTCGACCACCATCACCGTCTCGTGGCCGCCCGCCGGAACCCGGCCGGTATCCCGCGGGGTCAGCTGGCGCACGGCGGGCACGGCCTCGGCGACCTCGGCCGGCAGATAGATGACGAATGCCGTCCCCCGGCCCACCGCGCTCTCGACGTGCACGTAGCCGCCCGCGTCCCGCACGATCCCGTACACCGTCGAGAGCCCCAGGCCCGTGCCCTCTCCGGCCGGTTTCGTCGTGAAGAAGGGCTCGAAGATCTTGGCCAGCGTCTCGGCGTCGATTCCGGTCCCCGAATCGCGCACGGTGATGGCGACGTGGGGCCCCGGCCGGAGGCCCACGAGACGCTTGGCGTCGCGTGCGTCGACGTCGACGTTCGTCGCCTCGATCGAGATCCGACCGCCGGCAGGCATCGCGTCGACCGCATTGACCACCAGGTTCATCAGCACCTGTTCGAGGTGCGTGGGATCGATGTGCACGATGCCGAGCGGCACGTCGAGGTGCACGTCCAGCTCCGCCCGGTCACCGGTGACGCGCCGCAGCATCGTGGTCATCTCGTTGAGGGCCTCGCCCACGGCGAGCGCCCGCGGGATGATCGTCTGCTTGCGGCTCAGCGCGACCATCTGGCGGGACAGGGCAGCGGCGCGCTCCCCGGCGGCGCGGATCTCCCGAATCTCCTCCCGGCCCGGAGCGTCCTCCGGGATTTCGAGCAGCGCCAGATCGCACGAACTGCGGATGACCGTGAGCAGGTTGTTGAAATCGTGCGCGATCCCGGCCGCCAGGCGTCCGACCGCCTCCAGCTTCTGTGCGTGGTGAAACTGCGCCAGCAACGCGCGCTGCTCGGTGGTATCCACGGCGGCCACGCCGAGTCCGAGTGAGGTGCCGTCGGACGTCCGGATCGGGTACACGTTGAGGAGCAGGTGCCGGAGCGCCGTCCCCGGCGCTCCGTCCCGGAGCATTTCGAGATTCTGGACGGCTTCCCCCGTTTCCACGACGCGGCGGAGCACCGCCTCGACGTCGGAGCTGAGCCGGGGATTCACCTCGCGGAGCGTACGCCCGACGTGGTCCTCGGGGGCCAGCCCGGTGATGGTCCCGATGGCGCGATTGACGCGCACGTAGCGCAGGTCGTTGTCGAGCAGGGAGAGGCCGATGGGGGAGCTGGTCATCGCACCGTCGAGGAGGGCCGCGTTGCGCGCCCGCTCGGCGGCTTCCCGGCCGGCCCGCTCGCGCTCCTTCTTCTCCGCGGCCACGGCCTCCGCCAACTCGCGATTCGCCAGCTCCAGCTCCTGCACCTGCTGCTCCAACTCGACGGCCTGCTCCTCCAACTGCGCCTGCTGCGCCACCAACTGCTCGCCCTGCGCAGCAAAGCGCCGGCCCGACGCCACCACGAGCCCGGCCAGTAACGCCGCGGGCACGAGCATCGCTGCGAGCGCCACGAGGCCGAGCAGCAGATTGTCGGTCCGCCGGTTGTCATACAGCACGTCTTCCGCGGTGAGGAACCGGGCGAACGCCGTCTGCACCGGCGCGAAGGCATCGCCGCCACGACGCACCGCGTCGCTTCCGGAAAGACGCCCGGCCGCGGCCGGACGGACGAACGCGGTGTCCCATTGCTGCACGGCAGCCATGATGGCGCGGACGCGCGCCTGCTGCGCCGGATTGTCGGCGGTGAGCGTGTCCAGCTCTCGGAGGGTCGAATCCAGCGCCTGCCTGCCGGATGGGGACGGGATCGCGGATGCCGGACCGGCCGAGACCAGGTCGGCGTACGCGGCGCCGTTGCGGCCGAGCGCGACCGCGAGGGCGTCGCGGGCCAGCGTTCCGACTTCACGGCTGTGGTCCTGCCAGTGCTGGACGATGCGCTGGCCGACGAAGAGCGCGGACTCCGCGACGGCGAGCGCCAAGAGGGCGACGGCGAAGACCACGGAGTACCGCCGGAGGCCCGCGATCCCCCCGGTGACGCTGCTCCCTTGCTGAGCCCGTCGGGACGGCGACATCGGCCTCCTGGCTTGCGTTAGCAGGGTGATTGGGCCACTGATAATGTGGTACGCGGACCGGCGCAAGAGCGTCGAGTCCGAGGATCACCGATCGCACCCATCCTGCCTGTCGCCCGCCGCATACATGGGGGCCGTGGGAACCATCTGCCCTGGCCTTCGACCTGCCGGAGCCGGAACTTTTGTCGGTCCTGACGCTATCACTAGCGTCGCCTCCATGAGCGCCTACATGAAAACGCCGACCGTCGCCCACCCGCGCACTGCGGTTCCCGCACGTCTCCACCTCATCCGGCCGCGCCTCGCCGCCCTTGCGGCAGCGGCGCTGTTCGCCGCGGGGTGCAACGGGAACTCCGTGACGGGAAACACCCAGTCCAACAACCCGCCGTCGGCCTCGTTCAAGGTGAACCCGTGCTCGGTGAGCGGGACGCTTCAGCTGAACGTGGCCGCGGCCGCGCGCGTGGACTGCAGCAATGGCGGGACCACCGTCACGGTCGCGGGCAATGGTGCCAGCTATCTGGTGGTACCGGAGTTCGCGACCGATCAGGCCCAGGATTCGCCGGTGACGTACAGTCTCGCCGCCGGGCAGGCGGCGGCGACCTCGCTCGCCCCGGCCCCCTCCCTGGCCGCGCCGGCAGGCACGGGCAACGGCCTCCTGCCGCCGATCCACCCGAACACCAGGCAGGTGGCCTTCGACGCCGCGTTGGACGCTCGCACGCACCAGCTCTACGCGCAGGGGGCCTTCGCGTCCGTCCGGCAGCATGCGCGTCCGTCGTTCGCGCTCTCCGTGGCCGCGCCGCCGCCGGTGGGCAGCGTTCGCAGCTTCCACGTCCTGTCGAACATCCAGAACGTCAACAACTACCAGTGGAAGACCGTGGCGGCCCGGCTCCAGTACGTCGGGAACAACATCCTGCTGTACGTCGACACGCTGGCCCCGAAGGACGGCTTCACCTCGACGCAGCTCCAGCAGTTTGGCCAGCTGTTCGACCAGACGCTGTACGGTATCGACACGACGGCGTTCGGAGGACCGTCGGACATCGACAACAACGGGCACGTGATCATGCTGATGTCCCCGGCGGTGAACGGACTCACGCCCAAGGCAACGTGCCAGACGCAGGGATACATCGCCGGGTTCTTCGACAGCGAGGACTACGTTCCGGTCTCCGCCGATTCGAACTCGAACTACGGCGAGATCTTCTATTCCATCGTGCCCGATTCGCTCGGGACGGTGAGCTGCCCCCTCACGGTGAGCGACGTGGGGTTCACGGTACCGGCCACGTTCCTGCACGAGCTACAGCACCTGATCAACTTCTCGCAGCACGTAGTCTTCAATGGCGGGCAGCCGGAAGACGGGTGGCTCGACGAGGGGCTGAGCATCACGGCCGAAGAGCTCGGCTCGATCTACTATGAAGACAAGTGTCCGCCGCCCAGCTGCCGCACCGATCCGTCGCAGATCTTCCCCGACTCCGCCGAGGGATTCGTGCAGGGGTTCCTCTACGACTCGTACGAGTACGCGCTGCTCCCCGATACCGCCAGCGTGACGCTGCATTCCGATTCGGACAACGGCTTCTCGTGGCGTGGAGGCGACTGGCTACTGGTGCGCTACATGGCGGACCGGTTCGGGCAGGGGGTGCTGCGGCGGCTGGAGAACACGAGCCTGACCGGCGTGTCCAATATCGAGAACGCGACGGGGGTCTCGTTCCCAACCATGTTCGCGGACTGGGGGCTCGCCCTCTATACCGACAGTCTGCCGGGGCTGCCCCGAAACACGGCGCCGGCGGTCGACCGATTCGTGAGTCGGAACCTCTCGCAGCTCTGGGCGCGGGTGTATGTGACGTCGGGGCCGTCCGTCGCGTTCCCGACCCCACGACCGATCCAGCTCTACCCGATCACGTCGGACACGTCGAGCTCGATCCTGTCTCCGGGCACGGTGTCGTACTACCGCCTGGACACGCCGCAGAACGATTCCACGGTGACGATCCAGTTCTCGGCGCCAGGGGCGCACGCCCTGCAGTCGGTGCTGCAACCGCAGCTGGCGATCTTCCGGTTGCCCCCCGGCCAGTAGTCGCGTGGGACCCGCGAGGGCACGCCACCACAGCGCCGCCGGCCCCGAGGGTCGGCGGCGCGTGCTGTGCGGGGGATGCCTCGCGGTCGCCGCCGCGCTTCTGCTCGGCGCGTGCGCTCCCACGCACGACACGATGACGCGCATCCGCCAGCAGGGTGAGATTCGTGTGGGGTACGCCTCACATGCGCCGTACGCGTTCCGTCTGGCCGACGACAGCGTCTCGGGCATCGGTCCCGTTGTGGCGCGTGCCGTGGTGCTTCACACACTCGGGCTCCGTCGCATCCACTGGGTCCGCCTTCCGTTCGATTCGCTGATCCCGGCACTGGAGGGGCAGCGGGTCGACCTCGTGGCCGGCGGGCTCTTCCCCACCCCGGCCCGGACGGCGCGCGTGGCTTTCTCTCCACCCGTGTACTGCGCGAGCCCCGCGCTCCTCGTGCTGCGGCACAATCCCCACGCCCTGCACGCCTACGCGGACATCGCCCACCACCTGCTGCTCCGGCTCGCCGTGCTGGGCGACGCGGACGAGCTGTCACTGGCCGAGCAGGCCGGGATCGCCCAGACGCACATCCTGATCGTCCCCGACGTGCAGACCGGCGTGACCGCCCTGCACTACCGCGAAGCGTCCGCTTTCGCCCTCACCGCGCCGGCGGCCCTGCGGGCGGCCGCCGGCGACTCCGCCGTGGCCGTGGCCGCCCCCTTCACGCCGCCGCTCGAGCACGGACAGCCGGCACGCTGGTGCGCCGCGTTCGCCATGCGG
>JBJKRG010000273.1:0-15114 GCA_046704805.1 Gemmatimonadaceae bacterium
AAGCGGTATTGGTATTGGGCACGGCGCGGTTTTAAAGTGTTTTTGGGTGTTGTAGTTTTGGGGGGGGGCCCCCCCCCCCGGGGGGCGGCCCCGCGGCACGCCCACCTGCAGGACCCGGAGGATCAGCATGTCAGCGATGCGTCTCTACCGTCGCGCGGCCGCTCTCGCGGTTGCGGGCGTGTTCGTGCTCGCCTGGCCCGGCGCCCGCGCCGCCGCGCAGACCGCCGCCACCCTCGCGCAGCTTCCGTACCGGTATATCGGCCCGCCGGGCAATCGCATCAACGCCGTGGCCGGCGTGCCCGGCAATCCGGAGATCATCTACGCCGGCACGCCGTCGGGCGGCGTTTTCAAGTCGGACGACGACGGGCTGCATTGGCACCCGATCTTCGACGGCGAAGACGTCGCATCCATCGGCTCGATCGCGGTGGCGCGCACCGATCCCAATACGGTCTGGGTGGGGACGGGCGATCCGTTCATCCGGCCGAACATCGAGATCGGCGACGGGGTGTACAAGTCGACCGATGCCGGGAAGACGTGGACGCACATGGGGCTCGACCTCACCGGCCGCATCGGTCGCGTGGCGATCGATCCCACGAACGCGAACATCGTGTTCGTGGCCGCGATGGGGAACTGCTACGAGCCGCAGCAGCAACGCGGCATCTACCGTACGACCGACGGCGGGAAGACCTGGCAGCGCGTGCTGTTCGTGAACGACAGTACCGGCGGCATCGACGTCGCCATCGATCCGGTCGATCCGAAGACCGTGTTCGCGGCGACGTGGGAGCTGAACATCCATCCCTGGACCAGCTACAACGGAGGCGCCGGGAGCGGCATCTACGTGTCGCATGACGGCGGCACGACCTGGACGCACCTGACCGGACACGGCCTGCCGCACCCGCCGATCGGCAAGATCGGGCTGGCCATTGCGCCGAGCAACCACGAGCGCATCTACGCGCTCATCGAGACCCGGGATCAGGGCAACCTCTGGCGCTCCGACGACGGCGGCGTGAACTGGGCGGTGATCAGCCACGACCCGAACATCAACCGCCGCGCCCGCTACTTCTCGAAGTTGGGCGTGCTGCCGGACGACGAGAACGACGTCTTCTTCCTCACGCAGTCGGTCTACTACTCGCACGACGGAGGCGCCACGGACACTCTGGTGCACGGACTCTTCCCGGACCACCACGACATCTGGATCGATCCCACCAACGCCAAGCGGATCATCATCGCCAACGACCGCTACGTGAACATCTCCGAGAATCGCGGCGTGTCGTGGTTCCACGTCGACCTGCCCGACGCCCAGATCAACCGCGTGGCCGTGGACCGGCGGAAGCCGTACGACGTCTACGGCTCGCGGCAGGACGGACCGGTGTTCTACGGGCCGAGCAACAGCCTGCTGGCCAGCACCGGCGGTGGGGAGTACGGCGCGAACACGGCCGACGGCACGGGCCAGATCCCCGAGGACCTCTGGTTCTGGGGCGGGGGCGCCGAAAGCGGGTGGGCGATCCCCGACCCGGCGAATCCCGACATCATCTGGTTCAGTAGCTCTGGTGGGGTGAGCCGGTTCGATACGCGGACCCGGATCTCGGAGTCGGCCAGTCCGTGGGGGAGAGGTGGCGGCGGTGCAGCCGCGGGACGAGGAGCTCGGGGTGGGCGCGGCGGGCGCGGGGGACGCGGAGCTGCGGCGGACACCGGCGCGGCCGCGCGGGGTCGCGGCGGCTTCTTCGGCCGCGGGAACGTGGCCACGCGCGAATACCGGTTGAACTGGAGCGTCCCGATCGCCACGTCGCCCTTCCATCCGCACGTGCTGTTCGCCGGAAGCCAGTACGTGCACGAGACTACTGACGACGGGAAGACGTGGAAGCGGATCAGCCCCGATCTCACCCGCAACGACAAGTCGAAAGAGCAGTCGCCGGGAGACCTCGGACCCGACAACCAGGACGTGCCGTGTTCGCTGTACTCCATCGCCGTCTCGGGCGTCCAGGACGGCGTGATCTGGGCCGGCAGCAACGACGGACTCGTGCACGTCACCCGCGACGGCGGCAAGACGTGGACCGACGTCACGCCCAACATCCCCAACCTGAAGTCGTGGGGGAACGTGTCGAGCATCGTGACGTCGCACTTCGAGGCCGGCGGCGCCTACATCACGGTCGACCGCCACCGGGCGGGCGACAACGACCCGCACGTGTACCGCACTGACGACTTCGGCCGCACGTGGACCGAGATCGACCACGGCATCCCGCCTTCGGTGTTCAGCTATGCCCGCATCATCCAGGAGGATCCCGTACGGAAGGGGCTGCTCTACCTCGGCACCGAGAACTCGCTGTACATGTCGTTCGACAACGGCGGATCGTGGATCAACGTGCAGAACAACCTGCCGCACGTTCCGCTCAACTGGATGGTGGTCCAGCCCGACTTCAACGACCTGGTGATTGCCACCTGGGGCCGCGGATTCTGGATCATGGACGACGTGACGCCGCTGCAGCAGCTCACGCCGGCAGTGCTGGCGTCGAACGCGTACCTGTTCAAGCTGCGCGACGCGTATCTCTTCCATCTCCGCGACGCGACGACGGCCCGCAGCTTCGACGCGGAGTTCGATCCGCCGGCGAGCATGGGGCACAATCCGCCGTACGGAGCGTCGATCAACTACTACCTGAAGGCCGCGCAGACGGACAGCGTGCGGCTCGGCGTGCTGAACGCCAAGGGCGATACGGTGATCACGCTCACAGGTCCGGCGCACGCCGGTGTGAACCGGGTGTGGTGGGATCTCCGCTCGGGGCACGCCGCTACCGGAGCCGGACGTGGGGGGCGAGGGCGGGGACGCGCCAATCCGCAGGTCAAGCCAGGCGTTTACACAATTCAGCTTTTCACCGACGGGAAAATTCTCACTCGACGCCTTAGCGTGCTGAAGGATCCGAACGGCCCGTGAGCAGGGCTCGGCCGGTCGGTTCACCCGCCTGCCCGCATTGCAGCAGACCTTCAGCCGCCATCGATGATCGAACTTGACCCGGCACGAGTGCCGGGGGGGAGTCATCGTCCCACGTGGACACGGCGCTGCGTCGCGGCGCCGGCTGCTGCGCTCGCGTTGCTCATGCTCGCTATCGGCGGCTGCGCCAACGCGCCGACCGGAGCCGGCGATGCGCGCAACTTGCCGTGCGCGGGCGGTACGACCGCCGCGCTCGGGTCCGCCCAGACCACCGTGGCCGACTGCAGCAACGGCGGCACGACCACCACGCTCGCTGCCCGAGGGGCGAACTACCTCATCGTTGCGCAGCTGCCGCTCGATCAGGGTTCATCGTCGCCGGTAGCCTATGCGCTGACCGCGGACACGACCGCCTCCGGCCCCGCGGTCGCCAATCTCGCGGCCCCGACCGCCACTGCCTCGATGCCGACGTCGGTCGCCAGTCTGCAGGCACAGCTCGACCACCGGCTCCTGTTGCGGGAGCGTGCGCTCGCCCTCCGCGCATCATCCGGTGCGATCCTGGACGCTTCACGCGCGCCGGCAACCGAGGTCGTGCCGGCCCTGGGCAGCGTGCGGACCTTCCATGTGCTCACGGATTACACCTCGACGAGTAGCGTCTGGGCGACCGTGACTGCGCAGCTCACCTACGTGGGCTCGGATCTTCTGTTGTACGTGGACACCCGCACGCCTGACGGCGGCTTCTCGCCGGGTGCGCTGACCCAGTTCGGGGCGTACTTCGATCAGATTCTCTATCCGATCGACACCGCTGCCTTCGGTCCGCCCACCGACGTCGACGGCAACGGCCACGTCATCATGCTCATGTCGCCGGCCGTCAACGCCGGGACACCCCGTGACGTCTGCGCTGCCCAGAGCTACGTGGCGGGCTTCTTCAACGGCGAGGACTTCAACGGCAGCTCGGATCCGAACTCGAACCAGGGCGAGATCTTCTACTCCATTGTCGCCGATCCGCAGGGAACGTACGGATGCGCGCACACGACGGCGGAGATGTCGAGCGTGGAGCCGGGCGTCTTCCTGCACGAGTTGCAGCACCTGATCAGCTACGCCCAGCACGTCGTGGTGGAGCACGGCAAACCAGCCGCCGGCTGGCTGGACGAAGGCATGAGCCTGGTCGCGGAGGAACTGGGGTCCAAGTACTACGAAGCGAAATGTCCACCGCCCGCCTGCCGGTCCGCGCCGGACCAGCTCCTCCCCGATTCGTCGGAGGGCTTCGCCCGCAACTTCATGCTGGACTCGTACCGGTACGCGACGAATCCGGATACCGTGAGCATCACGCAGGCCAGCGACGGCTCGCTCGGCCTGGCATGGCGCGGCGGGGCCTGGGCGCTCATGCGCTGGCTGGGCGATCACATGCCGAGTGGGTTCTATCGCCGGCTGGAATCCACGCAGGGCAACGGGCCTGCCGCCATCGAGAGTGCGTCGGACGGGCAGAGCTTCGCCTCGCTCTTCGCGAATTTCGGCCTGGCCCTCTACACCGATAGCCTGCCGGGCATGCCGCGGAACACGGTCCCCGTGGCCGATCGCTTCAGCTCCCGCAACACACGCCAGCTCTGGTCGCAGCTCTTGAGCCCGTCACCGTCCGCAGCCCTTCCCTTCCCGATTCCGGTCCATCTGGTGACGTCCCTGCCGCTGCCGCACCACATGCTGCCGGGGGGTATGGCCTTCTGGCGACTGAATACGCCTTCGGGCGCCACGGCCGAGACGCTCCATTTCTCGGCGCCGGACGGCACGGCGCTCGATCCGGCACTGAATCCGCAGTTGATGATCTTCCGCCTCCCACCGGGGCAGTAGCGACCGGCGAGCTACCGTCCCGCGAGGCGGGAGACGGCGGCGGCCAGGGCCTCGCGATACGCGCCGGCGTCGGCGGTCCGCTCCACGCGCTCGCGGGCGCGCGCACCCATGTTGCGGCGCAGGTCGGCCGAGGAGAGCAGGCGGTCGACGGCCTGGACCAGCGCCTCCACGTCGCGCGGGGGGATCAGCACCCCGGTCTGCTCGTTCTCGATCAGTTCGGGAATCGCGTTGATGCGGGTGCCGATGGCGGGAAGCCCGGCCGCAGCCGCCTCCTGGAAGACGAGGCCGAACGCCTCGTCGCGGGTGGGCAGCACGAAGAGGTCGGCATCGCGCCAGAGGGCCCGCCAGGCGTCCGAGTACGCCGTCACGTTCGGGTGGACGGTCACACCGGGCGATACGATCGTTGACGGGAGCCGCCATCCCGTGACCAGGTCGAGCGAAGCCCGGGCCCCGAAGCCCCCGCGGCGCCAGGCGTCGAGCAGCTCGTAGCCGCCCTTGCGGGGAAAATCGCCGCCCATGAAGAGGACGCGCGGGCGGAATCCCGGCGTGCCGGCGCGCGCGTGGCGCTCCTCGGGCCAGGCAGGGTCGAAGGCATCGAGCTGCACCGGATTGTGCATCACGGTGATTTCCGTCGTGCAGTCCGGATATTCGCGGCGCACGGAGTCGGCGGCCCAGCGGGATGTGGAGATGATGAGCTTCGCGGCCCGGAAGATCCGTCCATCGCGGCGGACGTTCGGCGTGTAGGTTCGGCGCTCGAGGGCCGTCCGTGCGCCTTCGAGCATCGGGCGCTGCGTGCAGTCGATCGAGACGATCGACGGGGTGTCGCGCATGCGGTCGAGGCTGGCGTAGGCGGTGGTCTGGCGGTGGAAGTGGAGGACGTCGAAGCGTCGCCCCGCTCGCTCCAGTGCGCGGATCCGCCAGGCGGTCGTGAGGCCGGCGTTCAGCTCGGCGCGCCAGCGCGCCAGATCGAGGTTCTTCACGCCGGCCCAGCCATCGTGCCAGAAGCGCGTGCAGAGCAGTCGCCGGACGACCCGGTCCCGCGTCGTGAGATCGTCGGCGATCACGATCTGTGTGGCATCGATCCCGTACGGATGATCGGCAAATGCGTCGTCGATGAAGCGGACGAAGGTTCGCTGGCCGAGGATGCCGGAGTTGACGAACAGGGCCTGGATGGCGGGAGCGGTCATCGGTCCCGCCAGATTAGCCGGTGGCCCGCGCTGCCGCTACTCGTACCGCAGCGCGTCCATCGGGTCGGTCTGCGACGCCCGCCGGGCGGGCAGATAGCCGGCACCGAGCGCGACCGCCGTGAGCACCGCGGCGGAGACGACCATGACCAGTGGATCCCATCCCTTGAGCTGGTAGAGCAGGGACTGGGCACCGCGACCGAGCGCGATCGCGCCGCCGATGCCGATCACGCCTCCGATCAGCGTCATGGTCCCCACCTGCCGCAGCACCATCGTGCGCACCCGCCGCGCATCGGCGCCGAGGGCCATCCGGACGCCGATCTCGCGAGTCCGCTGCGTCACCGAGTACGCCAGCACGCCGTACAATCCCACGGCCGCGAGCAGCGTGGCGAGCAGCGCGAACGCCGTGGAGAGCGTGGTGATCATGAGGTCGAGGAACACGTTGTCGCGGACCTGCTGCTTGAGCGTCTTGAGACCCTCGACCGGGAGGTTGGGATCGAGCTTCTTGATCACGCCGGGAATGGCGCGCAGGGTCAACTCCGGATCGCCGGCGCTGCGGACGTAGAAATTCAACGAGCCGGCGGTCGTATCCTGCCGCCAGGGAATGAAGAACACCGGAGGCACCGGATCTTTCACGTCGGCATACTTGGCGTTCTTGACGAGGCCCACGATCTCGATGTCGAGGTCGTTCCCGCCCATCGACATGCGCTTCCCGACGGCATCACGGCTCAGGTTGAACTTCTTGGCGAACGCTTCGTTGACCACGGCGACCTTGGGGGCGCCCGCCACGTCGGAGGTCGTGAAATCGCGTCCGGCGAGCAGCGGCATGCCGGTGACGTGGAAGTAGTTCGCCCCCACCTCGTTGAACCGCGAATTGTTGTCCACGTCGGGACCGCGCTTGTAGCCCTGCACCTGCACGTCGTTGCCCCAGTTGCTGTTGCCGATGAGGGGCACGAGTGATTCAGTCACGCCGGTCACGCCTGGCAGGGCGCCGAGTTGCTCGTCGGCGCGGTTGAAGAACACGGCGGAGCGGTCGTTCGAGTAGCCGTTCCGACTGGGGGAGATGTTGAACATCGACACGTCGTCGACGTTGATGCCGAGATCTGCGCGGCTCACGTTGCGCAGGCTGCGGATGAACAGCCCCGCCGCGATGAGCAGCGCCATGGACAGGGCGATCTGCGCCGTCACGAGCGACGTCCGGAAGCGCGCCGTGCCGCGGGTGCCGGACAGGCGGCCGGAGTTGTTGCGAAGCGCGGTCACCAGGTCGGGCCGCGTGCTCTGCAGCGCCGGGACCAGCCCGAACAGGACGCCCGTGCCGACCGCCACCACCGCCGCGAACCACACCACCGACATGTGCATCTGGAAGTTCAGGGCCTGTGCGGTGTCGGTCGGCATCATCGACATGATGGACACGAGCGTCCATCGGGCGACGGCGATGCTCACCACGCCGCCGAGGAGCGCCAGCACCACGGACTCGGTGAGGAGCTGCGCGAGGATCTGCCGGCGGGTCGCGCCCAGGGAGAGGCGCACGGCCATCTCCATGGTCCGGTTCGCCCCGCGCGCGAGCAGCAGGTTCGCGATGTTCGCGCAGGCGATGAGCAGCACGATGCCCGTGATCGCGAACAGCAGCAGTACCGGTGTCCGGGCCACCTGATCGATGTTGCTCTGGCCCCGCCGCCCATCGCTGAGCACGACCTGCTTGGCGCGGAACCGCTTCATCGTAGCGTCGCTCATTCCCTTCTGCAACGGCGCCTCGACCTGGTTGATGATCGGCTGGTAGACCGTATTGATGGCCGCCTGGGCCTGCGCCATGCTCATCCCGGGCTTGAGGCGGGCGAACAGATAGACCCAGTAGCTCGTGCGGCTCTGGAGGGGATCCATGCCGATCACCCGCTGGACCACGTTGCGCATGCTGATCGGCACGAACACCGACGGCTGCGCGCCGAGCGTCGTGCCGGTGAATCCGTCGGGGGCGACACCGACGATCGTCATCGTCGCTCCGTTCACCACGATCGGCTTTCCGATCACCCCGGGGTCACCACCGAGGCGCGACTGCCAGTAGCCGTAGCTCAGGACGGCTTCGTAGTTGGCCCCGATCGGGCGATCGTCCGCCGGGCCGAACAGGCGGCCCACGGCCGGCTTCAGCTCGAGCAGCGGGAAGTAGGACCCGGAGACGAGCATCGCCGACGTGCTCATGGTCTGCTGGCCGAAGGCGATGTTCGCCCCGATCAGCCGGTGAGCGGCGATGCCCACGAAGGCGGTCTTCGCCTTCTGGAGATCCCGGAACATCCGGTAGCTGAAAATGACGGTGCAGTCGCCGGCCTGGTTGCACGACTGCGACCCCGGATTCGGGCCCGGGTCGGCCAGGTTCACGAGCCGTTCCGGGTGCGGCACGGGGAGCGGCTGGCGCAGCAGCTCGTCGAAGACCGAGTAGATGGCCGCGTTCGCCCCGATGCCGAGCGCGAGCGACAGAACGGCGACCCCGGTGACGAACGGGGTCTTCAACAGCGTCCGGAAGGCCAGCTTGACGTTGCGCATGGCGGAACCTGGTCGGGGGCAGGCGAGGAGGCGCGTTGGGCGGGCGTGCTGGTTAGACGGCACGGAGCGCCACGAAGGTTGATACGGACCGGCCCCCGGTCCGGGTTTCAGGAAGCGGCGGGGTGCGCCTTCATGTACGCCAGCAGCGCCGGGCCCAGGGTCTCGTAGCGATCCTGCAGAATGTGCCGCAGGTCGAGATCGAGCAGCGCGTCGGCCGGCTGCTTCGCGCGCCAGTCGGCCTTGGACTTGCGCAGCCGTCCGAGCAGGGCCGTCGCCTCGTCTGCCGTCGCCACGTGGGTCAGCGTTGCGCGGGCGTCGGCGGGCACCTGCGTGCGCTGGATCTCGAGCTGCCGGGCGAGGCCGTCCGACCAGGCACACTGTGCGCGGTGATGATCCGGCGGGTCCGCCGTTCCCATCGTCGCGCCACCGCGGTTCGTCGTGTAGAAGACACCGCCCGGGCCCTCTGAGAACACGCTGACGACCTCGCGCACCGGGGCGCCGAGGCGTCCCTCCACCACGCCGAACCATCCGCAGATGGTCCCGGTATCATCCACGAACCAGCGCGTGGGCGGCGTGAGCGAGCCGTCAGTACGTTCCTCCGCCAGGTCGCCGAGCAGATGACAGTGGCAGTTCTGGATCTCGGCGGTCTCGTCGACGTAGTACTTCGCGAGCGGCGAGTCCGCGGCCTGTGCGTCCGGCACCGGATGGTACTTCGATTCCAGCGCCGCCATCGCGCGCATCCGGTTGACCCCGGCGGCCAGGCGGGCCAGTGCCCGACGGTTCGGCCCCCGTGGCCGCATGAGGGTCACGAAACTGGCAAGGACGAGCAGGAGGATGATGGAAACCGTGACGTCCCTGTCCATGGAGGCGATCCCAGCGGATGGTGAACCGGGTGACTGAAGGGGTGGATGTTCCAGTATGCATGTGGGTGGTGGGAGGGGCAATGTGGGGTGGAGACGGAAGGACATCGGGAGATCATGCAGTAGCCAGTAAGCCGTAAGCAGTAGGCAGCGAGCAGCGAAACGGCGCAGGGGAATCACCGCTCACTGCTCACCGCCTACCGCCTACCGCCTACCGCCTACTGTCTACTGTCTACTGTCTGCCCTTCATCCACACTCTCCCCCGTCTACCGTCCCGTATCCGCCTTCACCGTCATCGGATTACCGGTCGTGGGCGGCACCGTGCTCGTGTCGGGCTTCGTCGTCGTGTCCGGCTTCACCACGGGCTCCGAGTCGGGTTTCACGACGGACTGCGAATCCGACTTCGTCACCGGCTGCGAGTCGACCTTCACGGGCAGCGGCTTCACCACGATCGGAACTTCGGGGGGCGGGGTCAGCGTTTCCTTCCACCCCTTCACCTTCTGCCGGAAGGTCTCGGCGAGATCCTGCATGCTCACCTCGTCCTTCGCGCTGTCCGGGACGGAGTCGCGCAGGCGGTTCACGTTGTCCACGGCCTTCATGTATCCGGAATCGTCACGCACGGCCGCCTCGTAGGCGTGCAGCGCAGCCACCGGATATCCGGAGCGCTCCAGCGCCACACCGTAGTTGTTCTGGAAGATCGGGGCCGTGGGCCGGAGTTGCACGACGCGGGCCAGCGGACCGAGCGCACCCTCGTAGTCGCCGTCGTCGAGCATCATCATGCCGAGGTTGTTCAGCCCCCACAGATCCTCGTCGTTGCGCACGAGCAGGGTGCGGTAGGTCTGCATTGCGCCGTCGAAGTCGCCGCTGCCGGCCTGGGCGCGGGCCTTCAGCCGCCACCCGTCGGCGGACGTCGAGTCGATCGACAGTCCCTGCTCCACCTTTTCCAGGGCCTCCGGCGCCCGATTCAGGTCGAGTAGCACGCGGGCTTCATTGAAGTAGCTCTTGGCGAAAGCCGGATTGAGGTCGATCGACCTGTCGAAGGCCGCCTTGGCTCCCTCGAAGTCACCGGCCTTCCAGCTCGACAGGCCGAGCATGTAGAACCCGAACGCGTTGTTCGGCTTCGACGCCACGTACTGCTCGAACATCGTCGCGGCTTCGGGATAGTGGCCGGCCTTGTACACGGCGTCGGCGTTGTCGTACGTGACGGGCATCGACAGGTCGATCGTGGTACGTCCGGTCGCGACGGTCTCGTGGTTCGACGCCGGGATCACCGTGCCCGGGGGCGGACCGCTCGGCTGAACGGCCGGGGGCGGCGTCACGGCGACGGACTTGACGGGGGTGGCGTCGGCCTTGCCGCCGCCGCACGCGGCCAGCACGAAAGGTGCGGCGGCGGCGAGTGCGGTCCAGGAAAGCCGGCGGATCGGGATGCTGCGTGCGATGGTGGTCATGGGTCCTCCTCGATGGGGCGCGGCGGCGCCGTTGTGGTTCGCGACGCAACACCAGAAGGCAGGACTTGGGCCGACGGCCAGGCGACCGGGCCGTTTCCGGTAAGCGGTTGGCGGTAGGCCGTTTACGGCGTGCAGGGGGGGAGCGCTCGGGAGGCGCACGTGTCCGATCGGACACGAAGTGGGGGGATGGGGCGTGGACGCCGGGACACGAGAACTACGGTAGACAGTCGGCAGTGGGCAGTGACCGACCGCCAACTGCCAACTGCCAACTGCCGACCGCGAACTGCTCACAGTCGATCAGCCGTCAGTACTATCCCCTCGACACCCCCAAGCTTCTCATGATCTTCAGCAGACTCGCGTGATCGGCCAGTCCGAGCGACTCGGCGGTTCGCGTGATCTGCCAGTCGTGCTTCTCGAGTGCCGCGAGGACGATCCGTCGTTCGGCCTCGGTGCGCTGGGCCTGGAACGATTCATCAGTGGAACCGTCCGGCGATGCCGGTGTTTCGCCGCGGACCTCGGCCGGCAGGTCGCCGGCGCGGATGACCTCGCCGTCGGCGGCCACCACGCTGCGCTCGATCACGTTCCGCAGCTCGCGCACGTTGTTCCGGCGCCAATCGTATCGGACAAGCGCTTCGCGTGCTTCCGGTGCCAGCCGCTTGGGCAGCACGCCGAACCGGCGACAGGTTTCCTCCACGAACCGATCCGCCAGGAGCGGCACGTCCTCGCGCCGGTCGCGGAGCGGGGGCACGTGCAACACGTGGACGTTCAGGCGGTAGAGCAGATCCTCGCGGAACGTACCGTCCTTCACGAGCTGCTCCAGGTCGCGCAGCGTGGCCGCGACGACGCGTGCGTTCACGGCAATCGGGCGGCTGCTCCCGATGCGCGTGACCGTATGCTGCTCGAGCACCCGCAGGAGCTTCGGCTGCACCGCGACCGGCAGCTCGCCGATCTCGTCGAGGAAGAGTGTGCCGTTCTCCGCCGACTCGAACGCGCCCTTCCGGACGCCCGTCGCCCCGGTGAAGGCCCCCTTCTCATGGCCGAACAGCTCGCTCTCCACGAGGCTCTCCGGCAGTGCCGCCGCATTGATGGCCACGAACGGTCCAGAGGGGTTGGCGCCCAGCCAGTGCACCTCGCGTGCCACCAGCTCCTTCCCCGTCCCGCTCTCTCCGATGATGAGGACCGCGCTGGGAATCGGAGCCACCCGCGCGATCGCATCGCGCAGGGCTTCCATGGCCGTGCTGCGGCCCAGGAGGCTCGACTCGCCGAGGCGCTGCTGCAGGGCAAAGACCTCCCGGCGCAGGCGGTGGCGTTCGATGGCGTGCTCCACTTCCTGCTCCACGCGCTCCATCGGCTCCGCCTTGTCGATGAACCCGGCGGCCCCCAGCCGGATGGCCTCGATGCACCGGTCGAAGTTGCCGGTCCCCGTGTACACGATCACCGGCGTCTCGTCGCCCCGGTGCTTCAGGGCGCGCAACACGGCGAATCCGTCCATGCCCGGCATTTCGAGATCGAGGATCATACAGTCCACGCCCGGCGAAGCGAGCCGGTCCAGCGCCTCGGCGCCGCTCGTCGCCACCGAGGCGTCGTGCCCGCCGATGCGCTTCAGGTCGTACGCATACTGCTCGGCGAGGGCCTGGACGTCGTCCACGATCAGGATGGTGCTCATCGGATCAGCTCGAGCCTTGGGCAGGGATCTCGACCGTAAAGGTACTTCCCTCACCGGGAGCGGTCTCCACCCGGATCGATCCGCCGAGATCCGTGAGCAGCCGGCGGACGACGGAGAGTCCGAGCCCCGTGCCGGCCGGCTTCGTGGTGTAGAAATCGTCGAACGCGCGATCGAGTTGCTGCCGGGTCATCCCGCGCCCGGTATCCGATACCGTGAAACGCACGCGCCGGTCGACGCCGTCTCCCACGGCGGCGGCTGCGAGCGAGACCTTCCCCGGCTTTCCGTCGAGGGCGTCGACGGCATTCGATACGAGGTTGTCGAGAATACGACGCAGCACGACGGCGTCGGCGCGGATCATCGGCAGCGTGTCCGGAACGTCCACCTCGACCGGCACGAGGCCGACGCTCCGCGCCACTTCGAGGACCACTGGTCGAGGATCCGACGATGACCGGTTGAGGGCCGGGGAGAGCCGGGCGTAGTTGCGCGCGAGCTGGTCCAGGTAGTCCACGCTCGATTCCAGCGTCCCCTTCCGTTCCGTGTAGATCGCCGCGAGGTGCTCGGGATCCCGCTCGGCAGTCTGGGAGAGGTGGCGGAGCACGTTGCGGATGGGCGCCAGCCCGTTCTTGATGTCGTGGTTGATCTGCCGGGCCAGGTCTCCCGTTGCGGCCAGGCGCTCCGCCTCACGAAGCTGTGCGGCCCCGGTCCGGAGCCGCTTCCGCATAGCGTCGAGCATCCGCGAGAGCGTCCCGACTTCGTCGCTGCGGTCGGTGTCGAACCGGAGGTCGAGCTTGTCGAGGTCGAGCTTCGCCGTCTTGTCGGCCAGTTCGGCGATGGGACGGGAGATGTAGCGGGCCAGCAGCGCGGCCAACAGGAAAGCAGCCACGAGTGTGCCGCCGAGCGTGATGACCAGCCACCGGTTGACGCCCGCGTGAAGGGCCCGCGTGGGGCCGAGGTCGCGCAGTAGCACGAGATGCGCCGTCGATGGCGGGGAGCCGGACACGTCGTCGTAGTACGGAAGGGTCACGTCGTGCACGACGTCGGCGGGAAGCGTGGTATCGCCGACGACCAGTGCGGTGGCGATTTCCCGATCGCTGGACATCCCGGCGACCGTCGCGGAATCGAGGGCGCGTCCCCCGACGAGCGTGTACCGCCGGCCGGCCACCGTGAACGTGTCGACACTGGCCAGCGCTCGCACGGATCCGGATGGCGTGCGCGCCGAGACGACCGCTCCGCCCGCCGGCGACGCTCCCACCGCAGCCGGCAGGGCCGGGTCGATGCGGTCGAAGTCGTTGCGGAACTGGCCGGAACTGAGGATCCGGCCCGTGCTGTCCTGCAACTCGAGCATCGCGAACCCGCTCAGCAGCATCGATCCGGGGGCCCAGTCGAGGAGCCACCGCCGCTCGTCGGAATTCGGGTTGGCGACGGCGATCCGGAAGCGGTTGTCGGCGGAGAGGTCGGAGGCGAGCGATTCCAGCCGCGCGCGGTCTGCGGCGATCGTCTGCGACAGGTCGGTATTCACGGCAACGGCGACGGTGGAATCCCGGCGCGCCGCGTCGGCGTCCAACCGGGAGGTCATCTCGCGGCGCACGCCGTAGCCGAACACGAGCAGGGGGGCGAGCGCGATGGCGCCGAACGCCAGCGTCAGCCGGCTGCGGAAGGTCACGGCGTGCGGCCCGGGACGAAGTGCAGGGTCCCGTCGCCGGCGATGTAGAAGGCCACGCCGCTGCCACGGCGCACGAGGACCTGTGCCCGCGAATCGACCAGCGGGATCACGGCGGCGTTGGCCGGGAGGCGCATGTTCGGATTGCAGGCGCCGGTGTGGAAGCGGGGATACGCGGCGACGATGGCTGCCACCTGCCCCGACGTGACCGCATCGTGTACGGCCACCGGCGCGAACACCATCGTCCGCACCGCACCGCCGCCGGCGAGCACGCCGGGAATCCACGCCGCGATGGGACGATTGGCGGCCAGGGCGACGACGCGCTCGGCGAGCTGGCGCGCGATCGCATCGTCGGCCGCGTAGCCCACCGCGAGCGGCACTCCCGACGGCACCGACATGTCGGTTCGCGTGCAGCTCGTGTCCCCCTGCCACCAGAACGGCGGGAGCGCACCGCGCGCTTCGGCCTGCACGGCGTCTCGGGCCAGCGCGTCACGCTGGGCGGCCGTGGGTGCGATGGAATCCGCGGCGGTCCTGCGTGCGACCAGCACGTACGTGCGATCCCAGGGCAGAGGGATGCTGCGATAGTCGCTGCGCTGCTCGGCGTACGACAGCACCTCGGGATTGCGCGTCACGACGACGTCGGCGCGTGGCGAGCCCGGCACGGGAATGCCTCGGTCGAGCACGTCGCGGAGGTCGGTTCCCCGCGGGAGCGTGACCGAGTCGACCACGACGTGCATCGTGGTGCCGGCGGTATCGGCGGGACAGGTTGCGGTCGACATCGGGGTTGCCCGGCGCATCCCGGGACCCTGCTCGGCCACGAACCGGACCGTGTCCACCGGGGCGGCCGCCGTGTCGGCCACGAAGACGCACGGTGACAGCGTCGGGTGGACGGGGGCCGGCGCCTGCCGCGTCGGCGCGGCGGCGGGTGTACCGCTGGCGCAGGCGGCGACCAGCACGCACGCGGCGCTGCAGAGAGCAGCCCGGAAC
>JBJKRG010000274.1:0-6613 GCA_046704805.1 Gemmatimonadaceae bacterium
GTTCTTCAAACCCTCGCGCCCCTTCACCCTCAACCTCGCCTCCTGCAACCCTCCCGCTTGCCCCTCCACGACCCTCGGCCTACCATGCGCCTAGGCCGACAGGCCCTTTCAATCTCCTATCCCTCGGACACTACTGCCCCGGCATGCTTTCTGGAGATACTTATAAGCGGACGTTCGTAATGCTTGTCTGGGTGGCGCTCGTGTTGGGGGCGCCTTGGGGCGAGCTAACGGCTCAGATCCCCGGGCAGCGGGTTCTCGGGCACATCGTGAACCGAGCAACGGGTGCTGCAATCCGGGAGGCGTTCATCCAGTTGGTGGACAGCGCAGGCGTGGTTCGCGCGGCCGCGCTCAGTAACGACGGGGGCCGTTTCATTCTGAGTGCGCCGATGCCCGGTCGCTATACGCTGAGGGCTGAGCGTATCGGGTACGCCAGCTCGGCTTCGGACACTCTGGTTCTCGCTCAGGGCGAGACACTCGCGTATCGGTTTGCAGTGCCGGTGCAGGCGATCAACTTGGAGGGACTGACGGTGACGGCGAAGAACCGCTGCCGCATCTCTCGTAGCTTGGGGACGGCGACCTTGACGCTCTGGGACGCTGCGCGCAAAGCTCTGGAGATAGTGAGCTGGGCAGAGAAAGAGGAATACGTCCCGTTTCAGGATGTTCTTTGGACCCGCACGTTGGATGTGGTGTCGGGTAAGCTTGAGACAGGCGACCGTCGCCTGTCTTCGGTATACGGTGAAAGGCCATTCTGGAGCGTGTCACCGCAGGATCTTGCGACGCAGGGCTTTGTTCGTGAAGAAGGCGACAACGTCTCGTTCTACGGTTTGGACGCCCAGGCATTGCTCTCCAGCGCGTTTCTCAGCGGGCACTGCTTCCGCGCAATAGAGGCCCACCACCAGGCCATGAAGGGACTCGTAGGGCTCGCCTTCCAGCCGCTGGATCAGAGCGGTCCCCCTGACATTGACGGCACGTTGTGGGTCGACCGGAAGACATCAGAGCTCCGCTATCTCGATTTCAGATACACCCGCGATCTCGTGCCGCGAGATGGCATACCGAGAAACCGCTTCGGTGGCCGAGTCGATTTCGCGCGCTTGAACAACGGCGCGTGGGTTGTAAGCAGGTGGTGGCTACGCATGCCCTCGTGGGGCCCGCCTGTTCCGCCGCCGCCCGGAACTGTGCCAGTCTGGGACCCGGAGTTGAAGGCACGACAGGATGGATTGCGCATCAGAGAACAGGGCGGAGAGCTCGGATTTGTACCTAGCATTGCGTCGTCAACCGGCCCTAGAACCGCTGCAGTAGAGGGCATCGTATACGACAGCGTGGACGAGGAGCCGCTGGCTGGTGCGACGGTGTTTCTGGCGGACGACTACACCAAAGCTACCACGACCGACCGGTTCGGGCGATTTCGGCTCGACAGTCTTCCCCCCGGACACCATGTGATTGCGTTCTTTCACTCTTTCACGGATTCGCTGGATCTTCTGCCGATTACCCGACCCGTGTTCCTGCAGGCGGACAGTGACGTCCGGGTGACGTTGGCGATTCCAAAGCTTGCGGGGTGTCAGCCGAGCCCCGATTCGGCCGGTATTGTGGGTTTTGTGGAGAGCACGGCCGACGGGATACCGCTGGCGGGGGTACCCATACAGGTGGCCTGGCGCGCTACGACGGTCGCCGTCCCTGGCGGCTGGGTCGAGACCACGCACACGTCTGACATACGCGGGCGCTACCTGCTCTGCGGGGTTCCCCTGAAGGATCCTCTGCACCTGACAGCACCCGGTGAAATGACACTGACGCTGGAGCTGACTTCGCCGGGAGTGATCCGCCAGGATCTCTTGGCAGATGCGCCGGGGTCCTGATGACAGCAGTTCGGAGATACACACTGCCGCTTCGTAGAGAATGCGACATCTTGCGTGCGATCCCGCAGCCCACTCTGGCGGGGCTACGATCGCTTGACGAACCCTCCCGCCGAATCCCGGGTGAATGGTCTCTGAGCGGCCGAGCGGGGCACGAACGGTGAGGGTGGCCCTGGACAGAAGGATCGGATGCGAGCTGAGGCTGGCTGCCCTGCTTTCGCTGTTTCTCACGCCGCCTGTTTCTGCGCAGCGGCTCCGCGGTGTCGTCGCGGATGAGGCCTCTGCCGCTCCTGTCAGCGGCGCAGACGTGGCACTTGTCGGGGCAAACGGACAGGTGGACGGCCGGACACTGACAGGAGCCGCCGGTGAGTTCACTCTCGCCATCCCGAAGCTCGGCGCCCTGTACCGGGTCGAGGTGCATGCTCTCGGCTACGCGCCGTTCACCGGGAAGCTCTTCCGAGCCGACTCCTCCGAGCGGGCCTCCCTCTGGGTAAGCCTCATGCCTCGTCCCATCCCGCTCGCGATGATTCGCGTCCAGACGTCAGAGGCGAAGCGAGCTCTCACGAGTGTCGGTTTCTACGAGCGCGAGCACTGGGGGTTCGGCTACTATCTGGGTCCTCGGCGAGTCAGAGAGGAGCATCCGGTGCACGTAACGGACCTCCTGTGGGGAATACCAGGAGTATGGCTCGTCCCCAACGGACCCGGGATGGGGTACGTCGTAGCGACGCGCCAGGTGACATCGTTACGAGGTCCTGCATACTGCCCCATGGCGGTGTTCGTCGACGGGGACTACTTCCCTCAGGGGGAGGGCTTTACTCTCGATGATATCGCGCCCGCGCAGGACGTACTCGGCGTCGAGGTCTACCCGAACCAAGGGATGGGTTCGCCCGTCCGGGACATCTGCGGCGTCGTGTTGATCTGGACTGACGAGTACTAAGCGCAGAAGTGTTGGATGCCGGAGGGCGTGAGTCAGGTTCAAGAGACGGAAGACCCTACGGTGGTCCTGGGTTGGGGCTGTGATTCATGTGCGCAGAAGAAGCAAGTGCCGGTGCCCCACCCCACGCAACATACGTTGCGCGGGGGCCCCGGGCCGAGCTCGCCGCGCACCTCACGGATCACGTGCTGCCGCACCTCGCCGCCAGGCAGTGGGTCCTCTCGCTCCCCAAGCGCCTACGTCCCTTCCTGCATCACAACCCTGACATCGCAGGCGCCGTTCTCCGGATCTTCCTGCGCGCGATCCGCACGACCCTCCGTCGCGCCAGTCCCCGTGCGCCGGCTCATGCGCAGCTCGGAGCCGTCAGCTTCCTGCACGGGATAGAGTGTCAAAGTGCAAAATCCCGCTCGTGCTGACGACGGATCGCTACACAGCGTGGTGGATCGCGCATCGCTACCGCCGTACCCGCAAGGAGTTTACGGCTGACCGCCAACGGATGAGCCGCGCGTAGGTATGTCCAGTATTAAACGTCGCTCATTACCTCGAGTGGACAGATCGTTACGATGCATCTCACATTGGATAATAGAGGATATTGCCAAGATCGGCGGGGGATATCATAAACGCTGTAGAGACATGATTGACTTGACACTCTGCCTCAACCTCGCCATCCTGCCTCCAAACGGAGGTGAGAGCCATGGCGGGAGTCCATCCGAAGCGCCAGTTCCTGGAGACTGCGGGAGCGCTCCATCCGCACCCCGAGCGCGTGCGAGACAAGCTCTTCGAGCGCCACCGCTTCTTCGACCCCCTGGACAAGGTGCAGGTGAAGTACGAGATGCTGCGCGCCCATGTGGTAGAAGGTCGGAGCGTCGTCGCCGTTGCAGAGGCGTTTGGCTTCTCACGGCAGACGTTCTACAGCACGCTGCAGGTGTTCGAGGAGCTGGGGATCGTGGGGCTCACGGACGACAAGCGCGGTCGCCGAGGTCGGGTGAAGCTCACGTCGGAGGACGTGACGTGGGTGGAAGCGTTGGCCGCAGAGGACCCCGAGCTCAGCGGGCGAGAGATCGCCGAGCATCTGTTCGTGGAGCGCGGCGTCACAGTGCATCGCAGAACGGTCGAACGGCTCCTGGCGGCGGGAGGCAGAAAAAAAAACCGCTGAGGACGAGGAGGCGGCGAGGCCGTGCCCTGCCCCCGCCGGTCGCAGCAGTGAAGAGGACGTCTCTTTCCTGGCAGTCGGCGGCCGGGCGCAGGAACGCTATGAGGCTCTGCGGACGCACATGCTTGTGCCCAAGGATCGACGTCCCCGGACGAGTCCGGCGCGGTTCGACCTCAGCCGCTTCGAGCGCTTTGGCCTCCTGGGACTCCTGGAACGGGACCCCGTGGGCGAGGCCTGGCGCTCGGATCGTGTCGGTGCCTTCGACGTGGAGGTGATCCCTATCGGCACCACGGACGCGGCCGGCCGCCGGGCTCGCTTCTACCAGTTCCTCTACCAACTGGTCACCGCGCCAGAAGGAGGCTTGCATGCTTCGCGCGGCTCTCTACGCTCGCGTCTCCACCGAGATGCAGGAGAAGGAGCAGACGATCGCGAGCCAGCTCGCCGCGGTTACGCGCTACGCTGAGGAGCAACGCTTTCGTATCGCTCCGTCCCTTACCTATACGGACGAAGGCCATAGCGGCACCCATCTCGATCGTCCCGCACTCGATGAGTTGAGGGACCATGCCCGAGAAGGGCGCTTCGACGTGGTGGTCGTGCTCTGTCCGGATCGCCTTGCACGCAAGTACGCCTATCAGGTCCTGCTCATCGAGGAACTCGAGCGGGCGGGTGTCGAGATCCACTTCTGTGAGCGTCCCATCACTGACTCCCCCGACGACCAACTCCTGCTCCAGATCCAGGGCGCCATCGCCGAGTACGAGCGCGCCAAGATCGTGGAGCGGGCACGGCGGGGACGTCTGCACCGTGCCCGCCTGGGCGAGATCTCTCCGGGCCGTCTCCCCTACGGGTATCGGCGAAGCGCGAAGCGGTACGGCGGGGACGGCCGTATCCGGGTCGACGAGAACGAGGCCGCCATGGTCTGCCAGGTCTTCCGCTGGTACGCCGAGGAAGGGGAGAGCCTCTACAGCGTTCGTCGTAGGCTCAACGGCTCGGATTGGAAGCCCCGGAGTGGCACTCAGGAGTGGTCATCCGCCACAGTGCTGCGTATGCTGCGCTGTGAGTGGTACATCGGTCGAGCCTACTACAATCGCACGAAGAGCACGTGCAACGATGGCAAGAGCCCGCGCCACACCATCCTTGAACGTCCGCGAGCCGAGTGGATCGAAGTCCCCGTGCCCGCGCTCGTCGACGAGCAGCTCTTCGAGCTCGTTCAGCAGCGCATCCAGGAAAACCGTCGCTATGCCCGCCGCCGGCTGAAGTACGAGCAGGTCTATCTCCTCAGGGGACTCCTGAAGTGCGGCGTGTGCGGCAGGGCCTACGTGGGAAGCGGAAAGGCCAGCCCACGCAACCCCGGCGGGGAACACATCTACCACTACTACAAGTGCAGCCGGGAAGGCACGCCGTTTCCGGACGGACGTCAGGGCCGCTGTCCTAACGATCGACTACGGGCTGCTGGCGTCAACGAGGCTGTCTGGACGGAAGTGCGCGATCTGCTTCTCGATCCCGAGACGCTCGCCCACGAACTGGCTGGTTGGGTCGAACGCACCGCTACCACACCTTCCAACCAACCGGTGCGAATCAAGAAGGCCAACGCCAGACTCGAAGAACTCACACGGCAACGTGATCGGCTGACCGATGCCTACCAAACTGGAGCCCTCACACTCGACGTGTTCCGCGCTCGCATCGAAGCGCTAGAAGAGAGCCGCGTGGCCGCCGAACTCGCGCTCGCCGAACTCGAGACCGGACGCATGCAGCGCGATCTGGCGGCGAATCGGGTTCGCGACGTTCAGGCCTTCGCGTCCACCCTGGCGGAGAAGCTCTCCGACGCCGATTTCGACACCCGGCAGACGATCCTCCGCCTCCTCGTGGAACGCGTCGTCGTCCACGGCCAGCACCTCGAGATCCACCTCGCCCTTCCGGTGTCAAGCCATTCCCCTTTGACTTCCAAAGACCACCGCTTCGGCTCTTCCCTGAACCCGCACCTCCACTTCCACCTGGTCGTCCTCGACGGCGTCTTCTCCCGAGCCGACGATGAGGACCATGCTGAGGCCGTCTTCCACCACGCGACGCTCCTCCAGCCCGAGCACTGGCTCAGGCTCCAGGGCGTCGTTCAGCGTCGCGTCCTCCGATACTTCCGCACCCACGGGCTGCTCGATGAGCTCGACGCCCGCGATATGCTCTCCTGGCAGGGATTCGGCGGCTTCAGCGTCGACGCTTCCGTGCGCATCGAGGGGGACGACCGCGCCGGCCTCGAGCGTCTCCTCCGCTACTGTGCCCGTCCGCCCTTCGCGCTCGAACGACTCCATGCTCTCGCCGGCGTCGCCTCCCTCGCTTCTCCCGACGCGCAGATTCTCTATCGGTTCCCCAAACCCACCCCCGACGGGCGCACCGAGATCGTCCTCTCGCCTCTGCAGCTCCTCGAGCGTCTCGTCGCCTTCGTGCCCCCGCCCCGTATGCATCGCCACCGCTACCACGGCGTCCTCGCGCCCCACGCCGGTCTGCGCGCCGCCGTCGTCGCCATCGGCGCCGTCGGCAGAGCCCCGGCCCCGACACCCAGCCGTGCCGATGCTGAGCGATCCCGTCCCGTGACTCTCTCTCTGCATGAGTCACCTCGCTCAGCCAGCCCGGCGCGCATCCGCTGGGCCGTGCTCCTCGCCCGGATCTATGAGGTCCTGCCGC
>JBJKRG010000275.1:0-5111 GCA_046704805.1 Gemmatimonadaceae bacterium
GGGCCGCGCGGACCGCCGCCAGGCCCTCCAGCATCGCCGTCCGCTGCGGGCTGTCGGCCCGGAGCAGCGGCTCCAGCGCATCGGCGACGCGCTCGGGGCGGAGCGCGTCCTGGACGAACTCCGGCGCCACTTCGCGTCCCGCCACCACGTTCACGAGCCCGATGTGGTCGATCCGGACCAACCGGCGCGCAAGTGCGTACGTCATCCCGCTCGTGCGATACGCCACGACCAGCGGGCACCCGGCCACCGCCGCCTCGAGCGTCGTCGTGCCGCTCTTGCACATGGCGGCGTCGGCGGCCCGCAGGACGGTGAATGAGGCGGAATGCACCATCGGAAAGGGACATCGCCGCGGGTCGATCTCCACCGTGGGCGCCACGCTCACCACCACCTGCAGGCCCGGAACCCGCCGCCGCAGCTCCTCGGCCACCCGGACGAACGACTCGAGGTGCCGGAGGATCTCCTGCTCCCGGCTCCCCGGGAACAGCGCCAGGACCGGCGCGTTGCTCGCCAGCCCCAGGGCCGAGCGCGCCGCTGCCCGGTCCGGGAGCGCCTGCGCGCGATCGAGCAGCGGATGCCCCACGAAGGTCGCATCGATCTTGTGCTGCGCCAGCAGCTCCTGCTCGAACGGCAGGATCACCGCGGCTCGCGTGACCCAGCGGGCCAGCTTGTCGAGACGGCCGGCGCCCCACGCCCACACCTGGGGGGTGATGTAGTAGAGGACCGGCACGCCGGCCTCGGCCGCAACGCGCGCCAGCTTCATGTTGAACCCGGGGTAGTCGATCAGCACCACGAGGGCCACCTGACCGCCGCGGATGCGCGCCTCGAGACGCCGCAGCAGGGTCCAGTGCCGCGGTAGATGGCGCAGCACCTCCACGAATCCCATCACGGCGAGGTTGTCGGCGTGTTCGAGCAGCTCCACCCCGGCCTCCCGCATGTGATCACCGCCGATGCCGACCAGGGGCCACGGCGCCCCGCGGGCGGTCAGCTCGCGGGCTACCCCCGAGGCGTGGAGGTCGCCGGACGCCTCCCCGGCGACGAACAACACCTCACGCACGCGGGCCGGCCCCGGAGCCCTTGAGCGCCGGTAGCGTGCGTTCGATCTCGCGGACGATGCGAAGCGCCACCGCGAGGGCCTCCCGCCCGTCCTCACCGCTCACCATCACCGGGGCCTCACCCCGCACCGCCTGGAGGAAACTCTCGAACTCGAGCCGCAGCGGCTCGCCCTCCGGTGCCTCCAGCGGCACCCGCTCCACGAATGCGTCGACGGCCGCGGCGGCCTTGGCCAGGCTCGCCATATCCACGTCGGTCCGCAGCCGGTAGAACTCGCCGTTGCCGGCCGCCAGATCGAGCGACAGATACCCGCTCCCCTGAAAGATCCGCAGCTTCCGGGTCCGCTCGCGGGAGACGCGGCTCGCCGTGATGTTCGCGACGGCACCGGATGCGAATTCGAGCCGCGCGTTGGCGATGTCCACGAATGGCGTCAGGACGGGAATCCCGACGGCGCTGAGGCCGGACACGGCACTCCCCACCAGCGTGCGTACCAGGTCGATGTCGTGGATCATCAGGTCGAGCACCACGGCGACGTCTGAGCCCCGGGGATTGAACGATGCCAGACGATCGCTCTCGATGAACCGTGGAGCGTCGACGTATGGCAGGGCGGCGCGGATGGCCCGGTTGAACCGCTCCACGTGGCCGGTCTGGATGAGCGCCCCGGCCCGCTTCGCCGTCTGCACCAACTCGTCGGCTTCCGCGAGCGTGGCCGCGATCGGCTTCTCGACCAGCACGTGCTTGCCGCGGCCCAGGGCCCGCCGGGCCACGTCGTAGTGTGCCGGCGTCGGCACGACCACCGTGGCCGCGTCCACGACGTCGAGCAGGGCGTCCAGGCTCGGGAATGCCGGTACCCCCAGCTCCTGGGTCACCCGGGCAGCCCGGTCCGGGTTCGTCTCGTAGAATCCGGCGAACGACACGCCCGGTGTTTCCCGAAGAATCCGCACGTGGTGGAAGCCGAGCGCCCCCGCTCCGACCACGCCCATGCGGATCGGGGTCATGTCGTGATCCCCCGGTCGCTCTCGTCGAGGAAGTCGAGAAATCGGACGACTTCCGGAAACTGCTGCAGGTCCGTGAGCGCGCGCGCCCGCGCCTGCGACACGTTCAGCGTCGATTTGAAGAACAGCCGATAGGCCTTCTTGAGCTCGCGCACCACGGGCTCCGCGAAATTGTTGCGCTGCAGACCGATGCTGTTCAGCCCGTAGAGCTTGATCGGATTGCCGACGGCCTTCACGTACGGCGGCACGTCCTTCGCAATCCGTGAGCACCCGCCCACGAACGAATAGGCGCCGATCTTCACGAACTGGTGCGCCGCGCTCTGGCCCGAGACGATCGCCCGATCGTGCACGGTCACGTGGCCGGCGAACTGGACGTTGTTGCCGAGAATCACGTGGTCCCCGATGTGGCAGTCGTGGGCCAGGTGAACGTACGACATCACGAAGCAGTTCTTGCCGACGGTGGTGTGGTACGACTGGCTCGTGGCGCGGTTGATGGTCACGTACTCGCGGATCACCGTGTCCTCGCCGATCTCCACGGTGGTCCTCTCCCCCTGGAACTTGAGATCCTGGGGGTCTCCGCCGAGGATCGATCCGATGCCCACCTTCACGCGGGGGGCGAGGGTCACATTGCGCTCCAGGACCACGCGCGCCGCGAGTGTGCACCCGTCGCCGATCGTGCAGTCCTCGCCGACGATTGCCCACGGGCCGATCTCGACGCCGGACCCGATCTGCGCGCCGGGATGGATGATGGCCGTCGGATGAATGGCGTCTGTCATCGGTCGCGTACCATGGCGCCCATCTCGGCCTCCGCCACCACCTCCCCGTCCACCTTGGCCACGCCGGTCATCTTGCACATCGGACCGCGGATCTGGACCATCTCGAGCTCGAACCGCAACTGATCGCCGGGCCGGACGGGACGGCGCCACTTCACGTGGTCGAGCGACGTGAAGTACACCACCTTGTTCTCCGGATCCGGCACGGCGCCCATCAGCAGCATGCCGCCCACCTGCGCCATCGCCTCGATGATCAGGACCCCGGGCATGATCGGATGGCCCGGGAAGTGCCCCTGAAAGAACGGCTCGTTGATCGTCACGTTCTTGAGGCCCACGATGCGTTTCCGTGGCTCCATCTCGAGCACGCGGTCCACGAGCAGGAACGGGTACCGGTGCGGCAGCACCTTGATGATGTCGTCGATCTCCAGCACGGTGTTCTCCTTCTTGAGCGCGTCACGCATCGCCCGCACGAACCGCACGGTCCCGCGGTGGCTCGGCTTCACGGCCACCACGCGGGCCCGCACCCGAGCGCCCGCCAGCGCCAGATCGCCCACACAGTCCAGCGCCTTGTGCCGCACGAACTCGTCGGGCCACCGGAGGGCGTTGTCCACGACCTGTGACTCGTCCAGCACGACGGCGTTCTGCGTCGAGGCCCCCCGAATGAGGCCCATCGCCCGCAGCGACGCCACCTCCCGCGTGAACCCGAAGGTCCGCGCCGGTGCCAGCTCGGCGGAGAACACGTCCGGGTTCACCGCCGACACCCATCGCTGGCACCCGATCAGCGGGTGCGGGAAGTCGATCGTGATGTCGAGCTCGAGCTCCCGCGCCGGGAACGCCTCGTACACCGACTCCCCGTCCACCAGCTTGACCGGCTCCCGCAACTCCCAATACTGGGCGATGCCCCGCTGTTGCGCGACTCCCGCCCGTTGCAGCGCCTCGACGAACGGTGCGGCGCTCCCGTCCATGATCGGCGGCTCGGGCCCGTCGAGCTCGATCGTGAGATCATCGATCCCGAGTGCGTTCACCGCTGCCAGCACGTGCTCCACCGTGTGGACGGACTCGGGGTCCTGCCCGATCTGGGTGCGGCGCTCCGTCAGCAGCGCGGTGTCCACCGTCGCCGGAATCATCGGCGTGCCGGGCAGATCGGTCCGCCGGAACACGATCCCCTGCCCGCTCGGCGCCGGGTGGAACGTCAACCGGCAGGCAATACCCAGGTGCAGGCCGACGCCCGACACCGACTGTTCCGTCTCGATCGTGCGCCGCCTCACCCGTCGCGCTCCGAACGCTCGAGCAGGTGCTCGATCCGGCGCATCAACCCGGCGAGTTTGAACAGCGCGGCCTGCGCGCGCAGCGCCTCCTTGTGCGGCCGCGCCGGGTATCCCGACCAGGTCTCGCCCGGGGGAACGTCACCGAACACGCCCGCCTGCCCGGCCACCTTCGCCCCCTTCCCGATGGTGTGGTGCCCGGCCACGCCGGCCTGACCCGCCAGGATGCACCCGTCCTCGATCCGGGCGCTGCCCGCCACCCCCACCTGGGACATCAGGAGACAGAGCCGGCCGATCCGCACGTTGTGCGCCACCTGCACCAGATTGTCGATCTTCGTCCCGGCACCGATGACCGTGTCGTCGATGCTCCCGCGGTCGATGGTCGAGTTGGCCCCGATCTCGACGTCATCCTCAATGAGGCACCCGCCCACGTGCGGGATCTTCTCGTGCCGCCCCTCACGAAACACATAGCCGAACCCGTCGGACCCGATCCGCGCTCCCGAATGCACGACGACCCGGGCGCCCAGCCGGGCCCCCGGGTAGACGGTCACCGACGCGTAGAGGTGCACCTCGTCGCCCAGACGGACGCCGGCCCCCACCACGGTGTTCGCACCGACCGTCACCCGGTCGCCGAGCACCGCACCCGCCCCGATCACCACGTGGGGGCCGATGCTCGGCCCCTCACCGATGGTTGCCCCCGATCCGATCACGGCCGTGGGGTGGATCCCCGGGGTGCGTGGCGGCAGACGGTAGAACCGGGGAATCAGTGCCAGGATGGCCTCGTGCGGGTTGGCGACGACGATCCGGGCCGCCGCAGGAGAAGGCAGCCCGGCCGTCTCCGGTGAGACCAGCACGACCCCGGCCGCCGAGCGGCTGAGGAGGGGGCCGTACTTCGACGACCCGCAGAAGCTCAGTTGGGCGGGTCCGGCACGGTCCAGAGGGGCGATGGACGCGACGCGGATTCCGGCGTCGCCCAACGGCTCGCCGCGCACCAGTTGGGCGATGGCAGCGGCGGTGAGGGCGTGTCC
>JBJKRG010000276.1:0-4598 GCA_046704805.1 Gemmatimonadaceae bacterium
GCCGACAGGTGGCTCACGGTGTTGCACCCGTTCACGATCGCGCTTCCGGCGGCGCGGCGGATGGCGGCGTACAGCGCGTCGATCACCTCGGCGGTCGTGCGCTTCGGGCCCTCGGCGAAGGTCCACCCGCCATTCGTGAGCGCCGAGCCCATCTGCCGCCCCCAACGCCCCATGATGTCCCACGTCGAGTAGTCGTGCTTGATCAGCTCGAACCCCCAGCCGCCGAGGCGGGCCATGTCGGCAGCGATCTTCTCGTGCACCCCGTCGACCGTGGGGTCGAGCACCCCGTGCTCCCGCGACAGCCGCCAGCTCGCGGGCGCGTCGTCGGGCGCCTGCAGGGGGCGGATCCACACGCCGGGCCGCGTGCCCATCCGCTTCACCTCGGCGAGCAGCCCCGGGATGTCGGGGAACTTCTCGTTGCCCCGGTCCCAGTGGCCGGCGCCCTGCTTGCTCGCGCCGCGCCCCGGCTGCCACCCGTCGTCGATCACCACGAACGGCCGGTTGGCGCCGCCGGGCGACAGTTCCGCCATGTGCTCGGCGTCGGCGCGCATCGTGTCGGCGCTGTTGTGGCCGTACGCGTAGTACCAGTCGTTGCTCCCGTACACCGGTGCGGCCGGCAGCCGCGGCGTCGCGCACATCTGCCGGCAGAAGTCGTGCAGGGCCGCGAACGGCGACTCGCTCTCCTGCCCCGCGCGGCTCACCACGTCGCACACGTCGAGCGTGCGGGTGCCCAGCGACACCGGCGTGCCGCCGCTCCGCACGTCCGTCCACAGCGTGAGCCCTTCGGGATCGAGCTGCCACCAGCAGAAGGCGCCGGCGCCGGTGCGCACGCCGTAGCCGCCGGTGCGCGTGCCGTCGAACGCCAGCGTGTACCAGGGCATCACGCGGTCGGGATCGAAGCCGCGCCACTCGAGGTCACCGTAACCGCGCTCCCACGCGTCGCCGAGGATGAGCTGCGTGCCGGAAAGGTCCGCATTCCAGCGGAGGGCGAGACGCGAGACGGCCACCGACGGCGCCGAGAGACTCACGCGAGCAGCGCCCTGGACCTGCGCAATCGCGACTTCGACGCCCGATCCGGTGAATCGCGCCGGCGAACCCGGCGCGCGCGTGAGCGACTGGGTGCCGGCTGATGTGTCGGCGCGGACCCACGACGGGGGCTGCGAGAGGTCGACGACGGGCGGGGCGGCGCGCCGGCGCGTCTTCGTGGGACCGGCGATGCGCAGTCGCGAGGCCAGCATGGCCGCGATGCCCCCGTGGAGGAATTCCCGCCGCGTCGTCATACCGTGCAATATGCGGCCCGGCAACGGGTTGCGCGATCAGGCGGGACCCGCGGCGGGCGCCGGTCGATTTCGGCGGGGCTCGTTCGACGTATCGTTGTAGGCCGACCAGGCCTTGTCACTCCCTTACCGAGGATGCAGGCGATGCGTTTTCTGATGCTGGTGATCCCCAAGGCGTACGAGACCGCGACGGCCGATTTCGTGCCGCCCGCGGACCTCGTGGCGAAGATGGCGAAGTACAACGACTCGCTGACGAAGGCCGGCGTGTTGCTGGGACTGGACGGGCTCGCGCCGCCGGCGAAGGCCGCCCGGGTGCGCTTTACCGGCGGCAAACCGAGTGTGAAGGACGGTCCCTTCGCCGAATCGAAGGAGATGGTGGGCGGATTCTGGATGATCCAGGTCAAGTCGCGCGACGAAGCGATCGAGTGGGCGCGGCGCGCGCCGATGCTCGACGGTGACATCATCGAAATCCGCCAGGTCATGGAGATGGGGGACTTTCCGGCCGACGTCCAGGCGGCGGCCGGCGGTCAGGGCTGAACTCAACGACGGGAGCAGACATCATGCGAGTGCTGGCACTGTGGTACCCGGACGGCAACATCAGCGCCCCCGACCCGGAGATGATGCAGAAGATGGGCGCGTTCATTCAGGAAGCGGCGAAGGCGGGCGTTCTCCTGGATACCGGTGGGTGGAATCCGAACGCGCCCGCCACCGTGGTCACCAGGAAGCAGGGAAAGGTCACGGTGAAGGACGGGCCGTACACCGAGGCCAAGGAAGTGATCGGCGGCTACGCCGTGATGCGCTTCGACACCCACGAGCAGCTCGTGGACTGGAGCAGGCGGTACGTGGAGATCGCCGGCGACGGCCGCTCGGTGGTGCGGCCGATCGCGGACCAGCCCCTGGGAAGCTGATCGCGTGACCGACTCGCCCACGTACCGCGCCATCGATGCCGTCTGGCGCATCGAGGGGCCGCGTGTCATCGCGCGGCTGGCGCGGATGGTGGGCGACGTCGGACTCGGCGAGGACTGCGCGCAGGACGCGTTGGTGGCGGCACTGGAGCAGTGGCCCGAATCCGGCCTCCCGGACAATCCGGGGGCGTGGCTCATGTCGGCGGGCAAGCGCCGGGCCATCGACCGTCTGAGGCGCCGCGCGATGCGCGACCGGAAGCACGCCGAGTGGAAGCGCGAGATGGAGGCACGCAGGGACGTCGAATCGGCGCTCGACGATGCGCTCGACGACGAGATCGGCGACGACCTGCTGCGCCTCATCTTCACCGCGTGCCATCCCGTGCTGCCGGTCGAGTCGCGCGTGACGCTGACGCTGCGGCTGCTCGGCGGACTCACCACCGAGGAGATCGCCCGCGGGTTCCTGGCCACGGTGCCGACCGTGCAGCAGCGGATCGTGCGCGCCAAGCGCACGCTCGCGGCCGCCCGCGTGCCATTCGAGGTGCCGCGGGGTCCGGAGCTGGCGGCGCGACTCGAGTCGGTGCTGGAGGTCATCTATCTGATCTTCAACGAGGGCTACTCGGCAACCGCCGGCGACGACTGGGTGCGCCCCGCCCTGTGCGAGGATGCGCTGCGGCTGGCCCGCATCCTGGCGGAGCTGGCGCCCGCGGAGCCGGAGGTCCACGGGCTCGTCGCGCTGCTGGAGATCCAGGCGTCGCGGCTGCGCGCCCGCGTGGGCCCCTCGGGCGAGCCGATCCTGCTGATGGACCAGGACCGCAGCCGGTGGGATCGCATCCTGATCTCGCGCGGCCTGGCGGCGCTGGACCGGGCGATCGCCGCGGGCGTCCCGCTCGGCCCGTACACGCTGCAGGCGGCCATCGCGGCGTGCCACGCCCGCGCGCTCACGCCGGACGCCACGGAGTGGACGCAGATCACGGCGCTCTACGACGCGCTGGCGCAGCTCGCGCCGTCGCCCGTGGTCGAGCTGAACCGTGCCGTCGCGTACTCGATGGCCTTCGGTCCGGCGGAGGGCTTGGCGATCGTGAACGCGATCGTCGACGATCCGGCGCTGGCGCGCTATCACCTGCTGCCGAGCGTGCGCGGCGACCTGCTGTTCAAGCTCGGCCGGTTCCGCGAGGCCGGTGCCGAATTCGAACGGGCGGCGTCGATGACGTCGAACGCGAGAGAGCGGGAACTGCTGCTGGCGCGGGCCATGGCGTGCGAAGCGCGGTTGGCGCGCCGCGACTGACTACATGGCCGCGCCGTAGGGCCGGAAGCCGACGCGCCGGACCAGCAGCCAGCCCAGCCCGAGCCCGGCGAACGCGATCAGCGCGTTGGTCACGTCCATGAACCGCGCGGCGACCACGATGTGCCCCAGCTCGATGCCCACCACGAGGAACACGCCGGGCCAGAGGTGCGCCCAGCGGCCTCGCAGGCGCAGTGGCCAGACCGCCAGGAGGCAGCCCAGGGGGAAATACAGGAAGAACTGCTGGCCCACGTGCAGGGCGCTGAACACGTCGAGCCGGCTGGAGAGCGCCTGCAGCGGGATCAGGTGCGCGGCGGTGAACTGCGCGGTGATCGCCGAGAGGCTGAGCGCGGGATAGAAGGGGCGCCATCCCCAGAGCACCAGGAGCACCGCGTAGCTGACGAGCGCGGCGCGGGCGCGCACGGCGCCGCGCAGCGTGCGCGAGAGCACGGGGAGCCACCGGTGGGCCGCCCAGGCTCCGAATGCCCAGGCGATGGCGTTCACCGCGGCCGCCTCCCAGCGGATGGGCAGCCGGATGAAGCCGTGGAAGGCCTCGCAGGCGATCATGAGCGCGGCGCCGAGCACCGCGGCCGCGCGCCAGCGGTCGGCGGCTTCCCGCTCGCTCAGCATCATGACGGTCAGGAATCCCGCCGGCGCGACCAGCAGGAAGTCGGTGATCGAGATCCAGTAGATGGAGAGCGGCAGCGACCGGAGCAGCGCGAAGCGCTCCCAGGCCATCGGGCCGCCCGGCATGTACCCGAACTGATTGTTGCGGAAGAGCGGCGTGAGCGCCTCGCACAGCACGGCGAGCAGATAGGCGCCCGCCGGGAGGATCGCCGGAATGCCGAGGTACGAGCGCTTTCCCTTCCACTGGCCGACGTCGGCAATGAGCCAGGCAAGGACGATCGCGCCGAGGAAGGCGCCGAAGGTGTTCGTGGAGAGGTCGATGATGCTTGCCGTGCGGCTGGGCGAGAACACCTGCACGCTCTCGACCGTCAGGCTGAGATAGAAGCCGACCACCGTCGCCTTCCGGATCTCCGAGCGCAGCTTCCCCGAGACCGATGTGGCGACCCAGACCGCGCCGAGGCCGGCGAACAGCACGACGTTCCGGAGCCCGTCCACCGCGTCGCGCCA
>JBJKRG010000277.1:0-28719 GCA_046704805.1 Gemmatimonadaceae bacterium
CCGGCGGGCCGGTCGCTCTCGCGGAAGTTCCGTCCCGCGACCAGCGGAATCCCCATCGCCGAGAAGTAGTCTCCACCGATGAAGCGCACGTTCACGCTGGGTGCTCGAGCCGGCGGATACTCCTTGCCCGGTACCCCCGCCTCGTCGATCCAGGTCTCGCCCTGCAACGGAAGGTGCGACGTCAGTCCCGCCGCACGCACGCCGGGAATGGCCTCCACCGCATCGCTGATCTGTTGCAGAATCCGGTCGCGTTCGGCACCGCCGTAGCTCCAGGTGACCACGCTGGCCTCGACCGCATGTGCACTCGAGAATCCGGCTGACCTGGTCATCAGTTGGTAGAGGCTGAAGCCGAGCAGCCCGGCCGTGGCGACCAGCAGCGTCGAGAGCGCGGCCTGCAATCCGATCAGTCCCTGCCGCGAGCGCACGCTTGCCGGCCCCACGGTCGACGCACGGCCACCTGCCGTCATCGCGTCTTGCGGGTTGCCTCGCCCCACGCGCAGCGCCGGAACGAGTCCGGTGAGCAATCCAGTCGCCGCCGAGAGCAGGAGTCCGACGGCGAGGACCCGCCAATCGACGTGCACCTGGCTCAGGCGGGGAATGTCCGCCGGCGCAAGCGACAGGAGTGCACGCAGCCCCGCCGCCGCGCACGCCATTCCGAGCGCTCCGCCCACCAGACCGAGGACCAATCCCTCTCCCAGCACGTGCCGCGCCAGCCGCCCTGGTTCCGCGCCAAGCGCCATCCGGATGGCCCAATCCCGGCGCCGGTCGGCGATCCGGCTCACCCAGAGTCCGCCGAGGTTCACGCTGATGATCAGCAACACGGCGCCGACCGCCGCCAGCAGCAGCCACAGCCCCTGCCGTGAGGTCTGCGTGGCGTAGTCGAGCACCGGCGTGATCTCTCCCTCCAGCGTCATGCCCGGCGCCCTGGTCGGCGCGTTGGCCGCCAGGTTGGTCTGGATCACGTTGAGCTGTGCCAGCGCCTGTCGGACCGTCACCCCCGGTTTCAGTCGCCCGATCGCCGTGTAGTTGAAGTTCCCCCAGACCGATTTCAGGTCCCCGCCGAAATGGGGTCCGAATGCGAAGGGGACGAAGAACTCGGTCGACCTGCCGGCTACCATCGGGCCCAGCTCGCTGCCTCCGATGCGGGCGTCGGCAGGCAACACGCCGATCACGCGCGCTTCGTGCCCCGGTGTCCCCACCGTCCTCCCGATGATCCCGGGGTCGGCATCGAATGCCGAGCGCCAGAGGGCGTCGGTGACCACCATCGGATGGCTGCTGTCGGCGGCATCCGCCGGCGCGAAGACCCGTCCCAGCTCCGGTTTGGCCTGGAGCACGTCGAAGAAATTCGGCGTCACCCGCACGCCGTCGAGCACGCGCGGCGTGCCCTTCCCGGCGAGGGTGAACGACGTTCGCTGTAGCGCCGCGATCGACTGAAAATCGCTCGCCTGCTCCTGCCACGCCAGAATCGCCGACGGGGTATCGAAGAACTGGAACCTCGTCGACAACTGCTGGTTCTGGGGCACCCGCTCGCCCACGAGCACCAGTTGCTGCGGATCCGGAAATGGGAGCGGCCGCAGGAGTACGCCGCTCACGACCGAGAAGATGGCCGTGGTGGCCCCGACGCCCACCGCCAGCATCACGACCACCAGGACGTGAAACGCAGAAATCCGGCGCAGGTATCGCATGCCCGTCGTACGCCTCCCCCGGAATGAGAGTTTCAGTCGTCCGCCTCACCCGCCGATGGGTTGGGACATCCGAGGCGCGGGAGAGGTTGGAATGGGGAGATCGTGCCGGCGTCGGGCAGGCGCCGCGCCGCGGGAACGGCGCTGCGCGTGCCCGGGACAAACCGCGGTGTCAGAGCCTCGAAACGGCCTTGAGCGCCAGCGCCTTCTCCTTCGCCTTGACCTGAGCGTCCGGGAAGCCGAGCACGTGAATCTGGAATGCCGCGTCGCCCTTCTTCACGCTCAGGGCGGGGCTGAACCCGGCGGTTCCGACATACACGGCCTCGTCGCCGACGCCGGGCAGCGACTGCGTGATCCTCCCCTTCATCGGCTGCGTCTCGTACTGGAAGCGCATCGTCGTCTCGATGGCCAGCATCACGAATTTCCCGGTCGGCACGTCCCCAGTCTGACCCGGTAGGCGCCAGCTGCACTGCAGCGGGAAGCCTTTCACGATATGCGCCCCGGGACCCATCTGGATGCCGAGCTCGGCGCTCACTTCGGCCTGCGTGAGCAGCGCGCAGGCGTCCTTCGGCGCCACGAGCCGGTGGAGCGGCACATCCATGCGGGGAGCGAGCAGGAAGGAACCCACCATCGCTGCAACGGCCGGTGTCATGCGCATCGCGTCACCCTCCCGAGCGTCGGCTGCGCCAGGGCAGCCGGACTCGCCGTCGTGAGACCTCTGCGGACAGCAGGACGGGCCCCAGTGTAGGGTCCCCCGGAAACGGCCGCAAGCGGGACCCGGTCGGACGCTTCCGGAGCCGATCGAACGGACGGCCCCCGCCGGGTGGGAAGGCGGCGCCGCCGGACCGGTTCGGAATTCCTAATGCGTGCGCCAGACCAGATATGCCCAGACCGCGATCGCGATCATGAATGCGGCGAACACGATCTTGCGAGCCGGCGAGGGCGTGGTTGGCGTCGTGGTCCCCGCGTGCTCGATCTTGCGCCGGATGGCGATCGCGCGTGGCGCATCGGCTTCGCTGACGGCCAGGACGTGATTCCCCAGGAACGGGTCGAAATTGTCGTCGAGCGATTCGACGTGGATCCCTGCGGATTGGAGCGCCGTGCGCACCAGCTCCGCCTGCGCCGCATCGTGGGTGTGGAGAATCTCGATCATTGGGGGATCGTCAGTCGGGCACGTGCACCGTGCGCTTGCCCACCATGTTCATCCTGGTCCGGCGAATGGTCTCCGCCTCCACCACCGAGCCGTCGGCATAGCGGAAGCGCAGCGCGCTCTCCGGGCACTGGACCACGCAGGCCCCGCACTGAATGCATTGCTCCGGGCGGGCGATGACGACTTTGCGGCGCTTCCCGTCCATCTGGAGGACGTCGCTGGGGCAGACCTGGACGCAATCGGCGGCGCCCGAGCATTTGTCCTCGACGAGGTTCACGGACGCCGGGTTGTGGAAGGTGTTGATATAGCTCCCGTACCAGGGGGTGGTGCCCTCCAGGTCCACGGAGAGCACGGCCGCCGAGACGAGGCTCGAGGCACCGACCCAGATCATCGATCCTGGCGTGAGCTGCCCGAGGAGTGCCAGGGCCGCCGAGGCAACCGCGGCGCCGAGGACGGCGAAGCCGGCGAGGGTCGGCCACCGCCGGCCCGGCCCAACCCTCAACCAGGGGAGGAGGGCGAATACTCCGATCACGATGGTGAGCATCGATGCCGCGACGCCGGCGAGAATCGTACGGCCAGCCAGTGAGGCGACGATCAGCCCCTCGATGACGAGCATGGGGACACCCCACATCGCCGCCATCTCCATGCGCTCCCAGAGCGGGAAGCGCATCCTCCGCTCGTCATTGTGCACCCGGCGTCCCCGGTCGAGGAACGCGGGGAGGTCCTCGAGGCGCGGCGGGCCCCAGCGGGTCTTGAAACCCGTGGCTTCGGTGACCTTCTGTCGTTCGACGCCGGTGGCGGCGAGCTGCGGGAGGATGATTTCCTTGTCGTCCACCTCGTCGCCGACACCCGAGGTGCGGATGGCCGAGATGACGTCGTGGTGCGTGAGATGGCCGCCGCCCGCGGCGCACCAGACGTTGATGCCCCGGCTGTCGGCGACGAGCAGGAACGCGTCCCGGTGTCGCAGGACGTCGAGGAGCCGGCGCACGGTGAGGGTGAAGTTCCCGGTGACGAGCACCGGCGCGTCGCGCCCCGGGTGGCCCACCCGGCGCAGGCCGGTGCGCGCACGGTGCGGCAGCATGCGAAGCACGGTGTCCCGGATGTATGCGGGCACGGCCCGGAGTCTCATGACGCCTCCTCGGCGCGGGACGTCGCGCGCGCACCCTCTCTCCGCACACCGTGGACGAGGACGAAGGTATCGTTCCAGATGCGTGTCTCGGTGACGTCGCCGAAGCCCGCGGCCCGTATGGCGTCGGCGAGACCCTCGACCGGACGGGTCGTGGTCTGGGTGAGAACGTACGTGAGAGCGGCGAGTGGTGCCCGGCGCGCATGGTACCAGGCCCGGCGCAACCCGCTTCTCGGTGCCACCTCGTCGGCGATGAGCAGCTCTCCGCCGGGGCGAAGACGCGTGCGGGCGATCTTCAAGGCGTAGGTCCGCTGCTCAGGCGACAGCTCGGAGAAGGCGAGGCAGGAAACCACCGCGTCGAAGGTCTTCTCGGGAAAGCGGTCCTCGATTTCCGCGGCGGCCAGTTGGAGGAAGGTGATCGTCCCGTCGCCGGCCACAGGCTTGGTCCGCGCGACCTCGAGCATTCCGGCGTCGCGATCGATGCCGAAGACCCGGGCGCCCCGGGCGGCGCAGGCCAGCGAGACGCCCCCGGTGCCACAGCCGATGTCGAGGACGGTCCGCCCGGGGCCGGCGACGCGGTCGGCGATGCGCCGGTACACGTCGTCGATCCGTCCCCTGGACAGGCGGTGGATGCCGCGGTCGTACCGCTCCGGCGACGACTCGAGGACCTTCATCCACACGAAGCTGCTCACGTCGTGCTCCGAGGGGCGGCAGCCTCAGGAAGCCAAAGGCAAGCCTCGCCGACGCGCTTCCGGACCACCCGCGACCGCACCATCTGGGAATTCCGACCTGGCCTGCTCATGGCTCCAATCTCTCACGGAATGGAGCCTCCGGGAATGCCGGGGCGATTCGGTTGGGCCGAGGTGCGGTCCGATCGGCTAGTTGCTACCGCTGGGCGGCTCGACCTCGAACACAAAGCATCCCCAGTCGTTGCCTGCCGTCGCGACGACGAGCCATTGGCCCGCGGTCGGGAACGACACTTCGCTCGGGTAACCGTACAACGGCTCAGGCCGTCCGCCGCCGTGCACCAGACCGTCGACGTGGGAGCGGACGGAATCACCCGGGTTTCCGATGCGAGCCGCACGAAGCACGAGCGGACTTTCCCGGGACGGAGACCCGTGCAATGGAACCCACAGAACCTTCTTCTCTTTGCCAGCCTGAAATCCCAGCGGCCCTCCCCACGCACCGCGAACGATAAAGTCACCGGAGCGCAACGAGCCATTCGGAAACACGGGATACGCCGCGTCCGATACGCAGCGCCTCTGAGCAGTTCCAGCGAACCGCGAATCGACGAAATAGGACTGGCTGGGTACCTCGGCAGACTCGTGGGCGCGGGCAGCCCCTTCAGCTTCGGCCTCGCGGATGGTCGCTGGGACCGTCTGCGCGTTTAGGGCGGGTGCCATCGAGGTGATCACAATCGCCGCAGCGAGACTGACTCTCCACATGTGAACCCCCTTCCAGGGATCGGCGTCCGAAATGGCCGAACGGGCTGATCTATCACTGATGCCCGCGTGCGGAGAGACGATCTGTCGCAGGTAGCAGCCAAGCCGCGACCTCCTGCAACATGCCGACGATCTGAGTCTCCGTACAGCGACTCTTCCGCATCTCCCGGCCCTCCTGCGTGGCTGGCCGGGACAGTATAACCAGATCAACTTCAGCGGGTCACGTCATTCGATATCCCAATACTCGACGGTGCGGATAACGTGAGATTCGTCGGTCGCTCCAAGCTGAATCTCCACTTCGTACCGCCGATTGCTTTCTGCGTCTTGGAGCAACAGATCCAGGCGGCCTGCTCTTGGCTGCGTGCGTTCTTGGTCCTTAAGGACTAGGTCGCCAAGACCCAGTATCCCCGGGTCGTCGGCTATGCGGTCTTGAAGCCATTTCTCGTTGAGCGTCGGATGTCCTCTAAGTGACACTCGCTCCGGCCTTACGTAGTTGAGGGGCATTGAAAGTGAGTTTGAGTCGCGGATCGTCTTGAGAACCAAGCCTCGCTGCATCCGACGACAATGGACGTCGTGCGCTGCGTTCGCAAGCCGTGGACTGCCAGAATTAGAGGCCCTTAACGCAGGTCACCGACGTCCACAAACACGTGATGGACGAACTGCCTCAGCTTGTGGCGGCCAAGGCCAAGGTAGACTTCGGTCACCTTGATTGCCCCCTCCCATTCCTCCCTTGACTGCGGGCCATCCATCTCCTGATCGCCGACAAAATAGAGGAAGATCATTCGCGCTGGCCGCCGGTTGACTGATCGAAGGAGATAGAGATGTGCCAGCCGATTGGTGTACTGGTAGAACGTCTCAGACCACGATACTCTGCTGCGCGGAGCAAGGGCCTGCCGAGTTTCCTCAAGGGCCCGATTGATCTTGGCCAGGGACGCGGGTGATGCCTTGGAGGCAGGCGATACCATTTCGGCGATGTGCGCCTTGGCTTCTACGAGGAGGGCCTCTCCACCTGACGTCTTTGCCAATCCGTCCCACACGGGACCCCGACTCGGCCAGTAGCTGGTCAGGCTTCGCTTTGTGAGATCAACTCCCAGGTGCTTGATGAACTCGTCGTCGCGGTACTCGACGTATTGCTCATCGGCCAGCGGTGACAGCCAGGTGATCGACGTAGACGGGTCGATGCCCGCCGCCGCGATGATCGCCCGATCCAACACCTCAGGGCGTTCGTTCACGCCAATTTGCAGCCACTTTTGGCTACCTTTGCTTGCGCGCATACTCAGGCCCTCGGACAAGAGAAGAGTAGAATGTCGGCCCGAATTTCCGGGATGCTCCCCAGAGTGCCACGAAGGCACTCTTAACGCTCAGCCTTGTGAAGGTCCCCGGGCGGAGAACTCTCAGGAGGACATCCGTCCTAGCGGCCAGCGCACAACCTTCGCGGCGATGTCAGCCCAAGTTTCAAAATCGTTTCGTCGTTGTTGGTTGAACCCCCCGAAGTATCGGGGGTGGTATGTATGGAACCAAGGGACAGACCGTCCTTCCACCAACAGCGCTCGATACGCACGCCCCACAGGATCGACGGCATCCACAGCTGGTAGAATCGTCGCCGCTGCTAAGATCGCCTCTCGGGCTTTGGCGCCCTGTGTTATCAGGATGTCGGGCTTTAGACGAAGAACTTCTCCCCCGATGAACTCTCGACAGTTCAAGAAGAGAATACCTGCAGCCTGGCGGTGATGTGGATTGTTCGTACAGCACTTGGCGCTATTCGTATGCGCGAAGTAGTCTCTCGCCTCACTCACGGACAACTCAGACCGAAACCTCTTCAGGAAGCAACGCGCCATCTCGTGAGTTCGGTACCAGTGCTGCCCCTTTTTGAGCTTCTGAACCTCCATGTTCTTTTCGCCCTCGCGGACCCCCTCCAAGCTGCGATCGGACAGCGAGTCGCTCGACCCGGCATCTAGCGATACGAACAAGAGCCGCGGCAACTCATGCCGCTCGTAGCCGCTTCCAACGTAGGCCTCTTTGGCCTGGACAAAGTCTGGGTGCCCGGCACTGCAAGCATCACGATGCTTGCAGTGGAAGTCGGCGGCACCAATTCCTTGCTCGTCGTAGTACAACCGGAGTTGGCGCAGCATGGACGGCGGCTTTGGCGTCGACGGTTCTGGTGAAGACATGCCGACTGGTCCTCTATGTGGAGTTCAGGGACCAATCTGGGGCACCACCCCCAAAACGCAAAAAAGCGACCCAACCGAACTGGTTGGGTCGCTTGAAGTTGCCCCTCCTGGGATCGAACCAGGACTCTCCTGATCCAGAGTCAGGCGTGTTGCCAATTACACCAAGGGGCATCAACCCCTCCACGCCTGCGTCTCGGACTGCGCGTCGGGGCCACCAAAGTTAGTTTTCGGTTGTGCCAAAGGCAACCCTGTTCCGGTCGCATCGCGGGTGGGCTTAGTGCTGTCTGCATCGCCACTTACGCGCATCCGACGTCACCGTTTCGCGCGGCCCCTCCGCGCCGCCGCTGCGCTCGCCACGCTCGCTGCCCTTGCCGGCTGCCAGGAGGCCGTCCGCCCGTTCGCCGGAACGCCGCCCGGTGGACGCCAACGCGTCGAAGACGCCCTCACGGCTCTCTTCGATCGGTACGGGAACGTCCACCATACCGCCCGCTACAACTACGTCAGCGATGCGCTCGCCGGGAATGCGCTGGTCCCGTCGCGGATCTTCAACGACACCCTGCTCTGGCCCGTGCGCCCCGACTCGGTCACGCGCCGTGTCGACATCATCGAGTACCCCACGGCGCAGAACATCACCGAGCAGGACATCGTGGCCTCGGCTCCCTACCCCACCAAGCTCGGCGAGGCGAGCCATCAGATCGTGCTCCGCAAGCTCGACGCGCACGACTACTCGTGGGACACCAACGCCGACATCGCCCTCGGTACGATCAAGGCCCGCGACGTCGCCGACGGGATGGTGGCCTGGTTCACCTCCGGTGCCGACCATCGCACCGACACCATCCGCGCCGACTACCTGGGCGCGTTCCCGCAGACGAGCGCCGTGCTGTCGCAGCTCTTCTCCATGGACTCGCTGGTCGTCACCCCCCAGCCCGACGGCTCGTCGCTGATCACCGTGCACTTCACGCTCCACCCGGACCGCCTCAAGCCCGCCTATCCCGCCTTCTCGAATTACATGTCGAAGTACGTGGACAATACGGACTACGATTTCACGCTGTCCGATCACTCCGGCAACGCGTACTTCAAGGCGAGGTCGCACGCCGGACCGGTCGTGGTCCGCGCACGGGTGCTGGGGCACGAATTCCTGCCCCTTGCCGGAGGGGAGATGCCCATGCCGGATTCACTCACGGCCTCCGGCTCGTTCTCGACCCGGATCATGTTCTTCACCGTGGGCGTCCACCATTTCACCGGCGATTTCGTGATCGGGCGTTCCGCGCACATGCGGTCGTGGACGATCCGGTTCAACAAGGAGCCCGACTGGGAGCTGCCGCCCGCGGCCGCGGCCCTGCTCGGCTCGTCGCTCAAGCGGCCGTTCGAGGGCAACGGCATGTGGTACCAGGTGGCCGTGCGCGACACGGTCGGGGCTCAGACCATCCTCACGCGCACGTCACACGCCGAGGTGCACGAGAGTCCGATCATGCGGTTCATCGGCGGGCTCGTCTCGCGCGTGGTCATGGAGCAGAACGGTGAGGTCGAGAAGGAGGAACTCAGCTATTTCGGCCGCATCTTCCTCGCCATGCGCTCCGACTTCGGGAAGGAATTGGCGGCGGAGAATTAGCGCGCGATAGGGCGATCTCGGTTGGCGGTCGGCGGCGGGCGGTTGGCGGTGACGGCAGACTGCCAACCGCTCACGGCGAACGCTTGGTTGCCCGCCGAGTCCATCCCCTGAAAACACAGAACGCCGCGGACTCTGTCCGCGGCGTCGTATCGTCGTTTGCCGCGCGCGCCGTCATTGGAACTCTCCGTCCTACCGAACGGCGGCGGGCAATTTTGTTGTACGTCGATGGAGCTGAGGGGGATCGAACCCCTGACCTCTGCAGTGCGATTGCAGCGCTCTCCCAGCTGAGCTACAGCCCCGAAAGGCCCGAGACGCCGGTGAGATGCCGCTGCCCGTTCGCACCCGGGTTGCTGCTCGAACGGCCCCGCGTGCGGGGCCGCTCGACTGACCGAAACCTAGTCCGCAGCCCCCCTTCAGTCAAGCAGACGCACCAGGGGCAGCATCCGTAACGGATTGCGGCAAAGCGAGTTCAGCGACTCGCGTCCGGACTAATCCTGCCCGGCCTCCGCCCTTGCTGGGTTCGGCGGGGCCCCGTAGGATGCCCCCCATGTTCAGCGAACTCCGCGCCGAGGAAGTACACCGGGCCGCCGGTCGGATCGCGGGCCACGCGGTGCGAACGCCGCTGCTCAGGAGCGAGCCCCTCTCGCGCATTGCCGGCGGCGAGGTCCACCTCAAGCTCGAGAACCGCCAGGTCACCGGATCGTTCAAGCTGCGGGGCGCACTCAACGCGCTCGCCACCCTGCCGGAGGCCGCGAGGAAACGCGGCGTGGTCGCGTCGTCGGCCGGGAACCATGGGCTCGGCGTGGCATACGCCGCGAACGCGCTGGGCATCGCGGCCACGATCTTCGTGCCGGCCACGGCGCCCGAGGTAAAGAAGTCGGGGATCCGCGCCCTCGGGGCCGCGCTCGACGACGCCCAACCCGATTACGACGCCGCGATGGTGGCCGCCATCGCACACGGCGAGACACACGGCATGAGCTTCATCAACCCGTGCCTGGGCGACATGCTCCTTGCCGGCCAGGGGACGGTGGCGCTGGAGATATTCGACGAGCTGCCGGATCTCCGCACGCTCGTCGTCTGCGTGGGGGGCGGGGGGCTGCTCGGCGGGTGCGCGTCCCTGCTGCGCCGTGAAGCCCCGTCCGTGCGGATCGTCGGCGCGCAGAGCGACCAGACGGCCGCCATGACGCGGTCCCTGGCCGCGAACCGGGTGGTCGAGATCCCGGTGACGCCGACGCTCGCCGACGGACTGGCCGGCCAGATCGACGACGCGGCACTGGACATCGGGCGTCACGCGCTGGACGACATCGTCCTGCTCACCGAGGACGAGATCGGCCGCACGATCGCCTGGCTGCACGAAGCCCACGATCTCAGGGTCGAAGGTGCCGGTGCCGTCGCCACCGGTGCCGTGCTGTTCGGGAAGACCACCCTGGAGTTCCCCGCGGCGGCCATCGTCAGCGGGGGCAACATCGACGAGGAGCGCTGGCGCGGGGTGCTCGCCAGGGGCCGCCCCTGAATCCCACGCCGGCCTCACCGCTGCACGGCTTCACCGCCCGACGGCCTCACGGCCTCCCCGTTTCACCGTCTTATATTGCCCTCCCATGTCGCTCTCCCTCGGCCTCCTCGGCACGTCCGCGTCCCGCCCCACCGTCGAGCGCAACGTCTCCTCCGCCGTGCTCGTGCGCGAGGGCCAGACGATCATGTTCGACTGCGGCGAGGGCACGCAGCGCCAGATGATGCGCTACGGGGTGTCGTTCGCGCTCCGCGACATCTACTTCACCCACTTCCACGCCGATCACGTGATCGGCGTGATCGGGCTGATGCGCACGATGGCCCTCCAGGGACGTACGGAGCCGATGCGCCTGCTGGGACCGAAGGGCGGCGCCCGGCATCTCAAGCGGGCCAAGGAATTCGGCGTCGATCGCATCACCTTCCCGGTCGAGATCGTGGAGCTGGAGCCGATGCAGCGCGTCGAGTACCGCGACTTCGGCATCATCCCCTTCGCGGTGGACCACGGTCCCGCGTCGTCCATGGGCTACGCGCTCGAGGAGGCGATGCGGAAGGGACGCTTCAATCCGGACCGGGCCCGTGCGCTTGGCATCCCGGAGGGTCCGCTGTGGGGGGAGATCCACCGCGGGCGCCCCGTGACGCTCGACGACGGGCGCGTGGTCGAGCCCGCCGAGCTGGTGGGCGCACCGCGACCGGGGCGGAAAGTGGTCGTCACCGGCGACACGCGCCCGTGTGACGCGACGCTGGAGATGGCGCGGGACGCCGACCTCCTGCTGCACGAGGCGACCTTCGCCGACGAGGAAGCGGAGCGGGCCCGCGAGACCGGGCACTCGACCGCGCGCGAGGCGGCGGAGATCGCCGCCCGGGCCGGCGTGCGACGCCTCGTCCTCACGCACCTCTCGGCGCGCTACTCGCGCGATCCGTCGGACCTGCTGCGCGAGGCGAAGGAAGTGTTCAGCGACGTCGTGATCGGCCGCGACGGCCTGGAGATCGACGTGCCGTACCGCGACGCGGGCGCAGGGTCAGTCGCGCCCGACGTGTGAGGCGGCCGAGCGCCACTCGTTGTCGATCAGGCTGGGACGCGACACCAGCATCGAGCGCCGGAACAGTTGAGCCAACGTCTGCTGATCGAGGGACTGCTCCACGAGCTTCGGGTCCAGCCGTCCGGTCACGCTGCGGGCCTCGGGGCCCTGGCTGAGATACCAGTTGTACCGGTCCAGCCGCGTGTGTCGCGGATCGGGATGCCGGAAGTAGACGACGGCATTGCTGGCCGCCGGCACCGCCACCTGAACGGTGTACTCGATGCCGTCCGGCGCACTGTAGGTGAGCATCTGCGTCTTCAGGGGAAGAGGGGTTCGAACGCGGAGTGGGGATCAGCCGACCAGGGACGGCGCCAGCGGCTGGCGACCGGAGAATCCGCCGTCCACCTCGTGCCAGTACTGGATCTCCGGCTCCCCGAGCCGCCAGCAGAGCAGGATCGGGCGTCCGTTGAGCTCGCTCGGAAAGTCCACGAGGCCCAGGCGCGGATCCTTGAGCTCGATGCCGAGGGCGTCCAGCTCGCGCTGGAACCCTGCGATCTCGCGCGCGCGCTCCTGCACCTGTCGTTCGAGTTCCTCGGTATTCCCGACCTCGTCCCCGGCCTGCGCGCTCGACGCCGCGAGGTCCAGCTCGAGGATCTTCTCCCGCCAGTCGGCGTGCTCACGCACGACGTCGGCGACGATCTTGCGCACGAGTGGGAGCGTGGCGTTGGCCTGGTCCACGGTGAAATGCTTCATGCCCTGAGTATACTCCCAAAGGCGGGCCCTCGACAACGCGGCAATCCCTGAACTTTCGCTAGCCCTCGTCCTGGCGGCGTTCCGCCTCTCGTTCCTCGAGCCGCCGGCGCCGGCGCGCCTCGGCCGCCCGGTAGCGCCGCAACTCCGTCGCGCTCTCGGGCTTGAGCGCCGGTACGGGCACCGGATGTCCGTCCGCATCCACCGCGACGAAGGTCATGTAACAGGAATTCGTGTGCCGGCGGACGCCGCTGAACAGATTCTCGGCTTCGACGCGCACACCGACCTCCATGGACGTACGACCCACGTAGTTCACGCTGGCCTTCATCACGAGCAGCTCGCCCAGATGAATCGGCTCACGAAAGTCCAACCGGTCGATCGAGGCGGTCACCACCGACGTCCGGCAGTGACGCAGCGCTGCGATCGCCCCGGTCTTGTCCATCATGGAGAGCACGACGCCGCCGAACACGTGGCCGAGGTTGTTCGCGTCCTGCGGCATCATCAATTGTGACGATTCGTGGCGGCTTTCGCTGACGGTCTTGATCGGGCGCTCTGAAGGAGTCATCGGATCCGGAAGTGCCGCCGCGGCGCGTGCCCGACGACGGGACGGAGGAGCGTGGACAGGAGCGCGCCGGCCCGGGCACGCCGAGGCTGGCGCGCATGCCGCACGGTGGCGACGCGCATGTTGGGATCGTAGAGGACGGCGTCGTTGAACGCTCGGGCCAGCGCACGGCGGGTCGTGGAGTCGATCGGCGGATGGTCGAGCCAGTAGGAACGGCGCAGCGGCAGGTGCACCGTGGCCACGGGCCAGGCGTGCCGGGCACTGTCCACCAGCGCGACCCGGGCCACGCTGTCGACGGTATCGGTGAGCGCCAGCACCGTGTAGCCTGGCCGCACCCAGCGCACGGTGTCACCGTCTGCGCGGATCGGCAGGGTGGGTTGCACGGCGGACCACCACGCCGCCGAGTCGATGGCGATGGGCGGGAGCGGGAGCGTGCCCTGGCCATCGCGCCGGCCGGAGATGCGCCCGGCGAACGCCACGGCCGGACGGCCGTCCACGTCCTCCAGCGAGAAGCTGCGCGGATCGAACCGTACTTCGGAGAGGACGATCGGCACCGCGGCCCCCAGGCCGGACGCCTCCGAACGCACCGAATCCAGCACGGCGTCGTACGCCCGGCGGGCTTCGGCCACGAGGGCGCGGCCCGCCGAATCACCGACCAGGCGCTGCACGCCGATCGGCCGTCCCAGGCGCAGGTCGATCACCGAACGCCAGGTGGTGTGGAAGGCGGTCTGGCGCCGGGTGTGCGTGTCGGCATGGTATTCGATGGAGAGATACGGGCCCTGCACGCCGAGCAGCGTCACGTCGGAGGTCGCGACGACGTCGGGCCGGTCCACGATGGGATCGTTCGGGCCCAGTGGCTGGTCGTCGGGATGCGCGCTGGCATACGCGTGCGAGATCCGGCCCACCAGCGTATCGGAGAACACGGAGACCGAGTCGTCGGTGATGAGATCCCGGGTGAACACGAGCTGCCCCACGAGCAGCGCGTCGTAGTACGAGTTGTCGTCGTCGGCCACGTAGAGCTCGTGGAAGCGGCCTTCGTACCGCGCCAGCACGATGGGGGAGCCGCGCACCTGTACGCCGCGTGGTCCGCTGGTCACCCAGTACGTGGAGTCGCCGGCCACGAGCAGGAACTCGGCCGTGGGGGGCGTCGAGACGCGGGGGGTGGCACAGGCGGCGAGCAGCAGGACCGGGAGGAGTCGGCGAAGCATCGGCATCAAGATACTGCGCAGGGCCGAAACGGCGCAGGGCCTAAAGGACGCAAGACCGATGGGACGCAGGGCCGATGAAACGCATGACCGGAACCCCGGGAAACCGGTCCCTACCCCGCCATCTCCCCCAGCGCTTCCACCACGCGTGCAACCTCCTCCTCCGTCGTGTAGCACCCCGCCCCGACCCTCACCACCCCGTCGGGCGCCTGTCCGAGCCGCTCGATCACGGTCGCCGCGTAGAAGTCGCCGTTCGACACGAACAGTCCGTGCGCCGCCAGCAGCCGCGCGATCTCGGTGGTCGACCGGCCCTTCAGCACGAACGACAGCGTCGGCGTGCGAGGCATCCCGGGCGGCGGCCCGAAGAGCGTGAGCCCGGGGACGGCGCTCAATCCGTTCCACAAGGCTTCGAGCAGGACCGCGCCGCGCCGGTGCAGCTCGGCGTAGACGGCCCCGAGCGCGCCCCGGCGGCCGCCCGGCGTGTCCGGGGACGCCAGCCCGGCGAGGAAGTCCACGGCGGCCGCGGCGCCCACGATGCCCTCGTGGTTCTGCGTGCCCGTCTCCAGCCGCTCCGGGGAGTCCTGCGGCGCCGGATCGAGCCGCGGCACGTCCGCCGCCTCGATCAGGGCGCGGCGTCCCCACAAGACGCCGATGTGCGGACCGTAGAACTTGTACGCGGAGCAGGCCAGGAAGTCACAGTCCAGAGTCTCCACGTCCACCAGCTCGTGCGGCGCATAGTGGACGGCGTCGACGAAGGCCAGCGCTCCGTACGCGTGCGCGAGTGCCGCCGCCGCCCGAACCCCGTTGATCGTCCCGAGTGCGTTCGACGCTGCACCGATGGCCACGAGCCGGGTCTTCGCGGTGACCTGCCGCTCGAGGTCGTCCGCGTCGAGCGTGCCGTCCTCCGAACGCATCCGCACGGTGCGCACCGTGACGCCACGCTCGGCGGCCAGGGCCCGCCACGGCGCGACGTTGGCATGGTGGTCCAGCTCGGTCACCACGATCTCGTCGCCGGGCCCCCAGGCCCGTCCCAGGCCCCGGGCCAGATGGAAGGTGAGCGAGGTCATGTTCTGGCCGAAGGCGATCTCGTCCGGACGACCGTTCAGGAACTCGGCCAGCGCCACGCGCGCGTCGGCAATCAGTGCGTCGGTCTCCTCGCTGGTGGGGTACGCCCAGTGGGTGTTGGCGTTGTGGTGCAGCAGATAATCCGAGACGGCGTCGGCGACGGTTTGCGGCACCTGGGTGCCCCCGGGGCCGTCGAAGTACGCCACCGGATGGCCGTCGTGGATCCGGCGCAGCGCGGGAAAGCGCGCCCGGATCTCCTCCACGCCGGCGACGGTGTGCTGCTCGGCCCTGCTCGGCATCAGGCGCGGTGGCTCACTTGATCTCGGCGCCGGCCAGGCGCTCGATCACCTTGACCGCCTCCACGTGATCGGCCTCCTCGCCCAGCTCGCCGTGCGCCATGCGGAACAGCTCGGCGGTGAGCTGCAGCAGGGGGGAGGAGATCTTCTGCTCGCGCGCCACCTGGGCGGCGATGCCGACGTCCTTGTCGAGCAGCGCCAGCCGGAAGGTGCGGGGAAAGGCGCGGGAGAGCACCCGTTCGGGGAAGAGGTTCTGCGACGCGTTCGAGCGCCCGCTCGACGCGTTCACGACGTCGAGCGCCACCGTCGGATCGACGCCGGCCGCGGCCAACGCGGCCAGGCACTCGCCAGTGGACCACACGTGCACGGCCAGCATCGCGTTGTTCATCGCCTTCACGGCGTCGCCCGCCCCGACGCCGCCGCAATGGACGATCTTATTTCCGAACGCCTCCAGCACCGGCCGCGCTCGCTCGAGGGTCTCCGCGGCGCCCCCCACCATCACGGTGAGTGTCCCCTTCTCGGCGCCGCTCGTGCCCCCGCTCACCGGCGCATCGATGAACGCGACGTCGCGTTCGGCGAGCCGCTCGGCGATCCGCGCCGACGTCGACGGGTCGCCCGACGTACAGTCGACGAAGACCGCCCCGTGGTCGATGCCGGCGAGCAGCCCCTCGGGCCCGTCGAGCAACGAGGCCACGTTCGCCGAGGTGGAGAGACAGGTGACGACAAAGGCGGCACCGCGGACGGCGGCGGCGGGCGTGGCGGCGGCCCGCGCGCCCGTTTCGGCGGCGAACGCCTGTGCACGGTCGGGTGTGCGGTTCCACACGGTCAGGTCGAAGTCGGCGTCGGCCACGCGGCGGGCCATCGGGCGGCCGATGGCACCGAGTCCCAGAAATGCGACAGAGGTCATGAGCGGTGGGTGAGGGCGCCCGGAAGTTCGCGGCCGCGGCGGGATGCGTCAACGGAACACGCCTCGCGATATCTTCGGGTGGATGTTCACCCGACTCGTCATCCCCGGCATGCGCGGACCGCACTGCGTCACGGCCGTGTTCACGGCGCTCACCGCCGTCGAGGGGATCGCCCATGCCGAGGTCACGGTCGGCGGAGCGGTGATCGAGCACGACGGCCGGGCCACCGAGGCCGCTCTGCGCGCCGCGGTGGCCGTGGCGGGGTACGACGTGGGCGACGTGATCGAGGAGCGGCGGCGGTTGCTGTAGAGGCGGGGCTCGCGCTCGACCCCGCAACGAATGCGAGGGGTACGCCCCCTTCCCGGTGCGTACCCCTCGCGGATCGTTCCCCTTCTCCCTCGAACTCCCGGTTCGACCGATAGGCCGCGGCCGTGCGCAGAAGTTCGTCCAGTACAACCCCCCGACCGGGAAAGTGTTCCCGGGGTGCGTGCAGAACTCGCCTCGGTAACGCAAGTGTGACCGGCGGCGTGCCGCTTCCGCCTTGTCCGGGACGCAGGGCGGGCCTAACTTGACGCGCGCCGTTCCGAAGGGATCCCTGCGCGGGACGAGCCGTCCCCGCTCACGTTCGTCGCCGACAAGACGCCCTGTGCGTTCCAGGGAGGCCGGGCCATGACGCCACCTCAGTACACTCCGGAAGACCGGCCGGTCGCGGCCCTCCTCGCACCCGACATCCTCGCCCTGCTCGACGATTCACCGACGGCGGTGGCGGCCGAGACCGAGGAGCTGCACGCCGCCGACCTCGCCGACGTGGCCGAGCTGCTGCCGGTGGAGAAGCTGCCGGCCCTGCTCGCCGCGCTCCCGCCGCAGCGCGCCGCCGACGTGCTCGAATACCTCGACGAGGAGGTGCGCGCCGACGTCCTCGAAGCGATGTCGGCCCGCCAGGCCGCCGCCCTCGTCTCGGAGATGACGCCCGACGACCGCGCCGACACGCTGGAGGACATCGAGGAGGAGCACGCCGAGGAAATCCTCGCCGAGATCCCCACCGACGCACGGCGAGAGACCGAGCGCCTGCTGGCCTACGAGCCCGATACCGCCGGCGGCCTGATGACCACGGAGTTCGTCTCCGTGCCGGCGTCGATGACCGTCGAGGCCGCGCTGGCGGGCGTGCGCACCATCGCGCGCAGTGGACGCCGCGAGGCGATGTATCAGATCTACGTGAACGACGACGCGGGCCGACTGTCCGGCGTGCTGTCGCTCCGCGAGCTGCTCGCCGCCCCCGAGGGCGCCAGGGTCGGCGACGTCGCCTGGACCGAGGTCGTCACGGTCCCCGCGAACGCCGACCGCGAAGAGGTGGCCCGCGAGATCTCCAACTACGACCTCGTGGCCGTCCCCGTCGTGGACGAGAGCCGCCGCCTGCTCGGCGTGGTCACGGTGGACGACGTCATCGACGCGATCCAGGAAGAGCAGACCGAGGACATCCAGAAGCTGGGCGGCATGGAAGCGCTGGACGAGCCGTACATGTCGATCGGCTTCTGGCGCATGGTGTGGAAGCGCGGCGGCTGGCTCAGCTTCCTGTTCCTCAGCGAGATGCTCACGGCCAGCGCGATGGGTCATTTCGCCGGCGACATCCAGAAGGTGGTCGCGCTGGCGCTGTTCATCCCGCTGGTCATGAGCTCGGGGGGCAACTCCGGCTCGCAGGCCACGTCGCTGATCATCCGGGCGATGGCGATCGGCGAGATCCGGCTGCGCGACTGGTGGCGGGTGGCGCTGCGCGAGATTCCCACCGGCATGGCGATGGGCGCCGGACTGTGCATCCTCGGCATCATCCGCATCACGCTGTGGCAGAAGGTGGGATTCTACTACTACGGCGTCCACTACTTCCTGATCGCGTTGACGGTCGGGCTCGCGCTCATCGGGATCGTGACGTGGGGCTCGTTCGCCGGGGCGATGCTTCCCTTCGTGATGAAGCGGCTGGGGTTCGATCCGGCCAACTCGTCGGCCCCGTTCGTGGCGACCATGGTGGACGTCACCGGACTGGTGATCTTCTTCACCGTCGCGCAGATCGTGCTGCGGGGCACGCTCCTCAAAGCCTAGTGCGGCGCCTCCCCCGGCTCTGCTCGGGCCGCCGATGGCCGTGAGTGCCTCAGCGGCGCCGACGCGGGCGCAGAGCTGGCGGGCGACCGGATTCATCGTCGTCAGCGCCACCGGCTTCGGCGCCATCCCGATCCTCACCTCGCTTGCGGAGCGCTCCGGCGCGTCGCTGCTGAACACCCTCTCGTGGCGCTACATCGTCGGCGCCGTCCTGCTGGCGCTGGCCGCCGGCAGTCTCGCATCGCTCCGCGCCCCCGTGCGACGGCTGCTCCCCGTGATGGTGCTCGCCGGCGGCGCGCAGGCGTTCATCGCCTTCGTGAGTCTCCGGGCGCTCGACTACATCCCGGCCGCGCCGCTGAGCTTCCTCTTCTATACGTATCCGGCCTGGGTGGCGGTGCTGGCCGCCGTCCGCGGCTCCGAACGGCTGACCCCGGTGCGGCTGCTCGCGCTGGCGCTCTCGCTCACCGGCATCGGCGTGATGGTCGGTGCTCCCGCCGTCGGCTCCCTCCGCCCGATCGGCGTCGTTCTCGCCCTCGTCGCCGCCCTCGCCTACGCGATGTACATCCCGCTCATCGGCTACTACCAGGAGCAGCTCTCGGAATCGATCGCCGCCGTGTATTCGGTGGCCGGCACCGGCATCTTCCTGTTCGCGCTGGACCTGCTCACGAACCGCGTCACGGTGCACCTGTCGATCTCGGCCTGGGCCGCGATCGGGGGGCTCGCCGTCTGGTCCACCGCCATCGCCATCATCGCGTTCCTGCGCGGACTGCGCGTGCTCGGCCCCGTGCGCACCGCCATCGTGTCCACCATCGAGCCCTTCTGGACCGCGTTGCTCGGCTCGGTGGTGCTCCGCCAGCGGCTGACGCTCTCTACCCTGGGGGGCGGTGTCCTCATCGCCTCGGCGGTGGTGCTTCTGCAGCTGCGCCGCGGATTCGCGGAGTAGGGCCCGCCGGAGCCCGGCCCGGCCCCGGCCGGCTGCACGGCGCCCGTGACGCCGTTTTAGCTTTACGGGTAGGCTCAACCGGAGCAGACGATGGAGCAGGTCAGGCTGAAAATCGAAGGCATGTCGTGCGAACACTGCGTGCATGCCGTGACGAACCGGCTGTCGAAGACGCCCGGGGTGCAGGTGGACGACGTCCAGATCGGATCGGCCACGATTCACCGCGATCCCGCCCTGGCGACGATCGACCAGATCGAGGAAGCGATCGCCGACGAGGGCTACACGGCCTCCGTCGCGTGAGACCGGCGGCCCCCGGGCCGCTCCCCACATCGTCGTACAGGCGCAGGCCGCGCTCCTCACGCGGCCGGGCGGCGCCGCCCGTCAGTCGCTATCGGCCTGCGGCCCGCGCTGCCGCGCCGCACGGCGCGCCTCGTGATCCTTGAGCGCCACGAACGTCGCCCCGCCGATCGAGATCAGCGCAAAGGCGAACCACTGGATCGCATAGCTGCGGAACGGTCCCTCGTCGAGCGGCGGAGGGGTGATCCGGAGCGGGACGCCGGGAATCACGGTGTCCTTGCCCAGCGCCACGACATACGTGTCGGCGATCGGATAGGGCAGGCCCGCCGAGATCTGCGCGTAGTTGACGCTCCGCAGGTGCCGTGGCTCGGGCGGCCGATTGTACGGGCGCTGAAATTCCGCGACGTATCCCTCGAAGGTGCTGTCGGGCGCATGCCATTTCGCGGGATCGATGGTCGACGCGTCCGGTGCGTACACCCAGCCCCGGTTCACCAGTACCGCCGTATCGTGCCCCGCGATCCGGATCGGCGTGAGCACGTACACACCCGGCGAGCCGCTGCGCGACACGTCCGATTCGTAGAACTCGTGCGCGAAGTCGGGCGTCCCCACCACGGAAACCCGCCGGTACTGGGTCCGGGCGCTGTCCGCCGGGAGCGAGAAGAAGGGCACCGCCGTCGAGTCGAGCCGCGACCGCTTGTAGACGTTCAGCGCCTGGCGCTCGTGCAGGCGGCTCATCTGCCAGAAGCCCAGACGCGTGAACAGCGCGGTCAGCGCGAGGGCGAAGAGCGAGAACACGATGATGCGTCGTGACATGTCGCTAAACTAGCGCCTTGGCAGCGTCGGCGGTGGCACGGCCCACTGCTGACTGTTCACCGTTGGACGTTCACGGTTCGCCGTTCGCCGTCGTCTCAGAACAGCGTCATCTGCTCGCCGAGCTGTTCCGGATCCACCGGGCTCAGGTGCAGCATCCGCTGCAGATCGCGGACCGAGGCCGGGCTGTGCCCCGAGAAGTGGTTGTTGAAATACCCGTAGATCGTCCGGCCGTCGCGCTCGAGCCGCTGGACCACCTCCGCCCACGCTTCGAGGTCGCGGGTACGGTCCATCTGCACGCGGGAGAAGTCCACGATCTCGCGACTTCCCAGCCAGCGGATGTAGGTGAAGTCCGCCGTTGCGCGCTCCGCGAGACCCAGCATCTGCTTCCGCGGAATCCACTTTCCGTCGGTGAGCGTGAGTGCCACACCGTGTTCCGCGAGCAGCGCGAGAACGCCGTCGTAGATCCAGCCGCGGTGCCGGAATTCGACCGCGAACCGGATGTCGCCCGGGAGCGTGGGCAGGAACTCGGCGAGGGCGGGCAGCTCGGCGGGTGTGAAGTCCGGGGCGAACTGCAGCAGCACCGGCCCCAGCTTCTCCTCCAGCTCCCGCACGCGGTCGAAGAATGCCGCCGCCACGTCGGCACAGTCGCGCAGCCGGTGCTCGTGCGTCACCTCCTGCGGCATCTTGAGGGCAAACCGGAACTCCGCCGGCGTGCGCCGTGCCCACCCCCGCACCGTCTTCGCCGACGGAACGGCGTAGAACGTGGAGTCCACCTCGACGCTGTCGAAGGCGCGCGCGTAGACGGTCAGGTAATCCGCAGGTCGCGTCTTCGCCGGGTAGAACGGCCCGACCCAGGCGTCGTAGTTCCACCCCTGCGTGCCGAGATGAATGGTGCCCGCCATGGCCTCAATTGGCGCGAGCCCGCACAGCGCGTCAAGCGCTCATCGGTATGTCTCGAAGAAGCCCGTCCCCGTTCCATCGATCCGCCGGCCGTGCACGCGCCCCGTCACGTGAATCCGGCCCTTCATCTGAATGAAGTACGGATGTTCCAGGGCGCGCGCCGCCCGCGCACCCCCCGGCGCGCCCGCCGACCGCCGCGTGTCGGTCCCCGCGGCGTCCTCCACGGTGATCACCACGCGCAACGAGTCGTCGCCGCGCACGTCGGTCATCACGCCGCGCGACGGCACCGCGAGCCGCCGGCCGTCCACGTCGATGGTCCGCCCGTCCGTGTACACGATCGTCTTCGGCCGGAACACGGCGAGGAAACCGAGCGAGTCGGTCAGATACACGAAGAGTGGACGCAGCGTCTGGTGCCGCTCCTGCACCCGGCCGTACAGGATGCCGAGATCGCCGGCGCGCCCGGCGCCCCACTCCCAGCTCACGCCGTGCCACACCCCCCAGTTGTGATCGTGGTACGCCTGAACGCCGCGGTATCGCTCGCACGCACCGCGCACGCAGATCGAACCCGTGGCCTCGGCGCGCAGCGCCGGCACGACGTAGCCCGACACCAGGGAGTCGGTGGACACCGAGGCACCGGGGAAATAGGCGCCGGGTTCCGGTGACACCGTGAGGTTCAGGGTGAGGGGCGCGCCGGTTCCGGTCTCGCGCGCCACCGCGTGCAGGCGATAGTCGCCGTCGGGGAGCACCGTCACCGACGACGCGCCGACGCGCAGGTTCGCATCGTGGGTGGAGAAGCGGACCCCCGACGACGGTACGTCGGCCACGAACCGGCGTGCCACCCGTCCCTGCGCGTGCAGCGTGATCAGCACCTGTCCGCCCCACCGACCATGGTCCACGGCGCCGGCGACGATGAACGAGATGAACGCCCAGCGGCGCCCGTCCTTCGAGACGACGTTGAAGTAGTCCCATTCGGCCCACGACGGATTGCCGGCCACCGCCGGTGGCGGACGGTGGAAGTGGTCGATCTCGTTGCGCAACTCGAAGGGCGTCGGGTTCATCCAGCGGTGGTCGAGCGCGTCGTCGTGCCAGCGCCCGGCGAGGATCGTCGCCCCCGCTCCCACCGCGGCGTTCTGCGTCGGGATCTGTCCGCTCGCCAGCACCGGCTGCTCACGGCCGTCGGGCAGCGTGAGATAGGCGAGCTTCCCGACGATCTGCGGCGCCACGGCGGTGACTTCCGGGGCCAGCCGCCGCGATGCCAGGATCTGCCGGTCGATGAACCGCGCGTGGTCGATGGACAGGAACATGCCGCCGATGCCCCCCGTCTTCATCACCTCCACGTCGATGCCTTCGGGGAGCACCGTGATCTGCCCGCCGCCCACCAGCCGCTCCTGCCGCGCCTGGGTCAGCATCGCCGTGCCGATGGAGAGCAGCACGACCATCACCGCCACGCCCAGCGCGTAGCCCACGAGCAGGAACAGCGTGCGCCATGGGCGCTGCAGCAGATGCCGGAACGAGAGCAGGCCCAGCACGGCTCAGCGCACCGTCCGGTCCGACACGACGGCCCCGTCGCGCATGTGCACCACGCGGCGGGCGGCCGCGGCCAGCTCGTCGTCGTGCGTGACGACGACGATCGTCGTGCCGTCGCCGTTGAGGCGGTCGAACAGCGCGATCATCTCGGCGCCGGTGTGCGCGTCGAGCTCACCGGTGGGTTCGTCGCAGAGCAGCAGCGCCGGCCGGTTGGCGAGCGCTCTCGCGATGGCCACCCGCTGCTGCTCGCCGCCCGAAAGCTGCGAGGGACGGTGCGCGGCACGGGTCTCCAGCCCCACGTACGCCAGCAGCTCGCGGACGCGCTCCCGGCGCTCCGCCTTGCGCACACCCGCCTCGGCCATCGGCAGCTCCACATTCTCGCCGGCCGTCAGCGCCGGCATCAGGTAGAACCGCTGGAACACGAAGCCGATGGTGAGCAGGCGGAAGCGCGTGCGCGAGCGGTCGGAGAGCCGGTCGACGCGCTCGCCCTGAATGCGCACCGTGCCGGCATCGGGCCGGTCGATGGCGCCGAGCAGGTTGAGCAGCGTCGATTTGCCGCATCCCGACGGCCCGGCAATGGCCACGTACTCGCCCGGGGCCACCGCAAGCGAGACGCCGCGCAGCGCGTGCACCGGGGCATCGCCCATCGGGTAGTCGCGCTGCAGGTCCCGCGCGTCGAGCACCAGGGGGCGGTCGCTCATGCCACGGCCTCCTCACGCAGCGTCGCGGCCACGGGAAGCGACGCCCCCCGCCAGGCCGGATAGACGCCGGCCAGCACACCGCACCCGGCCAGGAGCCCCAGCGACACCCACGCGTCGCGCGGCTCGAACAGGAAGAAATCGATCGCCGCCGGCAGCCCCGGAAATGCGGAGAGAATGCCGTTCAGGTAGTGCGCGGTCACCAGCCCGATCCCCAACCCGAGGGTCGATCCGGCGAGCATGATCACCACCCCTTCGGCCAGCACCTGTGCCACGATCGACGCCGTGCGGACGCCGATTGCACGCATCACGGCGATCTCGCCCAGCCGTTCGTTCACCGACACCGTCACGAGCGTCGTCACGAGCAGGAGTCCCACCGTGAGACTCACCGAGCCGAGGATGAACGCGAGCTGCCGGAAGTAGCTCAACCGCTGGTCCACCTGCTGCATCGCCGCGGCCGTCGAGATGGGCGTCACGTTCGGCATCGTGCGCTCCACCCAGCGGGCCACCGCGGCCGCGTCGGCCGTGCGGCGCAATCGCAGCATGATGAGCGACACCGGCTCACCGCGCGCGCCGGTCATGGCACGCAGCGTGGCCAGCGGCATCGCCACCGCGCGGGGGTTGGAGGGCAGATACACGAAGTGGGCCACGCCGGCGACCACGAGCCGCCGCACGCCGGTCAGCGTGCGCATCTGCGCGTCGTAGCCCCCGGCCACCTGCAGGGTGTCCCCCACGCGGGCGCCGATGGCGCGGAGGAACGCCGAGCTGGCCACCATCTGGTCGGGCGCCGCGATATCGCGGCCGCGGCGCAGGTCGTAGTCTCCCTGCACCGCCGGATCGATGCCGATGGCCACCGCCGTCACGCTGCCGTGCGCCGTCTGCACGTGCACCTGCCCGCCCAGTACCGGGCTCACCGTCGTCACGTCGGGATTGGCGTGCAGGCGGGCGATCAGCACGCCGGCGCTGTCGATCGTCGCCTCGGTGTCGAAGGGCAGCGTGCCCCGCGGCGTGAGCCGCAGCTCGAAGCCGTGCGATTCGAGGAGCGTGCGGAACGACTCGCGCATGCCGCTGGACAGCATCACCATGTCGAGCAGCAGTGCCGCCGACACGGCCACGCCGGCCACCGCCAGGGCCGTGCGCATCCGGTGTCCCTGGAGCGAAGCGCGAACGAGCGTCAGCAGCACGCCGTCACCGTCCGAACAGCACGAGGGGATTCACGCGCGTGAGCCGCCGTCCGGCGAAGAATCCCGCGGCCACGCCCAGCACCAGCGACAGCGCCACGGCGAACCCCACGACGCCGGGCGTGACGATGGAGAAGGCCAGCGGCGTGCGGTAGACGCCGCGGTAGTGCTCGTTCACCAGCGCCGACGAGGCCATCCCGATGCCCACGCCGAGCAGGCTCCCCGACGCGGCCACCAGCGTCGCCTCCAGCACGATCGACCGGAGCACCGTCGCCGCCGAGATGCCCATCAACCGCAGGGCCGCCACGTCGCGCCGGCGCTCGTCCACCTTCAGCAGCATGATGCAGAGCAGGAACACGGCGCTGGCGACGATCGTGATCACGCCGATGGCCCGGTGGAACCGGCTGACGACGAGAAAGGTCTGCGAGGTCTCGACGGCGATGTCGCGGGACCGGTAGGCCTGGAACCCGAACGCCGCGTCGTTGATGATGGCCGCGGCGCGGTCGGTGGCCGCCGAGTCGCGCGTGCCCACCGCGAAGCGGTCCACGCGGTCGCCGTATCCGATCAGCGACTCGAGTTGGCCGAGGTGCATGAGCACCCGGTAATCGTCGCGCGCCACCTCGGAGGGGTCGGCGTTGCGGCGGAAGACCGCGCCCACGACCACGGTGTCGGCGGCGCCGGTGGGTGTGGCACGCAGCAGGAGGGTATCACCGACGGCCAGATGCCCGTCGGCAGCCAGCCGGTCGTCAATCGCGATGGTGCGGAGGGCGGCGGCGGCAGGAGCCGCCGTGTGCCGGGCGGCCGGCGGTGGCGCCGCGCCCCGAACGGGACGCGGCACGACCGGAGTCGCCAGCAGGAGCGCGAGCGGCAGCAACATGCGTGAAAGTTATCCCGGGCGGGGGAATCACGAGCACGTGCCGCGCCAGCTCCGACCCGACGTGCCGCTCGGTGCGCGCCACGCGCAGCGTGATCGGTCCGCCGTAGGGCGCCCGCTCCACGACGCGGATGCGCGCGCCCGGCCGGATGCCCAGCCCGCCCAGATAGCGCAGGCGTTCGGGGTCGTCGTCCTCCACCCGCTGGATCCGCGCTTCGGTGCCGGGCGCCAGATCGTCCAGCGAGGCGAGCCGGCGTTCGTCCATGGCCCCTTCGCGGGTGGGGATCGGGGCGCCGTGGGGATCGGTGGCGGGCTCCCCGATGGCGGCGGCCATGCGGTCCACCAGCTCGTCCGACGCCGCGTGCTCCAGCAGCTCCGCTTCGTCGTGCACCCGGTCCCACGGGTAGCCGAGCGCTTCGGCCAGGTACGCCTCGATCACGCGGTGGCGCCGCAGCGTGCGCAGCGCGGCCCGGCGCCCCTTCGCCGTGAGCCGCACACCGCGGTAGCGCTCGTGGGCGATGAGCCCCTGTTCGGCCAGCCGCCGTACCATGCCGCTCACCGACGCCGGCGCGATGTGCAGCGCCCGGGCGATCTCCTTCGTTCCCGCTGCATCCCCGCTGCGCTCCAGCTCGTAGATCGCCTTGAGGTAGTCCTCCACCGGCCCCGTGAGCGGGGCGCCCGCCCGATCGGGGCTCACCGCGCCTTCCCGCCGGCCGGCCCGTTGCATCGGCGGCGCGTCACTTCGCCCGCAGCAGCAGGACGGGCACGCGCACCCGGTGCTGCACCCGCATCGCCGTCACGCCGAAGAAGAGATCGGCCAGGAAGCGGTGGCCGTGCGTGCTCATCGCCACCAGATCACACCCCCGCTCCTCCACCCACTCCACGATCTCCGTGACGGGATCGCCGTAGGCCAGCTCGGCCTCGGTCTCGATCCCCGCCGCCTCGAATTCGCCGCGCACCTTCTGTAGATAGGCGGTGTCCTCGGTGATCTCGGGGCTGACGGCGTCGCGCCCGTACGTACGGGCCGCCCACCCGGTGGCCACGTGAAGCAGCACCACCCGGCTGTTCGCCATCCGGGCGAGCGGGATGACGTGATCGATGATCGCCCGGTCGGTGGGCGTCGCATCCAGGGTCACGAGGATCTTCGTGTACATGCCGTTCCTTCGTGCGTCAGTGGCCGACGATCACCTGCAGCGCCTGTCGTACCGCGGCGGGCAGCCCGTAGAAGTCGAACGCCGTGATCAGCAGCGCCGATCCCCACCCGGCAGCGAGGAGGAACCAGCCCAGTCGCCACTTGCCCATCCGCTTGCGCGAGCTGGCGAAGTGCAACAGCGGGTACATGGCGAACGGCAATTGCAGGGCCAGCACCACCTGGCTCAGCACCAGAAGATCGTTCACGTTCCCGGCCCCGCGGACGGCGATGAAGATAACCGTCGGCACGATGGCCAGCGAACGCGTGATGAGACGCCGCGTGGCCGGCGAGATCCGCCACCGCATGAAGCCTTCCATCACCACCTGCCCCGCCAGCGTTCCGACAATCGTCGCACTCTGGCCGCTGGCCAGCAAGGCAACGGCGAACAGCGTGCTCGCGGCGACCGTGCCGAGCAGGGGAGCCAGCGTCAGGTAGGCCGCGCGGATCCAGTCGGTCGATTCGTTCAGCGCCACCGTCCCGCCGCCGGCCACGGTCACGCTCGACTTTCCGTAGAACACGATCGCGGCCAGCACCAGGATCGCGGCGTTCACCAGGAAAGCGACCGAGAGGTTGACGCTGGCGTCGATGGTGTTGAAGCGGATCGCGTTCCGGATCGACGCCTCGTCCTTCTGGAACCGGCGGCTCTGCACGAGCGCTGGGTGGAGGTACAGGACGTGCGGCATCACCGTCGCCCCGATGATCCCGATGGCGACGTACGCCATGGCCGGCGACCCGAGCGACGGCGAGATCAGCGCCCGCCCCATTTCGGCGAAGCTGGGCTGGGTCTGCGGCAGCACGAAGATCTCGAGGAAGTAGCAGATGGCGATCGTGCCGACCAGCACCCCCACCACCGCCTCGATGGTGCGCATCCCGAACCGCTGCAGCGCCAGCAGCAGGAGCACGTCCGTGCCCGTGATGACCACGGCCCAGAGCAGCGGGATGTGGAACAGGAGATTCAGGGCCACCGCGCTGCCGAGCACTTCCGCCAGATCCGTGGCGATGATCGCGACTTCCGCGAGCAGCCAGTTGGGCACGCGCGTCCACTTCGGGTACCAGTCGTAGCAGCACTGGGCGAGGTCGCGGCCCGTGACCACGCCCACCCGCGCCGCGATCACCTGGAGGAAGATCGCCATGATGCTCGCCAGGGCGACCACCCACAGCAGGCCGTACTTGAACTGGGCACCGCCCTGGAGGTCGGTGCCCCAGTTGCCCGGGTCCATGTACGCCACGCTGACGAGGATCGCCGGGCCGAAGTAGGCGAGCATCTGACGCCAGAATCCTTCGGTCTGGCTGGGCACCGCCACGCTGCCATGGATCCCTTCCAGTGACAGCTCACCGCCGGTCGAGCCGTTGCGGCCACGGCCGATCCGCGTGGTTCGGCTCGGCGTCGGCCGTTCGGCGCCCGCCGCGGGGGCGGGCGGAGTCGCAGGGCGGTCGGGTTCGGTGGGGCGGTCGGCCACGGGGCGGAATGGACGGAAGGACGAAGGTATGGACGAACGAAAACAATAATTAGGTTCGCCTAACTTCTTTTGCAACCCCGGCCGTTCTGGAAAGTCGGATGGACGGCCTTTACCGGCGCTCGCCGAGCAGCCGCTCGAGGATCGCTACACCGTCGGCCAGCCGCCGGCGCTCGGCCGCCGTCAGCGTGTCGAGCCCGGTGGTGAGGGCCGTCACGCGTCGCCGCTGCCCCGCGCGGAGCATCCGCGCGGGGC